>NZ_NFIF01000001.1:0-392390 GCF_002161645.1 Blautia sp. An46 | reverse complement strand
GGTCTATGTATATTTTATACAAGGGAACCCTATGTCAGGTTCCCTTCATCATCTTCCGAAAATTCTCTCAATACAGAGAGGATATCTGAAGTAGAAAATCCCCGGCGAAGGAGAAATCCGTAAAGCCTCTGCTTCTCTTTTTCATCCATGGGCCCCTGCCCTCTTCGCTTCTTCTGAACAAGTTCCCGGATCACAGCTTCCGTGTCCGTCTCTTCTTCCATTTCCTGAAAGGCCTGGTCAATATATTCCTGAGGAACACCTTTTCTGCGAAGCTCCATCTGAATCCTGGCCCGGCCTTTCCTTCCGCTCTGGTTCTGAATATAAGACAGGGCATACCTTTTATCATCAATATAGTGGAAGGATTCCACATAGGCCAGCGCCGCTTCTGCAGCTTCCGGAGGATATCCGTTTTTCAGAAGCTTTTCTTCCAGATCTTTTTTTGTCCTGTCTCCCTGTTCCAAAAGATGCAGAGCTCTGAGCTTTGCTCTCTTTGTCAGCACTTCTTCTATAATCTCCCTGTATATTTCCGGGGAAATTTCCCGGTCTTTCTCTATATGGTACCGGAATACTTCTCCTTTATACAGGACAAAAGGCGAATGGCCTTCCACTTCTATCTGATATTTCTGTTTTGTCACAGGTCTGATCTCTGTAACAGTCATCTGCATTCTCCTTATGCTTCTTCTGTATCAAGAGGGAGAGTTTCCTGAGCCGGCGCTTCCTTCCCTGCTGTTTCAGTTCCTTCCTCTACAGCCAGTCCGTAATGCTCTCTCACCTTTTTCTCAATCTCTTCGCGAACAGCAGGATTTTCTTTCAGATATTTCTTTGCGTTTTCACGTCCCTGTCCGATCTTGGCATTATCATAAGCATACCAGGCGCCGCTTTTATTTACGATTCCCAGGTCTGCTGCCAAATCCAGCACATCACCTTCTTTGGAAATGCCTTCTCCAAACATAATATCAAATTCTGCCTCTTTGAAAGGAGGAGCGATCTTATTCTTCACTACTTTGATCCTGGTACGGTTTCCTACCATCTCTCCGCCCTGTTTCAGTGTCTCGATCCTTCTTACATCCATACGGACAGAAGAGTAAAATTTCAGAGCCCGGCCACCGGTAGTTACTTCCGGATTTCCGAACATCACGCCTACCTTCTCACGAAGCTGATTGATAAAGATCACGATACAGTTTGACTTGCTGATATGGGCAGTCAGTTTACGCAGAGCCTGAGACATCAGTCTTGCCTGGAGTCCTACATGGGAATCACCCATATCTCCCTCAATCTCTGCCCTGGGTACCAGTGCGGCAACAGAGTCCACGATAATGATATCCACAGCTCCGGAGCGGACCATAGTCTCTGTGATCTCCAGGGCCTGCTCTCCGTTGTCCGGCTGTGATATATACAGGTTATCAATATCTACGCCGATATTTTTGGCATAAGCCGGATCAAGAGCATGCTCTGCGTCAATGAATCCGGCAATGCCTCCTCTTTTCTGCACTTCTGCCACCATATGAAGAGCTACTGTGGTCTTACCGCTGGACTCCGGTCCGTAAATCTCAATGATCCTTCCCTTTGGAACCCCGCCCATGCCCAAAGCGATATCCAGGCTCAGTGAGCCTGTAGGAACTGTCTCCACGTTCATGTTGGCTGCAGAATCTCCCAGTTTCATCACAGAGCCTTTGCCAAACTGTTTCTCTATCTGTCCAAGAGCGGCATCTAATGCCTTTAATTTATCTTCTTTCACCATCTGTGCCATTTTTCTTCTCCTTTTATTTCGCTGTTTCCTTCTACGAACTTATGTTCGCCTATGTATCCAATGATAGTATAGTTTTCAGGGATTGTCAACTGTTTCTTTTACTCTTTACCTGTGTTAGAGGGGTATTTATCTGGGAACCGGGGGAATCCGGAAAGAGCCTGAGCTGTGAGGAAGAGGTGCTCTGTACCTTCTCTGAGAATATAGAATGTATTTCTCTGATATGTTTATGAAAATTATAACACGTCCCAAAGTCCCCTGTAAATCCCAGGAAAATCACCAAAAATCCTCTTTTCAATCCTGTTGAAAACTGTGAAAAAAGCCCTCTCCCCCCAAAAAGAGGAAAGGACTTTTTCTTATCCCTATGGTTTTCGGATTTTTCTTACTGAACAGCAGGCTGGCTGAGCACAGAACGCACATGGGCTACTTCTTCAGGTTTTGCACAGGCTGCTGGAACATAATAGCTCTTGGCTCTGGCAATCTGATAGATTTCCTCCTGAGACATTTCGCACTGGTTCCGCATCTGTTTCAGCACCTGTTTTAACTGGGAATTCTCTGTCTGAGAGATCATCTCTCCGTAGCGTACCAATTCGCCGTTGATCCCTGCCAAAGTATCTGCCACCATTGTCTTATCTGTCATCTTCTCCACCTCCTACTGTAAAAATTTCATAAGCTGCTGCTTGCTCTCCAGAGCAGACTGGGCTGATTTCTGGAAAAACTGCTTCACCTGAGGGTCCTGAGCCTCATGGGCGTAGTCCTGCATTTTACAGTGGGTAGTGTCAAAACCACCAATGAGATGACGAAGATTCTGAAGGTCTAATACCGAAATTTCTGTCATGATCTTTTCCTCCTTAAATTTAGTTTCCACAGTTAGTATGACAAAAATCCGGATTTTTATGTGACATTAAGGATTTCGGATAATCCTTTTGCTGCCAAAATAGGTAAGTAAGAAATAGGCTCCATAAATCAGGATAAAAAGAACTGCCGCCTTTAACAAAGTTCCAGAGTCCTTCACTCTTAACATATGTTAAATGCAGCAGCCCATTTTTAATTTTCTATGTTCAACCTCCGATCAGCCAATTGTACATCTCCTCGTACTGTTTTGCAGAATTATTCCAGGAGAAATCTTTTGCCATGGCCCGATCAATCATTTTATTCCATTCTCTCTTCTTATCGTAGTATACGCCTTCCGCATAACGAATGGTTCCCAGCATCTCATGAGCATTGTAATTTTTAAAGCTGAATCCGGTGCCGGTGCTCTCATATTCATTATAAGGCTCTACGGTATCTTTCAAACCTCCGGTCTCTCTTACAATAGGAAGGGTTCCATAACGAAGGCTCATCAGCTGGCTCAGGCCGCAGGGCTCAAAAAGGGACGGCATAAGGAAAGCGTCACAGGAAGCATAAATCCTGTGGGAAAGTGCATTGTCATAGAAAATATTGGCAGATACTTTGCCCTGATACTTCCATGCAAAATGACGGAACATATTCTCATAACGCTCTTCGCCAGTTCCCAGAACTACGATCTGTACGTTATCCTGGCACAGTTCATCCATTACATAAGCCACCAGGTCGAATCCTTTCTGATCTGTAAGCCTGGATACGACACCGATCATCATAGCTTTTGGATCTTCGTTTAATCCCAGCTCTCTCTGGAGGGCCGTCTTATTCTTTACCTTTTCCTTCCGGAAGGTCTTGGCATTAAAGTTCTTTGCGATCATAGGATCTGTTTCCGGATTCCACTCATTATAGTCCAGACCATTGACAATACCCCTGAGGTCATTGCTGCGGGCTCTCATCAGTCCGTCAAGGCCTTCTCCGTAGAATTCCGTCTTGATCTCCTCTGCATAAGTATTGCTTACAGTGGTAATGGCATCTGCATATACCAGACCGCCTTTTAACAGATTGGCATCTTTGTATGCCTCTAATTTATCTGGTGTAAAGAAGTAAGCCGGCAGTCCTGTCAGCTCACGGATGGTCTTAATGTCCCAGGTTCCCTGGAATTTTAAGTTATGTATGGTCATAACTGTCTTAATTCCCTGATAGAAGGGGCTGTCCTGGAATCCGTCTTTTAAGTATACTGGAATCAGTCCGGTCTGCCAGTCATGACAGTGGATCAGGTCCGGTCTGAAGTCAATGGTAGGCAGAATAGAAAGAGCTGCTTTTGAGAAAAAGGCAAATTTTTCAATATCAAAACGGATGTCTCCGTATGGCTGATATCCTGAAAAATAATATTCATTGTCAATGAAATAGAACTTAATACCGTCATATTCCAGCTGCATAATGCCTACATATTCTCTTCTGTAGCCAATATCCATATAAAAATGGGTAATATACTGAAGCTGGTTTTTATACTCTTCCTTCATGCATAAATATTTCGGAATAATAACCCTTACATCAAAATAGTTTTTGTCGAAACACTTGGGCAATGCGCCTACAACGTCTGCTAATCCCCCGGTCTTTATAAAAGGCACTGCCTCTGAGGCCACAAATAATATCTTTTTCACCTTAAAATACCCTCCTTGCCAGACATTCTGATTCTTTGTCCTTTTCGGACTAAATCTAACGATATTATACCCCATTTTTTATGCAAAGAAAAGTGATTTTTTAAAGGAATCCAGGTATATTGTGTTATTTTTTATATTCCAGCCTGATTTTATCTGCAATCAGGGCGATAAACTCTGAATTGGTAGGTTTTCCTTTTCCTGTACTTACCGTATATCCGAAAAGTTCGTCGATAGTGTCCATTTTCCCCCTGCTCCAGGCCACTTCAATGGCATGGCGGATTGCTCTTTCTACCCTGCTTGGTGTGGTCTGATGCTTTTTCGCTATGGTAGGATATAAGATTTTTGTGATGGAATTGAGCATTTCCATATCGTTTACAGAAAGGATAATGGCATCTCTGAGATACTGATATCCTTTTATATGGGCGGGAACGCCGATCTCATGTATGATATTGGTCACATCTGCTTCCAGATTTCTCTCATAATAACTGGTACTGTTTTCATAGGCATTTACTTTCCGCAGGTCTTTCTTTCTGCCTTCTTTCTCCTGGCGGATATGTTTGATCCTGGACAGAAGCATGTCATTGTCAAAGGGTTTGAGGATATAATAATTGGCTCCCAGCTGGAAAGCGTCCTCTGTAATCTGTTCCTGTCCTACTGCAGAAACGACGATAAAGGCCGGATGCTTTTTCAGTTCAACATCTTTGCTTACCCGTTCCATAACAGTCAGACCGTCCACTTTGGGCATTATAATGTCCAGAAGGACTACATCGGGCTCTTTTTCCTTAATAATATCGTATATTTCGGCGCCGTTGCTGGCATGTCCTACTAACTCCAGCTCCTGGTCTTCATTTATCAGGTTTCCAAGTAAATCTAACATTTTTTCATTATCATCTGCTATAGCGACATTTAACTTCTCCATTACTTATCCTCCATATATTTGTTGCCATATTCTTCAGGAAATGACGGGCGCCCTCTAGAATCGCCATTCCTAAAGACTATTAGTATTATATTATTTGTGGTTTTCAGAATCAAGCTAAATCATACTACAATTAGCGATATATTCTGATAACTTTTCTTCTTTTTCGACATATTTCATATTTTCTTCCCAGAGTGTTTGGATTTATTCCAGCATATTTTCAATGAAAATCCCGTATCCTTTTGAAGAATCCTGAACAAAAACATGAGTTACCGCGCCGATGAGTTTTCCATCCTGAAGGATCGGGCTGCCGCTCATTCCCTGAACGATTCCTCCTGTCTTTGCCAAGAGCTCAGGATCTGTCACCTGTATCTGGAAAGATTTATTGGTATCCTGCTGACTGCTGTATATATCTGTGATCTCTATATCATAATATTCCACCTTTCCCTCTAACTGCATAAGAATCTGGGCTTTTCCTTTTTTTACTTCCTGTTTGTATCCGATCTTCACCTTTTCACCAGAAATCTGGGTGTCAGAAAAAATCTGGCCGAAAATCCCGATATCTGTATTTTTCTCTATGGTTCCGATTTTTTTCTCGTCTTCATATTCAATATAACCAGAAAGTTCTCCCGGAACGCCTTGGGCTCCCCGGATTATAGAAACGATCTGGGCCTGATAAAGTTCGCCTCCCGATACATCCAGAAGTTCTCCTGTGTCTGTGTCGCTGATACCGTGTCCCAGGGCTCCGAATCTGCCTTTCTCATCCACATAGGTAATAGTACCGATTCCCTGGGTATTATCCCTTACCCAAATTCCCAGCTTATAATTTTCTTCCTGGGTAAGCACAGGCTCCAGAGACAGGGGAATCTCTTCTCCCTTTCGATTTACCACCAGCTCTACATTCTCCCCCTGGCAGTCTTCAATTTCTGCAATTAGTTCTCTTTTTCTGGAAACTGTTTTTCCATTTACCTCCAGGATATAGTCTCCTGGCTGGACAATGTTTGCCGCAGGTTCCAGGGCTATACCATTTTGGTTTGTAATCTCTCCCGTATCTACGATGAGCACACCCTGAGTCTCCATGTACAGTCCAACAGGATTTCCTGAAACGCAGACCCACTGATCCTCTACCGTCTCTACCTGTACATTCTTCAGGGGGAGCATTCCCAAGAGCGAGCAGGGAATCTGATAGCTTCCTCTGTCCGACACGTCAATGGTCTCTGGATAGGTTATCAGAGGAATATCCAGAGAATCCCCCAGGCCTTCCTCCTGTCCATACCGGATATAGACCGTATCCGGTATCCTGTCTTTAAGTTCTTCCAGAGAAAGAACTCCCGCAGCTATCAGGTCCGCTAATAAAAATCCGAAAAGAAAGAGACGATAATTACGTTTTTTCGACAAAAAATCACATCCTCTCTTAATTTTATACGAAAAAAGGATACACACTACTGTGTACCCTTTTTATTATGTGACCTTTTGTCTATTTCAATCTTGTATTTTTTTGTTGCTGTGCCAAATCTTTCATTTCTGCAGCATTTTGCAGAACCGCATCGGTTATCTTTGCGCCGCCCAGCATTCTGGCCAGCTCTTCTACAGAATCATCATAAGAAAGTCTGCGGATCCTGGTACTTGTTTCCATATTTTCCACATTTTTCTCTATAAGATAATGGTAATCCGCCTGAGAAGCAATCTGCGGAAGATGGGTAATGCACAGAACCTGATGATTCTCTCCGATAACCTTCATTTTCTCTGCTACCTTCTGGGCAGTCCTGCCGCTGATCCCGGTGTCAATCTCATCGAAGATCAGGGTCTCCGTCTGGTCTTTATCTGCCAGCAGAGTCTTGATTGCCAGCATGATCCTGGAAAGTTCTCCTCCTGATACCACCTGCTGCAAAGGCAGCACCGGTTCTCCCGGATTGGTAGAGATCATGAACGTTATACTGTCTTTTCCCTGGGCTGTATAACTTTCTTTTTCCCTGAAAGAAATATGAAATTCCACATTTAAGAAATTCAGGTCCTGAAGGCTCTGGATAATCTTCTCCTCCAGCATAGAAGCCCAATCTTTTCTGCATCTGGTAAGTTCCTGGGAAGCTTTCTTTAAAAGCATCTCCTGCTCCTCCAGCCTTCTTTCCAAATCTTTTTTTCTGGCCTGGAAATTTTCCAGTCTTTCCAGTTCTTTCTCTTTTTCACCCTGGTAAGAAAGAATTTCCTCAATAGTATGTCCATATTTGGATTTTAAATGATTAATAAGGTCCAGACGGTTCTCCGTTTCCTGAAATTCTTCATCTGAAAAAACAAATTCCGAAAGATAGGAGGACAATTCCCGGTTCAGATCGTTGAGAAGACTGTCCATGTCTTCCATAGAGCTGTAAATATTTTCCAGTTCACTGTCATATTCCCGGATCTGGGAAATTTTCTGCATGGCTCTTCCCATCTGGGCTCCCATCCCTTCTCCTTCATATCCGGTAATCTGATATACGCTGCCAAGGCCTTCCGTTATTTTCTTTCCATTTGCAAGTTTTCTGTAGACAGTCTCCAGTTCCTGGTCCTCTCCTGGCTTCAGCTGGGCCTGGGAAATCTCCTGGATCTCATATTCCAAAAATCCCATTTCCCGCCGCCGCTGCTCTTCATCTATCTGATAGCTTTCCAGCTCTTTTTTCAGCCTGCTGTACTCTATGTAAAAACCTTTTACTCCTTCTTTTTTTTCAAGAATCTCCCCGCCGCCGAATTCATCCAGAATCTCCATCTGTTTCTCCGGATAAAGAAGGGACTGATGTTCATGCTGTCCGTGGATATCCAGTAAAAGAGCTGCGATCTTTTTAATATTTCCTGCCGTGCTGGCCTCTCCATTGACTTTACTGATGCTGCGATTTTCCATAAGCTTTCTGGTTATGATAACCTGACCTTCTTCCGGAAAAACATCCAGCTCTTTTAGTTTTTCCTCTGTACAGGAATCTACCTGAAACACCAGTTCCACCAGGGCATAAGGTGCGCCTTCCCGGATCATGCCTCTGGACATCTTCTGCCCCAGGGCCAGATTCACGGAACCCATTAAGATAGATTTTCCTGCGCCGGTCTCTCCTGTAAGTATATTCAGTCCCGGTCCAAAATCTGCCTGGACCTCCTGGATCAGCGCCAGGTTCTTCACATGTAAATGCACCAACATCTCTGATCCACCCCGTTTTTACTGATTGATGATTTTCTTTATTTTGTTCAAAAGCTGCAATGTTTCCTCAGGACTTTTGCTGAAGCATGCAATAGTATCGTCTCCTGCAATACTGCCCACTACTTCCCGCCAGTTCATATGATCCAGGGCTACCGCCGCTGCGTTTGCCATTCCCACTCCTGTCTTGATCACCAGGATATTCTGGGCCGCGTCCATAGATACAAAAGCTTCTCTCAGAACCCGGATATATTTTTCTCCGTCAGGAGTTTCCTGAGAGGTTACAGCCATATATTTGGATCCTCCTCCTGGCTTTGCAACTTTTGTCAGGTTCAGCTCCCGGATATCTCTGGAAACAGTGGCCTGAGTCACCCGAAATCCGGCCTCATTCAGCCTGGAAGCCAGTTCTTCCTGTGTCTCGATATCATAATGATTGACCAATTCTATAATTTTTGAATGTCTGGCAATCTTCATATCTGCCTCCTAATCTCTCATCTTGGTGCGGAGCACCTCCAAAAAACTGATGTTACTGATCTTAATGATCCTGGTATCTTTTACAGACCGGCGGATCACGATTCTGTCTCCCACATTCATGGCAATGTTGGTATCTCCATCAAAAGATGCCACTGCCTTTCCATTTCCCCTGTGAGTTCCCTGAGCAATCTCCACTCCAATCTCGTCCTCGCCGGGGAAGATAATGCTCCGGGTATTCAAGGTGTGGGGAGAGATAGGAGTCATGAGCATGATATTGGTCTCCGGGGAAACAATAGGGCCTCCTGCTGAAAGGCTGTATCCTGTAGAGCCTGTAGCCGTAGAAATAATAATTCCGTCTGCCGCATAAGCGTTAAGGAATTCCTGGTTGATATAATTTCGGAACCTGGTCACTCCCATAGGGCCATCTCTTCCGATAACAATATCATTTAACGCCACATCCTCTGCCACCATTTTTCCCCGGTGATATACTTTCCCATTAAGCATCATCCGTTTTTCAATGGTATATTCATCTGCCATAAGATGATTCAGGGCCGGTTCAATAGATCCGCTGTCAATCTCTGCCAGATATCCCAAAGTTCCCAGATTAATCCCCAAAAGAGGAATCTGCCGGCTGACCACATCTCTGGCCGCCTGCAGGAGGGTTCCGTCTCCTCCCAGTACAAGCACACATTCCACTTCCTGAGGAATCTGATTTATGTCCGTATAGTGATGAAGATTATCTCTGGTCCCCGTAGATGCAGGACGGATATAGCAGTTCTTTCCTTTGCTCTTTATGTATCCTGCCACCCGGGAAGCAATCTTCAGTCCTTCGTCTTTATCACTGTTTGCAATAATATAAAAATTATCCATAACTATTTATCCAGTTCTTTGTGGGCCTGGGCCACAATTCCATCTATGTCTATATTTCCATCTTCTGGAACCCCCTCTTGCTTTTTCTGGAGGTGAAGAAGATATTCTATATTTCCCTCTGGCCCCTTAATAGGTGAATACTCCAGATTCAGCAGAGCAAAGCCCGTCTCAGAGGCAAAGGCTGTGACTTTTTCTATAACTTCCCGATGAACTGCCGGATCCCTGACTACGCCTTTTTTTCCCACCTTTTCTCTTCCTGCTTCAAACTGAGGCTTAATAAGACAGACTACCTGTCCCTGGTCTTTCAGCAGTTCATAGACAGGAGACAGCACTTTGGTCAGGGATATAAAGGACACATCAATAGAAGAAAAATCTGCTTTTTCTTCCAGATCCTCAGGCGTAACATAGCGGATATTGGTCTTTTCCATACAGACTACCCGGGGATCGTTCCGCAGTTTCCAGTCTAACTGCCCATGGCCTACGTCTATGGAGTAAACTTTTACTGCTCCGTTCTGGAGCATACAGTCTGTAAAGCCTCCCGTGGAAGAACCAACATCCATGCACACACAGCCATCCAGGCTCAGCCCGAAGTGGGTCATGGCCTTTTCCAGCTTCAGTCCTCCCCGGCTTACATATTTTAAGGTATTTCCCCTTACTTCAATCTGAACCGTATCGGGAAACATAGTGCCGGCCTTATCTTCCTTCTGATTGTCTACAAATACGCTTCCAGCCATGATCACTGCCTTGGCTTTTTCCCTGGAAGCCGCCAGGCCCCGCTTTACCAGCAAGACATCCAGACGCTCTTTCATTTATCTGGCCTCCTTGATTTTCTCGTAAATAGATACCGGGTCCAGTCCCAGTTTTTCTTTCAGTTTTTCCGGATTTCCATGCTCCACGAACTGGTCCGGCACTGCAAAAATCAGTACCTGAACCTGAGGATGGTTCATCCGCATATAGTCAGCTACTGCCATACCAAAGCCTCCTGTCTTCACATTCTCTTCCATTGTAACGATCAGGCTGTGGCCGGCTGCCAGAAAGTCCAGCATCTTTTCATCTAAGGGCTTTACAAATCTGGCATTGATCAGAGTCGGGTTCTCCCCATCCTCCTTCAACTGACGGTACACTTTCTCCCCGGTCTTTACCATACTTCCCACCGGAAGAAGGGCTGTCTTTTCCCCTTCAAAAAGAAATTCGCTGCGTCCCAGGACAATGGGAGCCCGAAATTCTTCTAATCCATCATAAGCCTCACCTCTTGGGTAACGGATAGCAATGGGGCCCTGATATTTCACTGCAAATTTCAGCATATCGGAAAGTTCCCATTTATTCTTGGGAGCCATTACTGTCATATTGGGGATCATAGACAGATAGGTCAGGTCAAAACAGCCCTGATGGGTTTCTCCGTCGCTTCCCACTAATCCTGCCCGGTCTACGGCAAAGATCACATGAAGTTTCTGGAGACACACATCTTCTATGATCTGGTCAATGGCTCTCTGAAGGAAAGAAGAATAAACCGCCACCACCGGTATCAGGCCTCCCAGAGCCAGTCCTGCGGCAAAGGTCACTGCATGTTCCTCTGCAATCCCCACATCAAAGAATCTGTCCGGGAACATATTACGGAATCTTTTCAGTCCGGTTCCATCAGGCATTGCAGCGGTAACAGCTACCACCTTTTCCTCCCGGTCTCCGAATTTCCGCATAACTGTAGAAAAAATATCGGTGTAGTTGGCTTTTCCATTTTTGTTTAAAGGAATTCCATGCTCCAGGTCAAAAGCAGCGGTACCGTGGAATCTGGCCGGATGGCGCATAGCCGGCTCATAACCTCTTCCTTTTTCCGTCTTTACATGAACCAGCACCGGGCCCTGGATTTTCCTGGCCTCCTGGAATACCTGGATCATTCTGGCACAATCATGTCCATTTATAGGGCCCAGATAAGTAATGCCCATATCTTCAAAAAACATCCCCGGAATGAGCAGCCTTTTCATACTGTCTTTCGCTTTGTGGATTTTCTTCACTGTGGCAGGTCCGATTCCCGGAATCCGGTTCAGCCCTTTTTTCACTTCAATTTTCAGGTCATTATACCCTTCCGCAGTGCGCAGGTTTCCCAGATAACTGGAGATTCCTCCCACATTCTTGGAGATAGACATTTCATTGTCGTTGAGCACAATGATAAAATTAGATTTCAGCTGTGAGGCATTGTTCAGGGCTTCATAGGCCATGCCTCCTGTCAGGGCTCCGTCTCCGATAACAGAAACCACCTGATAGTTCTCTTTATTCAGATCTCTGGCACACACATACCCCATTCCCGCTGAGATAGAAGTGGAGCTGTGTCCTGTGTCAAAAGAATCACAGGGACTTTCACTCCGCTTGGGAAATCCGCTCATTCCTCCCAGCATACGGAGATGTTCGAATCCTTCTTTTCTCCCTGTAAGGATTTTATGGGTGTAGGACTGGTGTCCCACATCCCAGATAATCTTATCCTCAGGGAGACAGAGCACATAGTGGAGGGCCATAGTCAGTTCTACTGCCCCCAGATTCGAAGCCAGATGGCCTCCTGTTTTGCTTAAATGCTCCAGAAGAAAGGTCCGGATCTCCCCTGCAAGCTGGGGAAGCTGCTCCAGAGGTATATTCTTTATATCGTTTTCTTTCTTTATTTCATCTAACAGCATGGGCTATGCACCTCTATTTTCTGCGGGTACACAGAGAAAGAAACAGTTCTTTTAAGAACTCCGTGTCCCCTGGCAGCTCATCAAGGAGCTTCAGGGCTTCCTCTGTCAGATTTTCCACTTCCTGACCCGCTTTTTCCATTCCTTCCAGCGTAACATAGGTTGTCTTATGATTTTTTTCATCACTTCCCACCGGCTTGCCAAGCTCTTCCTGGTTTCCCGTTACATCCAGGATATCATCCTGAATCTGAAAAGCCAGGCCGATATATCTGCCGATAGTTTCTATCTTTTCCAGGTCTTCCATACCTGCCAGGGCGGCGCCTGCCATAAGTGAGGCTTCAATAAGGGCTGAAGTCTTATTAATGTATATATATTCCAGCATCTCTCTCGTTAAAGGCTTTCCGTCATTCTCCACATCTACTCCCTGGCCCCCTAACATTCCCCGGATCCCGGTCTTTTTTCCCAGGATTTCCAAAGCTCTGGCCGCCCTTCTAAGGGCTTTATCATCTTTTGCCATGCCAAAAGCCCGGAAGGCCGTTTCATAGGCGTAGTTTAAAAGAGCGTCACCTGCCAGAATAGCCGCAGATTCTCCGAAAACCACATGTGTAGTCTTTTTTCCCCGGCGGTATTCATCATTATCAATAGCAGGGAGATCATCATGGATCAGGGAGTGTGTGTGTATCATCTCAATTGCTGCCATAAAAGGTTCTGCCAGTTCTCCCTCTCCGCCGCAGACCTGATACATCTCTCCCAGGAAAATAGGCCTGAGCCGCTTCCCCCCTGCCTCCATGCTGTAATTCATGGCCTTTATGAGATTTTTTGAAAAGCCCTCTTCAGCAGGAAGAAATTTCCCGATGACCTGCTCCGCTCTCTCTGTTCTTTTTTCCAACTCATCTCTAAAATTCACTTAGATCACCATCTTCATTTATTTTCAGCATTTTTTTCTCGACTTTGTCGATTTTTCCACTGCACTGCTTTAAAAGCTCCATACCTTTCTGGTACATAGTAAAAGACTCCTCCAGAGAAATTTCTCTGCTCTCCAGCTTTTCCACGATGTCATCCAGTTCTTTGAGGGACTCTTCAATGGTGGTCTCCTGTCTGCTATTTTCTGTCTGTTCCATTTTTTACGCTCCTCTCTTCCTGCTTTTTGCTCTTTACCTCCGTCTCCAGAGAACCGTCTGTGACCCGGATGACCAGCCGGTCTCCTACTTCTGCCTGGGTAATGCTGGTCACTGCATGTCTCTGCTTGTCTTCTACATAGGAAAAGCCCTGATTCAGTTTGTCCAAAGGAGACAGGCCTTTCATCCGCTCGATATAAATATCCAGCCTCTGTCTTGCCAGATAAATCTGATTTTTCATAGAGGTCTCCAGCTTTTCTTCGATATCCATGAGCCGGGTCCTCATTTCCTGAATCCTGTACCGGGGGCTGCCATGTTCCAGCCGGGTCTGATAATACTTCAGATTTTGTCTCAACATCAGAAGCCTGTTTTCCATAGCTCTGTCCATTTTTCTTTGGTAATTCTCCAGAGAATCAAAAAATGTCCGTATATCTGCTACTGCCAGTTCTGCAGCGCCGGAAGGAGTGGGGGCCCGCAGGTCCGCCACATAATCTGCAATGGTGGTATCTGTCTCATGACCCACAGCGGAAATTACCGGAGTCCGGCAGTCAAAGATTGCTCTGGCCACTGCCTCTTCATTAAAGGCCCATAAATCTTCTATGGAGCCTCCTCCTCTTCCTACAATTATAACATCTACGCCCAGTCTGTCCAGGGTCTGAATTCCCTTTACAATGCTCTGAACAGCCCCATCTCCCTGGACAAGGGCCGGGTAAAGGACAAGCTGCACATAGGGATTCCGTCTTCCTGCAATGTTCCGGATATCCTGTATGGCAGCACCGGTAGGAGCAGTGACCACTCCTACTTTCCGGGCGTATTTGGGAATAGGCTGTTTGTATTCCTGGGCAAACATTCCCATTTCTTCCAGTTCTTTTTTCAGGGCCAGAAATCTCTCATAGAGAAGTCCCGCCCCCTCCAGGGTAATCTCTCTGGCATAGAGCTGGTACTTTCCGTCTCTTTCATAAACGCTGACGCTGCCTCCTGCCACCACCCGGTCTCCGTCTTTCATAGGAAAGGCCAGGCCTTTTCTCTGGCCGGCAAACATCACACAGGATATGGTCCCCGTCTCATCCTTCAGGGAAAAATAAATGTGTCCTGAGGTATGATACTTACAGTTGGACACCTCTCCCTTGATATAGATCCGGTTCAGCATAAAATCCTGGTTAAACATGTTTTTAATATAAGTATTGACCTGTCCTACGGAATAGATACTGTTCATAATGCCTCTCTTGCTACTTTTCCCAGAATTCCGTTAATAAAGGAGGCGGAATCCTCTCCTCCAAAGGTCTTGCTGATCTCCACAGCTTCATTGATGGCCACTTTCACCGGAACATCCTCATCATATTTCATCTCATATACAGCCAGACGAAGGATATTTAAATCTACCTTGCTCATTCTCTTTGTCTTCCAGCCTGTGGATTTTTCGTTTAATATGTTGTCGATCTCCTCCAGATGTTCCTGTACCTTTCCATACTTGTCTTCCATGTAGGCCTGCTCTGTGGGAGCCAGCTCCTCCATAGCGTCGAAATACAGCTTTATCTGCTGAGGCATTTCCTCAGCCTCATTAAACTCCCTTAAAAACAGAAGCTTAAAGATATGTTCTCTCATTTCTCTTCTTCCCATGGTTTCCTCCTTCAAAAGAAAAAGGTGCCTCTAAAAAAGACACCTTACCTCTCTGCTCTTTTAGATGTTTACTTGTCAATGAACTACTATTTGGTCTTTTCGATCTCCACGCTGGCAATGCGTACGTTTACATCGGAAACGGTCAGCCCTGTCATATTTTCGATAGCTGCCTTCACTCTCTCCTGAACAGTCTTGCTTGTTTCCAGGATATTGTATCCATATTTAATATTCAAAGCCAGGTCTACACATACCACATCCTCCAGTACGTCTACCTTCACGCCTTTGGAAAGGTTCTTCATACCCAGCTTTCCTACCAGTTCGTTGGTAATATTTCCAGCCATGGAATCCACACCCTCTACCTCTGTGGCAGCCAGTCCGGCGATGATGGCCACTACCTCATCGGCGATCTGCACTTCTCCAAGAGAGCCGTTGTCATGTATCTTATATACGTTTCTGTCTTCCGCCATAATCTCTACCTCCTAACAGGAAATATCCTGTGATTTATTATACCAAAAGCCATAGAAAATTAAAAGCGGTTTTTTGCTTTTCCCGCAAAAAACCGCTTTTCCTTCCTATTCTCAGTTTTTCGAAAATTCTGCAAGCTTTAAACCTTCATTTCTGTCTAAGGTCATTCCAATGCTCCAGCTGTTGATAAACAGAAGCAGCGGATTTCCTTTCAGGTCCATAACCTTCTTCATATCAGAGGTTCCTGTAAGCTTCTTCACATCCACTTCTTCCTTATTTTCAATCCAGCGGATGTGCTCATAAGGCAGAGACTCCAGACGGATATCCACATTGTATTCATTTTCCAGACGGTATTTCAGCACGTCAAACTGGAGCACACCTACTACCCCTACAATGATTTCTTCCATGCCTCCCATGATTTCCTGGAAAATCTGGATAGCGCCTTCCTGGGCAATCTGGTTGATGCCTTTTACAAACTGTTTTCTCTTCATACTGTCCAAAAGCCGTACTCTGGCGAAATGTTCCGGAGCAAAAGTGGGGATTCCCTCGTACTGGATTTTTCTTCCCGGAGCACAGACCGTGTCACCAATAGAAAAGATTCCCGGGTCAAATACGCCGATGATATCTCCTGCATAGGCTTCGTCTACCACATGGCGGTCCTGAGCCATCATCTGCTGAGGCTGGGACAGACGCATTTTCTTATTTCCCTGGACATGGTAAACCTCTGCTGAGGCTTCAAACTTTCCGGAGCAGATCCGCATAAATGCAATACGGTCCCTGTGATTCTTGTTCATGTTTGCCTGGATCTTAAAGACAAATGCAGAAAAATCCGGATCCATGGGATCGATCTCTCCCTCATCTGACATTCTTGGCAGGGGAGAGGAAGTCATTTTCAGAAAATGTTTCAGAAAGGTCTCCACGCCAAAGTTGGTAAGCGCGGAACCAAAAAACACTGGGGACAGTGCTCCTCTGTCTACCTTTTCCTGGTCAAACTCTGCACTGGCTCCATCCAGCAGCTCGATTTCTTCTAGAAGCTGTTCCTTCTGATCCGGATCAATGACTTCATCCAGACGGGCTTCTTCAATCCCTACTTCTTCCTCGATACCTTCCTTGGTACCTTTCATAGTATCTGAAAAAGTCAGGACTTTTCTGGTCTCCCGGTCATAAACTCCCCGGAATTTTTTTCCGGAACCAATAGGCCAGTTTACCGGACAGGTAGGGATTCCCAGTTCTTTTTCAATATCGTCTAATAGGTCAAAGGTGTCATTGGCATCTCTATCCATCTTATTGATAAAAGTAAAGATAGGAATATGCCGCATAGCGCATACCTTAAAAAGCTTTCTGGTCTGGGCTTCCACACCTTTTGATGCGTCAATGACCATGACTGCAGAGTCTGCTGCCATAAGGGTACGGTAGGTATCTTCTGAGAAATCCTGATGTCCTGGGGTATCCAATATGTTGATGCAGTAACCGTCATAGTTAAACTGCAGCACAGAGGAGGTAACGGAAATACCTCTCTCCTTTTCAATTTCCATCCAGTCTGAAACCGCATGACGGGCAGTCGCCTTTCCCTTAACGCTTCCTGCCAGATTAATGGCTCCTCCGTAGAGGAGGAATTTTTCTGTCAGAGTGGTCTTTCCGGCATCCGGATGAGAAATAATTGCAAATGTACGTCTTTTTGATATTTCTTTGGTATAGTCAGCCACTGTTGGCCCTCCTTCTCTATTTTAAAGGTGTTGTTTTCTCCAAAATTGCACACTGACGCTATTGTAGTATACCCTCAGAAAGGTGTCAAGGGCCTTTTACTCATTTGTCCCGGTTCCTTCTTCTAAAGGTGTGATCACAATATTTTCCACAGGAACGCTGGTCTTCCGCTTTACGATATCCTCGATCTGGGCTCTGCTGGCATCTTCCATATAGGCCTGAGGCACAATTACGTCTGCGCTTTCTCCCGTAAGGTTTACTACCACATCAGTAAAGCCCTGGGCCTCTAAAAGCAGTTCTGCTGCCTCTTCCTGCTCTGCCAGGTCTGTCATATTTACCATAGAGTTTACTGCTTCCTGCTTCTGCTCATCTCCCAGATTTTCATTGTTGATGATTTCTAAAAGGGTCTCCTTATTGGCAGAGCGGACCTGTTCTCTGCTCACCTTTGCCTGGGCGGCAAAATTAGAAGCGCCGGTAAGTACTGCTTCTCCGGGAGTCTCTGTCTGGGCAGTATCCCCACTGGAAGCGTCTGCAGTGTCCGTTCCCTCCTGAGCTTCTACTGCCTGGCTTTCTGTCTCCTGGGTGTCGGCATCTTCCTGAGTGCCATCTTCTCCCTGAGCAGCCTGGCTGTTTTCTTCCAGCAGAGCCGTCTCATCTGTCAGGTCATAGTCCAGGCTGTCAATCTCTTCTACAATCCCCTCTGTATCTGAGGCTGTCTGGGCAGTATCCTCCCCATCACTCCCCAGGTTTTCCAGGGCGCTGTCCATTCCCAGATGATTGTCTGAGTAATTAATGTATCCCGCCACAGCGATCATAATGGCCAGGGCCGTAATGATAACCTGATTTTTCTTGAAGATTTTTTTCATAGACATTCTCCTCTAATTCATTTTCATTACTTTAATTTTATGGGCTTCTACCTGAAATAATACCTGGACAGCCTCCTGAATATTTTGGATCACTACCGGGTCATCTCCGCCCTGAGCCACTACCAGAACTCCTGTGACCTGGGGATAGATTTCCGCAGATACATAAGGGGTCTGATTTCCTCTGGAATCCCGCTCATAGACGGTCTCTGTCTCATCCTTTTCCACAACCTTTTCCTGGGTGCCTTCGCAGGTAAGGAATACTTCTGCCTTTCCCACTCCCTGAACCTGCTCCAGCACCTCCACCAGCCGTTCCTCCATCTTAGTCTGCCAATCCTGTTCCTGAAGACCCTGGTCTGTCTCCTGGGTATTCTCCTCTGTAATGGTATTTTCATTTTCCTGTCTGGTGGGGAGGGCAATAACCAGCAGTAACAGCCCAACTAAAAGCAGGACTCCCAGATTTTCCTTCTTCATCCATTTTTCCAAAGGTTTCATGGAATCACCTCCTGCCCTTCTATGACTTCCCCTTCATTGTCTTCATTCCAGGACTCCTCCCAGTCCTGGGCTTTTTTCTGCCACTCTTCCCTGTCTGTCCGGGAATCCTGGAATTCTTTCACAAAGCTGTCAATCTCTTCCTCCAGACCGGTAAACTGGAAAGCCGGGGAGAGGATCACCAGGATCAGCAGCAGCCCCATATAAAACTGCACGTACTTTTTGTAGCTGTTTTCCGGCAGAAAATGCATCACCGCAGAGGCCAGTATAAAAAAACAGGCCAGATTCTGTATCCAGGAATAAATACTTTCCGCCATCTCCGTGCCCCCTTAATGAGATATGAAAGATACTGACAAAATAGCAATGGTGATCAACAAAAGGAGTTCCAGGGTAAGCAGCACTTTCAGAAGGAGCCTGCAGCCTTCTCCCATGGCAGAAAGGCAGCCTGTCATCCGTCTGTCAGAAACCGGCTGGAGCAGAGCCGCCAGGAGTTTATAAACAAGGGAGTTCATCGCCAGTTTAATGACAGGAGGAAGGCCCAGCAGCACTAAAACCACAATTCCCATAACGCCAAGGCAGTTGCGGATCAGTACTGCTGTTCCAAGGGCTACTTCCGTGGCCCCGTTGATCACATTTCCTATACCGGGAATGGAAGCCGCCGTCTTTCCCAGCGCATCCCTCTTCAGTGAATCCAGGGCCGGACTGACCATATTCTGGATCAGCTCCATACCAATAACCACCGCTGTAATAGTTCTCATGGTCCATTCCAAAATGGTTTTCAGCAGGTCTGCCAGCTTTGAAAGGAAGTCTTCTTTATGCAGATAGTTGATCAGCTCTATGATCACATAGGCCTGGATACCGGGAATCACTGCTTTTAAAAGAAGTACCTGGGTCAGATAGATGACCCCAAAAACCATTTCGTAAAAGACCATTGCAGTGGCTGTCCCGGAAGCTGCCGTCACTGCCAGAAAATAGGATGGCATAAGGGCCTGCATAAAAGCAGTCAGGTCCTCCAGACTCCCGGACAGCTCTGCACTAAGTTCTCCGAAGGAGTGGATCAGAAGCGCCAGGAGAAGCATATATACAATGTAGAAACTGGCTTCTCCTGCCTGACTGCCGGAAAACACATTGGTAAAATTGGCAAACAGCGCCGCCAGGATTACCAGCAGCACTACCTGAAAAAGCACCTCCCGGTCTGCCAGCAGATGCTCATACAAAAATCCTCTGACTGTTTCCAGAACAAAGTCTGGGGTAAATACTTCTTCTCCGGCAAGTATCTTCTCCAGAGCTTGGCGAACACTAAAAGTCTCCTCTCCCAACAGTTCATTTACTGTCTCCTGCATCTCTCCCAGTTCCAATCCCTTCAAAAGAGCTTCCTGACTTTTCTCCTGTTCCTTGAGCAGATCTTCTTCTGTCTGGGAATTGTCACTCTGCTCTTCCCGAAGGGCTTCATCAGCTGCCGAAACAGGTATGGAAAAAAGCAGCATAGCCAGCATTGTCAGAAGAATCCCTGCCGGAAGGTCTGTCCTCTTTTGTCTGTTCTTTCTTCTCATGACAGGAAGCCGTGAATGGCTTCCATAAGTGCCAGAAGCACTGGCATAGACAGGACCATAATATAAAGCTTGGTAAAGATCTCTATCTGAGCTCCTATAGAACCATAACCTGCATCTTTGCAGATTCCGGAAGAAAACTGTCCGATATAAGTAATCCCTATGATTTTCAAAAGAGTAGTAAGATATTGGATATCCACTGGGAGATAATCCTGTATTTTCATCACAGAGGAAAAAAGGTAGGAAAGCTTATCCGTCATATAGAAAAAGATCAGGATTCCTGCTGCCAGGCTGAGATAGACAGAATATTCCGGTCTTGTTCCTTTCAGGAAAAGACCCAGAAGCACCCCTGTCATCCCCAGCATGACGATTCTCACCACTTCCATCCTCAATCCCCCTTACAGTGCAAATAATTCCTGTATTGTCCGAAACAAGTCATAAATATAAGGCAGGATCCAGAACAGCACCAGCACCAGACCTGCCAGACTGGTGAGAAAGGCCAGTTCCTCTCTCTGGCTGTGTTTCAGTATCTGGCAGAGCACAGATACCAGAATTCCCACCGCACCTATTTTAAACAGTAAACTAACCTCCACGCTCTTTCCTCCCTGCTCTCACTTCCTTCATCCCCCATCATGACTCCTTTTCATACCAGCATGATCGCCAGAAACATTCCTGCCATAAGCCCCAGGGCCTGATACATTTTTTTCCTGGCCGGCCCTTCTTTCTCTGTTTTTAGGATCTCTCCTTTCAATTCCTCCAGATACAGATTTATGGTATTTTCCTGCATGGTAATATCCATATATCCCAGGTCCTCTCCCAGGCGGATAAATTCCTCCAAATCTGTTTTCGTTAGGCTGGTCTCCTTTAGATATTTCTCTGCTTTCTGAGAAAAAATCTTGGAAAACCGCTCTCCCTGGTATTCCTTTGCCGCTCTGGATACTTCTCTGAGAAAATCTGAAAGAGGAGGGCGGATCTTGTCCGCCACCCGGACCATAGCCTCTGGCAGAGCTTCCCTGCGGTAAGTGATCTCTCCCAGAAGAAAATACAGCATTTTCTGTATCTCCTCCAGTTCTCTCTGCCTTTTGGTATAACTCAGACTTTTTCCATAGCCCATGGCTCCGCAGGAAAGAATCACCAGAAGGGCTCCCACTGCTTTCAGCATAGGATTCCCTGTTTTCGTTTCCAGTCAAAAAGGCTGGTGCCTCTCTCGTCAAAGATGGCTTTTACCCTTCCTGCCCGGTCCTGATGGTGGAGAACAATATACCTCTCAAAGATTCTCTCCCGGACCAGTCTCTGCATAAGGGGTTTTCTCTTAATGTCCTCCACAGAACTGCCATGGACTGTGGCAAAAAGTTTACAGCCGCAGTGGATCACTGACTCAATGGCGTGGATGTCCTCATAGTCTCCCAGCTCGTCTACTGCCACTACCTCTGGAGACATGGAACGGATAAGCATCATCATGCCTTCGGCTTTTGGACAGCAGTCCAGGACATCGGTACGGATTCCCAGGTCATTTTGGGGGATTCCCTGATAGGAACCTCCGATTTCTGATCTTTCATCTACCACTCCCACAGACACTCCTGGCATATAAGGACTGCCGCTGCTGACCTGACGGATCAGGTCACGGAGCAGGGTGGTCTTTCCGCACCTGGGCGGGGAAATGATCAGTGTATGGCAGATTCTGCCGTTTTTGATAATATAGGGAAGTATTGGCGAAGCACAGCCTTTTATCTGGTGTGACAGCCTGAGATTCATATAAGATATGTATTTTACGCTTTTGATCCTGTCCCCTTCCAGGACAGTCTTTCCTGCAATGCCCACCCGGTGTCCACCCTGAATGGTAATGAACCCCTGGCGGATTTCCTCTTCAAATGCATACATGGAATAGCTGCTCACATATTCCATGGTTTCTTTCAGATCTTCTGCCTTTACAAAGCAGCCCTGGGATTCCTCCCGTGAGAATTCCCCATCTTTTCTGAGAAAATACTCCTTTCCCTGATAAATCAGTATCAGAGGAGCATTGACACGGAGCCGTATTTCATAGAGCTGCTCCATGTCAAAATGAGCTGCCAGCAGAGCCTGCCGGATATGGGCAGGAAATAGTTTTGCGATTTCTTCCTGTTTCATTGTCCTCACCTCTTTTTAAGATATATATATGAGGACAATCCTTTTTTATGCCTCTTTCTCTCTCGGATATAGGTGCCGGATTTCCAGCTGAAAAGGTTCTTCTGCGGCCACACAGCCGGCCAGATCTTTTTCCAGCCAGAAGAACTGGTGGCAGGCAGGCGCCTTCAGGGTTCTCATATCCTGACGGAGTCCTTCTCCGGAAAGCTTGATGCAGCTTTCCTTGTAGGTCCAGAGTTTGATAAACTCCTTGGTACTGTCTTCAGCCTCCAGAATTTGTCGCTGCTCCTGGGCGTTCATGGTCCGTTCTATCATTCTCTGGGACCTTACGGCCCGTTTTTCCTGAATGTCTACCCCACAGGGCATAGAAGAAATCGCACAGACTCCATAGCCCCCTGAATGACTGATGTTAAAATGAATTTCCGGATGTCCTGCCAGGTATGGCTTCCCGTAGGGGCCTTTTTTCAGTGAAGCATCCAAGGCTTTTAGCAGTTGTTTCCGGTCTTTATTTCTTGAAAACAAACTGTCATAGCCCAATTCCTGAAGGCCACAAAGGAGAAGAAGCCGGCCACAGAGGCTTTCCCGGTTCTTCTCCTCTTTCCATTCTCTGGTCCACTCTTCCACTTTTCCTACATAGAGATAAATTACTCCCGGCTTCACAGTTCCTTACTCCTTTCCACCAGACTAGATTCCAAAAGGAACCTGGAAGGCTCCAGCTTCTTCTCATGGCGCTCTCCCACATAGAAAAGGGAAAGTTCCTTTCTGGCCCTGGTCATCCCTACATAGAGAAGGCGGCGTTCTTCCTCCACATCGCTCTCTCCTGCTGCTTTCCGGTAGGGAATGATCCCTTCATTTACATCCATAATAAAAACCCGGTCAAATTCCAGGCCTTTGGCACTGTGAAGGGTAGAGATTACTACGCCTTCTTTTTCTGTATTCTGCTGTCTAGCCTGTTCCTTCAGCTTTTCCGTATACTGGGCAATATGAGTAAACCATTCTTCAAAGGTCTTATATCCCTTTGCACTTTCTGCCAGTTCATCCAATACCTCGTAAAGCTCCTCGGTACGGAGTTTTCGATAGGAGGCATAGTCTTTTAGAAACTCTTCATAGCCTACTCCATAGCGGATATAATTAATGGCTCCATAAGGCGTCATAGCCTTTAGAGTCTTCAGATCCTCCTCCATACGGTCAATCCTGTCACACATCCATTCCTTATCCTCATAGAACCACCGCAGTTCTTCAAAGGAAACGGTCTCTGCATCCAAGGCTTCTCTGGATATGTAGCGGTTGGGCCGGTTCATGACCTGGAGAAATTCCTTACGGCTTCTGTCTCCCATAGCCAGCTTCATATAAGAAATCATATTTTGGGCAATCCAGTGGTCGAAAAGATTGGGAAGACTGTCCCGCATCTGAAAGGGAATCTGGTACTCCAGCAGAATCTCCACCAGGAATCTGGCGCCGGAATTGGTCCGATAAAGAACTGCCATCTCCTCGTAAGGACACCCCTCTTTTCTGGCCTTCTGAATACAGTCTTTTACATAAAGCTCTTCTTCCCGTCCCTTTTCAAACTTTTTGATCACCGGCACCGGTCCCGGCTGATTTTCTGTATAAATCTTTTTCCGGAATCTTTTCTTATTCCCGGCAATCACTTTTCCCGCCGCCTCCAGGATCTGTGGGGTAGAACGGTAATTGCAGGAAAGAAGTTCTGTCTGGACTTTAGGGAAATCTTTTGGGAAATTCATCATGATCTCCGGTCTGGCTCCCCGGAAGGCATAAATAGACTGGTCGTCGTCACCTACAATGAAGAGATTGTTCTGAGGCGCTGCCAGCATTTTTACAATATCATACTGAAGTTTATTAATATCCTGGAATTCGTCTACCAGGATATACTGAAATTTTCCCTGCCATCCCCGGCGGATATCCTCCCTCTGGTCCAGAAGCTCATAGCAGTAAAGGAGCATATCGTCAAAATCCAGAAGTCTGCCCCGGCGGCAGCGATTTACATAGGCAATATAAATGCTCCGAAAAATCTCATCAGGGCAGTTGGCAGAGTAATAATGTTCCAGAGGAATCCTGGTATTTTTTACCTGGCTGATCTCCTGGGATAGTCCCTGGAAAAAGTCCTTCTCATCTTCGATTTCCAGGTGCTTTCCATAAGCAATTTCTTTAAGCATCTCATACTTTCGCTCTTCACTGAGGATATTTTTCCCTGTGAGGTGATAAGCATGGCGGAGGATTCCGTAAAAAACTCCGTGAAAGGTACCAAAAGTCACCCGGCGGTAATCCGCCTTCAGCCCGGCCTCTTCACAGAGTTTCTCAAATCTGTCTTTCATTTCTCTGGCGGCGGCCTTTGTAAAGGTCACCACCAGAATATTTCCCGGATTTACCTGATAGTTTTCCAGAAGATACTCAACTCTTCTGGTCATGGTAGCGGTCTTGCCGGATCCCGGACCTGCCAGCAGCATCATAGGTCCTTTAAAATGCCTGACCGCCTTTTCCTGGGCACTGTTCATCTTCATAGTCTGCTGCTTTCTTCCTCCTTACAGCTCAGCGAAGTTTTTCCACGGCAGCCTGCAGTCTCTTAAGGCTTTCTTCTTTGCCCAGAACCTCCAGGATTTCCGTAGCTCCTGCAGGAGTCATCTGCTTTCCGGAAAGAGCTGTACGGATAGGCCAGAGGATCTGACCGTTCTTGTATCCATTCTCCTTGGCAAATCCGCAGAGCAGTTCATAGAGAGCATCATTGCTGTAGTCTTCCTGATTTTCCAGCACAGGAATGATCTTCTCCAGCACTTCTAAAGAAAGCTCCGGATTTGTCTTCATCTTTTTATGGGTATACATGGAAACATCGTATTCCGGCACCTGTTCAAAGAAATCGATCAGCTCCGGAATATCCGGGAATACTTCAATCCTGGTCTTCACCATGGCAGCGATCTTCTTAAGGTCAATGTCTCTTGTAATGGTTTTCTGGATATAGGGCAGCGCCATGTCATAGAACTTGTCAAAGTCCATAGCCTTCATATACTCTCCGTTCATCCACCGAAGCTTCTGCACATCAAAAACTGCCGGAGACTTGCTCATATGGCGGTAGTCAAAGGCTTCTACCAGTTCCTCCAGTGAGAAGATCTCACGATTATCCTCAGGACACCATCCCAGAAGCGCCACATAATTTACAATGGCCTCTGTAAGGAATCCCTGTTCTACCAGGTCTTCATAGGAAGAATGGCCGGAACGTTTGGAAAGCTTTTTATGCTCTTCATTGGTAATCAGAGGGCAGTGTACATAGGTAGGAACTTCCCAGCCAAAAGCCTCATAAATACGATTATATTTTGGTGAAGAGGAGAGGTATTCGTTACCTCTTACTACATGAGTGATCCCCATCAGATGGTCGTCTACTACATTTGCAAAGTTGTAGGTAGGATATCCGTCAGATTTGATCAGGATCAGGTCATCCAGCTCATTATTAGGCACAGTAATGTCTCCGTAAATATCATCGTGGAAAGTGGTTGTCCCCTCCACCGGCATGTTAAACCGGATGACATAGGGCTCTCCTGCAGCCAGTTTTGCTTCTACTTCTTCTTTGCTTAAGTGAAGGCAGTGCTTGTCATACATAGCCACTTCTTTTCCTTCAATGTTTGTCTTTAAGGATTCCAGTCTCTCCTTAGTACAGAAGCAGTAATAAGCGTCTCCCTGGTCAATCAGCTGCTTTGCATATTTCAGATAGATGCCCTGGGCGTTTCTCTCACTCTGGACATAAGGACCGCAGCCTCCGTCTTTATCCGGACCTTCGTCATGTTTCAGTCCTGTCTCCTCCAGGGTATGGTAAATGATATCCAGGGCCCCTTCTACAAAACGTACCTGGTCAGTGTCCTCAATACGCAGGATGAAATCTCCTCCCTCATGCTTTGCAATGAGATAAGCGTACAGTGCAGTCCTTAAATTTCCCACATGCATCCTTCCGGTAGGGCTGGGGGCAAATCTTGTTCTTACTTTACTCATTCTTTTCTCTCCTTATCTATTGAATACTGTGAAGCCTTATAATTAAACATGGAAAGGGGGTATGCGGTCCGCAACCATATACCCCACTGCACAAATTATACATAACCTGTTTTTCTTTTGCAAGGTTAAAAAAAGAAAAATCATTTCTGTCTTTCTCTATCTCACCGGAGCAAACAATACCTTACCTGTCCCTCGGTAAACATTTACCAGACCTTCTCCGGACACAGCGGAACCCATCAGGGATCTTCCTGACCTCTCCACAGTAAAGTCCAGGCTGCCGCTCCAGGCCACTGCCATGTTGCCGTCGATCTTGATCACATCATCCCGAAGGGTCACTTCCACCAGTTCTTCCTTGGGACAGGGGGATTCCAGACATAAGACTCCGCTTCCTACGATCCCCAGATTAAACAGCCCCTCATTGCCTGCTGCTGCAGAAGAAAGGGTGGAACGCATTACTGCCTTATGCCGGAGATTCGCGTCGCAGGCCAGGAACATGCCGTCATCCAGGACTACTGAACCGTTCCATTCGTCTACATCCAGAAGGATTATGTGCTTATAGGTTGGCTCCAATACCATAACCCCATCTCCTGTATATTCCGGCTTTATAGCCGACTCTCCTGTCACCTTTCCTCTGACTGCCTTCCCAAGCAGATCGCCAACTCCCTTAATCCCTGTGGTGGCTTTTACATTTCCCACCATCCACTGCATAGCTCCGGACTGGACCGTCACATTTGCCTGGCTCAGATCACACATAACCTGGCGCTTCCGCACATTCATGGCATTGCAGAAATAGGCCGCCATGGCGTTGGTTGGAGCTACGCTGAGATCCCGTGCGTATTCGATCACAGTAAAAGGCCCCATAGAGTCCAGTACATTGATATCATCATTGTTGGTAAAATTACTGATATGGAACATAGTTTTTTCCTCCCATTCTTTAATATAATTTCGCTTAAACCTTCTCCATGAGCAGACACTCCTTTAAAAAACAAAGTCCATACTTTCGGATATCCTCGTATTCCACCGACAGTATTTTCCGTGAAATCGCCTGCCTTACTTATGGATAGTATACCGTCTCGCCAAAAGCATTACAACTAAAAAAAGACCTGTCCGTAAAATCCATGCTTTTATAAAGCCCCGGATTTATATGGACTGGTCTTTTTCTTCTATCTCTCTTGATTTGCCCGGTCAAATTCTTCCATAATATTCTTAACCTTCTCGATCTTATCACACCGATAGGCGTTCTCCCCGCAGAACAGCAGAGCCTGGTCCAGTTTTCCTTCTGCAGCATTAACTAAAGCCTGAGTGATGCAGTAGGGGATCTTTGCGGGATCACAGGTGGTAATACAATGATAACAGTGTTTGATCCTGCATTTTTCTTTCTGGGTTTTGTCGATAAAGGCATTGTGGATGGCCCGGCCTGGCATGCCCACAGGACTTTTCACAATGCAGATATCTTCTTTTTTTGCCTTAATATAAGCTTCTTTGTAGGCTGGCGCTGCGTCACACTCTTCAGTAGTGACAAACCGGGTAGCCACCTGGACGCCGTCTGCCCCCAGAGACAGCGCGTGCTTCATATCTTCTCCGTCGAAAATTCCTCCGGCTACCACCACAGGGATTTCTCTTCCAGCTTTTTTTGCATATTCTCTGGTTTTGCCAATAATACCCCGGATCACCTGGTCATAGGGCTCCTGGGTAAAAGTCTCCAGCTCCTCTAAAGAAAAGCCCAGATGCCCACCCGCACTTGGCCCTTCAATTACCACAAAATCCGGATATCGGTTATATTTTCTCTCCCACATTCTGATAAGAACATTGAGAGATTTCACAGAAGAGACTATCGGGGCGATTTTTACAAAAGAACCCTCTGTATATTTGGGCAGATCTACCGGAAGTCCCGCGCCGGAAATGATCACATCTGCTCCTGCCTCTACTGCTGTTTTTACATATTCTTCATAGCGCTGGGTGGCTACCATGATATTAAAACCTACAATACCGCCGTCGGCAATTTCTCTGGCTGCCGCCAGCTCTTTTTTCATGGCCCTGTAGTTGGCCTCAAAAGGGTTTTGATAAAAATCCGGCTCCCGCCACCCGATCTGAGCGGTAGAGATAATACCGATTCCGCCGTTGGCCGCCACAGTGCCGGCCAGACGTGAAAGACTGATTCCCACTCCCATTCCTCCCTGTATCACAGGGATCCTCGCCTCTAAATCACCGATTTTTAATCCTGTACCCATTTAACTCTCCATTTCCAAAAAGAGCTGCCGTATGGTCTTATCCAGAGAATGTATTCTCCGGCAGCAGAAATACAGCAGCTCCTTTCTACAACTATTTACATTTTCCGAAATCTCTCATAACGCTGGGCTGCCAGCTCTTCTCCTGACATGCCTTCTGCTTTTTCCAGAAATTCCATCATTCTGCTCTTCATATCTTTAGACAGCTCTTCCAGGTTATCCCTGCAGGCAGGAATATCTTCTGGGATTACCTGTTCCACAATCCCCAGCTCCAGCAGGTCTTTTGCCGTGATCTTCATCACTTCCGCAGCTTCTTTGGCCTTCTTGCTGTCTTTCCAGAGAATAGATGCAAAGCCTTCCGGAGAAAGAATGGAATAAGTAGCGTTTTCCATCATCCATACTTCATTTGCCACTCCCAGGGCAAGAGCGCCGCCGCTGCCGCCTTCTCCAATTACAATAGAAAGGACCGGCACTTTCAGATCAGACATTTCCAGAAGATTTCTGGCAATGGCCTCTCCCTGTCCTCTTTCTTCTGCTTCAATGCCGCAGAAAGCTCCCGGAGTATCGATGAAACAGATTACCGGACGGTTAAATTTCTCTGCCTGCTTCATCAGACGCAGGGCTTTTCTGTATCCTTCCGGAGAAGGCATACCGAAATTCCTGGTAATATTATCCTTGGTATTTCTTCCCTTCTGAACACCGATAACCGTTACCGGCTGACCGTCTAATACTGCCAGGCCCCCTACAACAGCTCCGTCATCCCGGAAAGCCCGGTCTCCGTGAAGTTCCATAAAACTGTCGAAAATGGTTTCTATATAATCCAGACTGGTGAGGCGTTTGGAATCCCTGGCCGCCTCTACTTTTTCCCAGGCTGTCATCTCTTTTTCTTTTTTTCTTTTCCTGGATTTCTTTTCTTCCTTATTTTCTTCTGGAAGGCTGATTCTCAAAAACTGGCAATAGCCCTTATTCCTCTGATGGAGTTTCACAAGATTTGACAACGTCTGTTTCAGATTCTCTCTTCTTACGATTCCATCGATAATTCCGTGTTCCACCAGGAATTCAGACCTCTGGAATCCCTCAGGCAGCTTCTGTCCAATCGTCTGAGCGATAACTCTGGGTCCGGCAAAGCCGATCAGGGCTCCCGGTTCTGCCAGGATAATATCTCCCAGCATGGCAAAGCTGGCGGTAACCCCTCCTGTGGTAGGATCCGTCAGCACCGGAATGTAAAGAAGGCCGGCTTCGCTGTGACGTTTAATGGCTGCGGATGTTTTTGCCATCTGCATAAGGGAAATGATCCCTTCCTGCATCCTGGCGCCGCCTGAACAGCAGAACAGGATTACCGGAAGTCTTTCCTGTGTAGCCCGCTCAAAAGATTGTGTGATCTTTTCACCCACTACATGGCCCATACTTCCCATAAGGAATCTGGCATCACAGACTCCCAGGACCACTCTCTGGCCGTCAATTTTGGCTTCTCCGATGCGGACAGCCTCTTCCAGATGGGTCTTGGCCTGAACCTGGGCGATTTTTTCTTCGTACTCCGGATAGTCCAGGGGATTGGAGTTGGCAAGGCCGGTACACCATTCGGTAAAACTTCCCTTATCCGCCACCATCTTGATCCTGGTCTTTGCCTTAATACGAAAATACCCGTTACATTTCGGACAGATATAATAATGACTGACTACGTCCTCTTTATATAAAAGCTCCCCGCACTTGGGACATTTTACCCACAGGCCTTCGGGCACGGAAGGAGCCCCTTCCGGTTCCTGCCTCTGTTCTTCGCCTTGTACTTCCTGTGTCTGTACATTGGCAGACTTTTTAAATAAATCCTTTAATCTGGACATCTCCGTGACTCCTTTATCTTAAATCTTTAATCCATGTCATAGTGCTCTGGAATAAAGTGGGTGGTTACATTTCCCTCTACAAAATCTTTTTGATTCAGAATATCGTATTGGAAATCCAGATTTGTCTGGACTCCCTCAATGACCACCTCTCCCAGAGTGCTTCTCATTTTTGCAATGGCAGAAGCCCGGTCTTTATCGTACACGATCACTTTCATGATCATAGAATCATAGTTGGGCGGAATCTGGTAGCCGTTAAATACAGCGGTATCGATCCGGACACCGTTTCCCCCGGGAAGATGGATGTTCTCAATGGTTCCCGGACAAGGCATAAAATTCCTGGAAGGATCTTCTGCGTTAATCCTGCACTCAATGGCATGGCCTCTCATAACAATATCCTTCTGCTCTACAGAAAGAGGCAGGCCTGCGGCAATACGGATCTGTTCTTTTACCAGATCTACGCCGGAGACAAATTCTGTCACCGGATGTTCTACCTGGATCCTGGTATTCATTTCCATAAAGAAAAATTCTCCGGACTTGTCCAGAAGGAACTCAATGGTTCCTGCACTCTCATAGCCTACGGCCTTGGCTGCTTTAACTGCAGTCTCTCCCATCTTTTCTCTGGTAGCCTGGTCAATGGCGCAGGAAGGGGACTCTTCGATCATTTTCTGATGACGTCTCTGGATAGAGCAGTCTCTCTCTCCCAGCTGGACTACATTTCCAAATTTATCACCTAAAATCTGAACCTCAATATGTCTGGGCTCCCGGACATATCTCTCCAGATACATGGTATCGTCAGCAAAAGCATTTACAGATTCTCTCTGGGCAGTATTGAAGTTTTCCTCAAAGTCTTCCAGACTCTCAGAAACCCTCATTCCTTTTCCGCCGCCTCCTGAGGAAGCCTTTATCATAATGGGGAAACCGATTTCTTTTGCAGCTTCCAGAGCTTCCTGTACATTGTGCACCGGCTCTTTTGTACCCGGCACTACAGGAACTCCTGCCTCCATCATAGTCTTTCTGGCTTCAGATTTGTTTCCCATCTTATGGATGATCTCCGCAGAAGGACCGATAAAGGCCACATTACATTTTTCACACATTTCTACAAATCTGCTGTTTTCAGAGAGAAATCCAAATCCTGGATGGATAGCCTCTGCCTTTGTGGATACTGTAGCGCTTAAAATCCTTTCCATATTCAGATAGCTGTCCTGAGGAGCAGCAGGACCGATGCAGATTGCCTCATCGGCCAGCTGGGCATGGAGAGCGTCTCTGTCCGCTTCGGAATAAACCGCCACAGTCTTGATCCCCATTTCTCTGCAGGCCCGGATGATCCGCACTGCGATCTCTCCTCGGTTTGCGATTAATATTTTCTGAAACATACCTTTCACTCCTTTACCCGATCATAAAGGTCATTTCACCCATTACGGTAACTTTTCCATCCTGGTTTTTGGCCACTGCTTTTCCAATGCCTACAGGACCTTTTTCCTTAATGATCTCCACTTCCAGAGTCAGTACATCTCCCGGTACTACTTTATTCTTAAATTTTGCATTGTTAATGGCTCCAAAATAAGCGGTCTTTCCCTTGTTTTCCGGCTTGCTGAGAATTGCCACTGCCCCAACCTGAGCCAGAGCTTCAATCTGAAGTACTCCTGGCATAATGGGCTCCTGAGGGAAATGTCCTGCAAAAAATGGCTCATTGTAGGTGACACATTTTCTTCCTACGGCTCTTACTCCCGGCTCCATTTCTTCAATGGTGTCCACCAGCAGGAACGGATGTCTGTGAGGAATGATCTCCATAATCTCTTTGGTTGTCAGTTTCATTATCTTTCCCTCCTATTTGATCACGAACAGCGGCTGTCCATACTCAACCACTTCTTCGTTGGATACCAGTACCTTTTCTACAGTACCGTCGAACTCCGATTCAATCTCATTCATCAGTTTCATGGCTTCCACAATAGCCAGTACCTGGCCTTTTTTCACCGTATCTCCTTCTTTTACATAAGGTTCCGCATCTGGTGAAGGAGCATTATAGAAGGTTCCTACAAGAGGGGATTTTACTACATTTCCATCTAAAATCTCTTCCTGGGTCTGTTGAGCGTTCTCCCGGGCAGGGACTGCTGCCTGTACAGTTTCTGTAACCATTGCGGCAGGAACTGCTGCAGCCGCCTGGGGTGAGGCAATAACTTTCGTCTGTTTATCTGTTTTCATGGAGATTTTCAGATTTCCCTCTTCCATGGTAAACTGTGTAAGGTTTGACTCGCTGACTGTATGAATTAACTCAATGATTTTTTCTAATTCCATCGTATCTCCTCCGTCAATCAATCATGATATTTTTTGATCAGCAGGCTGGCGTTGTGTCCTCCAAATCCCAGGGAATTGGAAAGGGCATATTCGATTTCCATTTCCTGTCCCTGTCCTGTTACATAGTCCAGATCACACTCTTCGTCCGGCACCTGATATCCTACAGTTTCATGGATATAACTGTTTTCAATTTCTTTCACACAGGCAATAAATTCTACAGCGCCTGCTGCGCCCAGAAGATGTCCGATCATAGATTTTGTAGAGTTTACCTTTAATTTATAAGCATGGTCTCCGAATAATTTCTTAATGGCTCTTGTCTCGAACAGGTCGTTATGATGAGTGCTGGTTCCGTGAGCGTTGATATAAGTTACCTCTTCCAGAGGAATTCCCGCTTCATTGATGGCATATTCCATACATTTTGCAGCGCCTTCTCCGTCTTCTGCCGGAGAAGTAATATGGTAAGCATCGCTGGTAGCTCCATATCCTACGACTTCTGCAAGGATCTTGGCGCCTCTCCTTTTCGCATGCTCCAGCTCTTCCAGAACTACCACTCCTGATCCTTCACCCATGACAAAACCGCTTCTCTCCTTATCAAAAGGAACTGAGCAGCGTGCTGGATCCGGGTTCGTGGAAAGAGCAGTAAGAGCGGTAAATCCGGCGATTCCCAGAGGTGTTACACTGGCCTCTGTACCACCTGCTACCATAACGTCTGCGTCTCCTGCCTGGATACTCCTGTAGGCTTCGCCAATGCTGTGGGTTCCTGTAGCACAGGCGGTTACCACATTGATGCTCTTTCCTTTCAGGCCGAACTGAATAGATACATTTCCTGCAGCCATGTTAGAGATCATCAGAGGCACCATCAGAGGATTTACTCTGTTTGGTCCTTTTTCTACCAGTTTTGTATGCTCTCTCTCTACCGCCTGCAGGCTTCCAATACCGGAACCGATGGAACAGCCTACACGGAAAGGATCTTCCTTCTCCATATCCAGGCCAGCCTGCTCGATTGCTTCCTTTGCGGCTGCCACTGCATACTGGGCGAAAAGTTCCATTCTCTTTGCCGCCTTAAAGTCCATATAATCTTTGCCCTGGAATCCTTTTACTTCTGCTGCCAGATGCACTTTATAATCAGAGGTGTCAAATTTGGTAATTTCTCCAAATCCGATCTTCCCCTCTTTTAATCCATTCCAATATTCTTCTACATTTAATCCGATAGGAGTAATGGCTCCCATACCGGTAACAACAACTCTTTTCATATATCCTCCTACATGCACATACCGCCGTCAACGCTGATGACCTGGCCGGTAATATAATCTGCTTTGTCTGACGCCAGAAAAGCTACCATCTCTGCGATATCTTTCGTCTTTCCAAATCTTCCCAGAGGAATCTGCTTGCAGGCAGCTTCTTTAATATCCTCTCCTAATACTTCTGTCATCTCTGTATCTACAAAGCCGGGAGCTACTGCATTTACGGTAATGCCTCTGCTGGCCAGCTCTCTGGCCATAGTCTTGGTCAATCCGATGACCCCTGCCTTGCTTGCTGCATAATTGGCCTGTCCTGCATTTCCCAGGATACCGGATACGGAAGAGATATTGATGATCTTTCCGCTTTTCTGCTTCAACATCTGGCGGGCACTGTGACGGATGGTGTTAAAAGCTCCCTTTAAATTGGTATTGATCACCGCATCAAAGTCTTCTTCTTTCATACGCATGATCAGATTGTCTCTGGTAATTCCGGCGTTGTTCACCAGGATATCCAGCCGTCCATATTCTTTAATGATACTCTGTATCATTTCCTGGCAGGCATTAAAATCTCCTACGCTGCACTGATAAGCAGCGGCCTGTCCGCCGTTTTTCTCAATGGTCTCTACCACTTCTTTTGCTCTGGCTTCAGAGCCGTTATAATTTACAACAACAAAATTTCCCTGGGCTGCTAAAGTCAGGGCAATCTCTCTTCCGATTCCCCTGCTGGCCCCTGTGACTAACGCTACTTTCTTATCCAGCATATCTATCCCTCACATTTCCTGCTGCAGTTCTTCCACAGCCTTTTCAAAGTCTTCCACAGTCTGAATGTTGATCACTTTCACATTCCGGTTAATCTTCCTCATAAAACCACTTAAGGTTTTTCCCGGGCCGATCTCTACAAAAGTATCCACGCCGTCGGCAATCATAGTCTCTACACACTGCTGCCAGCGTACAGAAGAAGAAACCTGAGCCACCAGAAGGTCTTTGATTTCTTCCTTATTCTTTACGTACTGTGCAGTAACATTGGTGGTGTAAGGAACCTCCACCTCCTGAAGGACCACATCCTTAAGAACCTCTCCCAGTTTTTCCCCTGCACCTGTAAGCATTTTGGAATGGAACGGTCCGGAAACCTTCAGAGGTATCACCCTCTTAGCACCTGCTGCTTTAAGGGCTTCGGAAGCTTTTTCTACTGACTGAGCCTCTCCGGTGATTACAATCTGTCCCGGACAGTTATAGTTGGCAATGGATACGATCCCTTCTGTCTCCTGACAGATTTTTTCAATCACAGAAGCCTCTGTTCCCAGGACTGCCGACATGGCTCCCCCCGTAGGAACTGCCTCCTGCATAAAGATTCCTCTTTTTCTTACTACTGCAAAAGCATCCTCCATAGTCATGGCTTTAGATGCGATCAGTGCTCCATATTCTCCAAGGCTCAGTCCTCCTGCTGCATCGGGAATGATCCCTCTTTCCTCCAGAGCCTTTAAGATGGCAGTCTCTACCGCCAGCATGGCGATCTGGGTATATTCTGTAATATTGATCTTCTCATTCTCCTCAAAACAGATTGTCTTCAGATCCAGTCCGGAAATCTCTGAGGCTTTATCTATTACTTCTCTGCATACAGGAAATGTCTCATAAAAATCCCTGCCCATACCCACATACTGGGCACCCTGGCCAGGGAAAATAAATGCTGTTTTTCCCATGTTCTTACCTTCCTTATATCTCCAAATATTTTGATTAACAAAGTATTTATCTAAAAGAATAGGAAGCACGCTGTTGCGGCCTCCCATCTTGTTTTTAATTCCTGACAACAGCCGGTTTCAAAGGATCCCGTCTATTGTTTTATTCTTCTACGCCTTTTGTTTTCAGATAGTCAACTACTGCACCTACAGTTGTCAGATCCTGTAATTCCTCGGAAGGAATCTCAACAGAGTATTCATCTTCCAGAGCCATAACCAGCTCAAACAGGTCTAAGGAGTCAGCTCCTAAATCTTCTTTAAAAGATGTCTCCAGAGTAATGCTTTCTGCGTCACAGTTTAACTGCTCTGCAATGATCTCTTTCATTTTTTCTAACATGATTTCCTATCTCCTTTAAATTACATTATTCAATCCCCAATGGGAATTTTGCTGTCATGAATACTTTGATGCTCAAAGTATATCTTCTTTCCCTATATTTGTCAACCCTTTTTATTCCGTAAATTTAATTTGCCTGGAGATGCTTAAAGCAATGGCGATTTCCAGCATCAAAAACAGGATTGACGTACCTCCATAACTGATGAAAGGAAGGGTGATTCCCGTTGTAGGAATCCAGTTCAGTACCACACAGATATTCAATATCACCTGAAGGGCAATATGTATCATGATCCCCCCAACTACCAGGGACCCATAAAAATCCGGAGCATTCTCCGCAATAAAAAACAGACGGTACAGCAGGTAGGCAAACAGGATAAGAACTATCAATCCGCCGAAAACTCCCAGTTCCTCACACACGATAGAAAAAATCATGTCATTCTGGGCCTCGGGCACAGGCCCCAGTTTCTGCACACTGTTTCCCAGTCCCTTTCCAAAAAAACCTCCGCTTCCGATGGCGTACAGAGCCTGCATGATCTGGTATCCTCCTTCACTGGAATACTGTTCCGGATTCAGCCATACCAGGATACGCCCCAGACGGAAACTGCTCAGATTTTCTGTGTCGATCACCGCATCCTTCAGCACTGTCTGAAGGACAACCCTGCCCACAACCACCAGAACTGCCAGAATACCGCCCATAATTATAAAGGGCCTGGTCTTTGGATGTGCAATGAAAATCATAATTACGGTAATCGCCCCTATAATAATTCCTGTACTTAAATTTTCTGTAAGCAGGAAAGCTCCCATTGCCAAAAGACCGCCTGTACACAGAAGAAAAACAGAGCCCCGGAGAGTCTTTACATTCTTTCCCATCTTTATGATCAGACAGGGAATAAAGGTAATAGCTGCGATCTTTGCCAGTTCCGAGGGCTGAAACTGCAGGGCAGTCCCCGGAATAACCGTCAGCCATCTTCTGGCGCCGTTTACCTCTACGCCTAAAGGCGAATATTTAACCAAAAGCATCAATATCAAAGAGAGCACATAAATTCCGCCGCTGATATAATAAAGGACATGATAGTCTAATCTGGATATAAGCAGCGCTCCCAGGATACTGGCTATACTGATTATGGCCTGACGTCCAAAAAAACGCATATCGTTTTCATAGTTTACCTGAGAAGTATAGGCACTGGTGCTGTAAAGCATGACCAGGCCGAAACAGGTCAGCAGAATTACAATAGCAACCAGATTATAATCATAATATCTTGGTTTTGCCGCCTGTTTTTTATTTTTTTTTGGCATTATTTACCCTCCCGCTTAAATTCCAAGGGCATACTCCAACAGTTCTGCAAAACCTGTCTTCGTACCGCTCTCCTGATTCTGCACCTTACGGACCAGAACAGGATCATCTGTGATTATATTGTCAACCCCCATGTCCAGCATCCGTTTTATATTCCCCCTGTAATTTACCGTCCAGGCATGAACCTCTTTTCCCAAAGCATGAGCCTCTCTCACAAATCTCTCTGTCACATAATCATATCGGACACTGAAAAAATCTGCAGCTTCAGCCTGGGAAATACTCCCATAGCTCATTGTCATAATATAGCCTGTCCCGATTTCAGGCGCAGTTTCTTTTATCTGTTCCAGGAACTGATAACTCATAGATGTGACCACGCAGTGCTCCTGAAAATCATTCTCCCTGATCACCTGGATCACTCTCTGAACAATCCCCTTATTTTTACCATTATACTTAATCTCTATGTTTAAGTCCAGTCTTCCATAGCAAAATTTTAATACATCTTCCAAAGTGGGGATTTTTTCCCCTTTAAAATCCTCTCCGAAAGAACTTCCTGCATCCAACTGGCTGATCTCCTGGTAGGTCATCTCCCAGACTTTCTTATCTACGCCTGTAATTCTTTCAAGAGAATCATCATGGAGCAGGATCAGTACTCCGTCTTTCGTTTCCTGCACGTCAATTTCTGCAGAGTCTGCTCCACATTCCCAGGTATACTCCAGGGCACTGAGAGTATTTTCCGGTGCTCTGAGAGCTCCGCCCCGGTGGGCGGTAATATTTGCATCTGCGTTCAGACTTTCCAGAACCGTATCGTGACTCACTGCCGTGGCTGCCAGATATCCCCCTTCCATTCCCACAAATAATATGGTCAGAAAGGCGGCTGCTCTGCGCCGCCCCAGTTTGGAAAGCCAGCTGTAGCTGCGTACCAGTCTGCAGAGGGGAACATCCTCATTTTTCTGCCTGTGAAAGCGGGAATAGACTGCATAAACAAAGGCCAGACTGCCTATCATCTGAAGGCCTCCTGCAAAAACTCCCATAGCCATATGAATGTATTCTTTATAGATCAGCACACTTGTAATCTTTCCTTCTTCCGGCCTGAGCAGCATAACAGCTCCGGTTATGCCCACAGTGGTCAGAAGATAAAATGCCGCTCCAATGACAGCCAAGATCAGATAAAGGATAACGCCTCCTCTGAGAATAAGTTTCCAGCGTTTTTTCAGTAGATGGATTCCCTTTCCGATTCCAGCAAGACTTTTTTCACTTTCCAAAAAACAATAGGGAAGAGCGAATACGGAACAGCCGGAGATCAGAAGCAGGATTGCCAGAAACAGATACAGAAGGCCATGGGGAGTCACTGTCTGATAAATCTCTCTTGCCGTAAATTCCAGAAGCCCTACATAGGAAGCCTCCAGCACCAGAAAACAGGCGCTAAGAAAAGGAACGGACAGAGCTGCCCAGAAAATCCACAGAAATTTTCTCTGTCTGAGGAGTCTCAGAACTCCTTTTAACCCTTCTATAAAAAAATCACTTGCATAAAGTTTTCTTTTTGCTGCTGAATGCTGGAAACCCCAGAGCAGCGCCGAGGCCTCTATGAGAAAAAACAACAGCAGTACCGCAAAAGCTCCAAGAAACAGCAGTATGGTCCAGGGACTTTTAATAAACTCCCCGTAATTTTCCGCAGTAAGATAACTGAATCCCTGATGTTTCAGAGAGATATCCACTGCCTTTTCTATAATCTGCATGGTCAGGAAAAAAGTCAGGATACGATAGCCTGTCTCAAAAAGCAGCAGGTTTCCCAGATTGTGTCTGACTGCTTTCCATGTGTGTTTCAAAATTCTTTTCATAAGTCTGTCCGCCTTTTTGGTATCTTTACATTATTTTAACAAAAACAGACTGGCTTATGCAAACAGAAAGACAGACATCCGATTTTCACATTTTATGCAGAGTCTCATAAAATATTACTGTAATATTCGGGCAGATATATTTCTGCTGATAGATCTGAGAGGTTTAAAAATGGATAATTGCAGAATGAATTATACAGCTTCCCGTTCCTGCCGCATCAGCCCCAGGGAAATGTCTCCCTCCTGGGGCTGCCAACCTTCTTCAGGCAGTTCGGATAAGATTGAAGACACCTGCATTTACACCCATGCAGATGAACTTCCCCTGACAATGGCCTATGTGCCCTGTCAGAAATTTTCCAATACTTTCTCTTTGTGTAAAGGCCTGCAGATGGGAACCATCTTTCCGGAACTGTGCAAACCTTTTTGTGGAAAGCGAGGTGGCTGCAGATGAATAAAAATTGCAGATATTCCAGAGAGCAGCTGTTAAATACCATCAACGAGGTCAGCTTTGCAGTAGATGACATAAAGCTTTATCTGGACACTCATCCTGAGGACGAAAAGGCTCTTGAATTTTTTAAGGAAAAAGTAATGGTCCGGAACGAGGCCCTGAAAGAATATGCCGCCCAGTACGGTCCCCTGACCATTGATACTGGAGATGATGCCTGCAGCAGGCAATGGGACTGGGTCCTGGAACCCTGGCCATGGGAAGGAGTGTGCTGAATTATGTGGAATTATGAAAAACGTTTACAATATCCTGTTCATATTAAAACGCCTAATGCAAAGATTGCCAAGATCATTCTTACGCAATATGGGGGCCCTTACTCCCGTAACCTAGAACGGTTTTTCTACTTATTTTAAATGTGAATGAGAATTGATTAAGAAGATGACACAATATGTACTCCCCGGAGGGCTTCCGGGGAGTTTTTTTTGATATAAATATTTATCATGAATAAAATCTTCCTATATTTAGCCCTTTTTATTTTTTATAACAAATTTTTTCACCTCAAACAATATTGCATTACTTGTCCGTTCTGCTAGTTGTTGTTCTTCTAAAAACTTTTGAGTCTCTTTTTCATCCTCAAAGTCCCTATGTTTTAACAGTGTTTCTGTGACATCTAAATTATCTTTTATTTTTTTAATAAGGCTTCCAATATCTTCATACTTGTTTCTTTCATCTTCAATTTCAAGGATAAGCTGAAGTTCTAAAACTTTTCTATTATATTCCAGTAAATCTGAGAAATATTGTCCTTTATTCCCTTTTACTAATGAAGATATAATTTTTTTAGGATACATATCTAAATAAGTAGCTTCATTTATAATTTTATGAAAAAATTCTAACTTTTCTTGTTGTTCTCTTTCCTGTCGATTTGATACTATAGTCTTCCAAAGAACTATTAACGTAATTGCTCCACCAATAATGGCTCCTAAGTATGAGCCCCAAAATCCTATCCAGTCATTGCTTCCTTCTATTTTAGGCCACGGTATCCAATATGAAGACACACAAAACGCCACCACCATAGGGCTTATTGGCCAAAGTCCGCCGGCGTCTCTGTCACCTGGTTCATGACATAATCAATTTCCTGGAGTTCTTTACGGTGCATTGCCGCCGTCTGCCAGTCATTTATTGCTCCGGATATAGATCGGTGTGTCCCCGGTTCGCCACAGCCCAGGTATTTCAATATCATCTTTTCTTCGTCATCTGTAATCCAGAAGGGCTGTCCATACCTTCCGCATTTTATCCTCCCTCCTTAATCAGCGTGTAATAGATAAATTCGTAGCCGTCCGCCGTAAATCCTTCCCTAAGACTGTCTTTATCCAGATACCAGCCTGGGGGAATTTTTATTTCCCGGGAAAACCTATTCCCCTTCATTGGCTGTTTTTTCGGCACAGGGCGAATCAAGTTCTTGCTGGGATTGTAAGATTTTTTCTGAAGCTGTTCGTCTGTATCTCTGGTCTTTTGAAAGTACTTGATGAAGTATTCCGCCAGCCTTCGATATTGCCCATTTCTCTCCATTGGCTTTAACGTTGTATATCCATATGGCCATACATCCCTTATCTTTCTGGCGTCAATAGGGCTGAGTACCATATGTATATGGGCAGCTCCTCTTGTTCCCACTTCTGCGGTCCAGATGTACTTTAGAATCCGTTTTTCCTTTTTGTATACTTTTCTAAGATCCCGCAGGAGTTTCTGTTCCTGCTTATGCAAAAGCTTCGCATCCTGCGGTCTGTCTTCCTTTCGGTAGCTGAAGGTCACATACCAGCACTCTCCATTAAAATTTGCGTTCAACAGCCTTGTCAGTCTTTTTACCAAGTGCCTGTCGTTGATTTTTCTTTGCTGCTCCGTTGTGGGGTTTACCCGGGGCCTTCTCTTTTGTCCCTTTGGCTGCAGCCAATATGTATAAAACTTGGCAATCTCCTTTGTCTTCCCTGCCTTGCATATCATCTTCATGTACGGCATATTCTGTCCTCCTGGTTGAAACAGTAATAAACTTAGCAAGTCTAAAACGGGCATTCGCCCGTTGTTTTTTTTCGGCCATATATGCTATACTTGTCCTGTGATGAGTAGCCTATATGGCTTGCCCGGAGGTTTCGGCCTCCGGGCTTCTATTTTTGTATGAATGGTATTTCAAGGTTTCCGCTCCTGTCCCGCCGGCGGCATCCCATAAAGTGTTCCTTTCCTCCATGGGAGCCGTAGAACTGATCTATGGTGTGAAAGCTCTCCAGCGACAGAGAAGTGATTCCATATCGTGCTTTTATTTCCTCAATCTTGTGAAATACAGGAATTAAATCTTTGCTTAAATCGGCAAATTCTCCCATTGCATTTTCTCCTTACTCGCCTTATAATAAAGGCGTGCTAAACTATTTAACGTCCGTTTGGGTGCCAGCCCGGCGGACCTCTTCTTTTTTCAATGCTTCTTTGTAATCACATACCGCCATGAAGGCTTTAACGCAGAGTTCCATGGTTTTGTTTCGTGGTAGATTACGATTTTTAATATATTCGCTGCATTCATCACGCAGCATTTCCTCCATTTTGAATACTGTTTTGCTTTTCACACTTTTTTCGCCTCCTCTCTTCCCAGTCCCGGGCAACTTCTATCAACCACAGTATTGCGCCAAATATAATTGTTACTCCTAAAATCTGCGTGAATATTCCGTCCTCCGGCGGGATGCGAAATACTGTGTTGAACGCCAGGGCTGTCAATAATGCTGCCTCCGTGATGCTTGTCCTATGCAATGCTTGTCCCTCCTTTCCCGCCTCAGGCGGTCTTTTTCTTAAGCTTAGTTTCAAATCCAACCGCCCTTCCGGCCCGGCAGATTGTCTCGGCTACAATTTTTGCCACCATTTCTTCCGGGAGCTGGTCTTGATTTACCCATTTTCCATTTACTTTAATTTCGCTGATTATTTGCATTGAATCACCTCTGTTTTAGGGTATGTAATGTACGTTGTCCAGGTTCATATCTAAACACAATATGTTCCTGGAAGTTTTCTGCACTCTGCATTTACACGGGGTTGTGACCGCCCTTGCCTGCATTACAGGCGGAGCTTATGCTCCGCTATCCTATTTTTCAGTTGAATCTGTAACTACTGTGTCTGCTCCCTGGACAGTTACCCAGCCATGTTCCTTCCGGGCTTCAGCTTCTGTCATTTTAATAAGTTCGTCTGTAATAGATGCAGCCTTAATCCGGTTCGCTTCAGCTTCAGCCTCTGCATTTGTAATTGTAACCGCCTTATCCGCTTCCGCTTTTGCTTTGTCGGCTTCTCCCTGAGCAATAGCGGTCTGCTTATCCAGTTCCGCTTTCTCTGCGTCCTGCTTTGCCTGTTCTTTTGCCTGTACCTTGGTCTGAAGCTCCTCATCAAGCTGCACATCTATGATCAGAGCGGAGGAAACTTCCATTCCATACTCTTCTCCTAATTTTGCGTTCAAATATTCAGTAATGGCCTGTCCGACCTCTGCTCGTTTGTCTGAGTAGATGTCCATGACAGAAAACTGTGGCGTGACTTCTTTTATGTATGCAAGTATGGAATTTTTCACCTTAGATTCCACGATCTGGTTTCCGTCCATGCCGTTAAATTTTTCATATACGCTGGTCACTTTTTCCGGTATGAAATTATAGTTGACAGTCATATTCATCTTTACCATTCCGCCATCTGCTGGAGCGTCAACATGAGTATCTTTTTCCAGTTTCTTTTCATTGAAATCTGCTGCATTGTTGCTGAGCACAAGCTGCTGCTGCGATACTGGAAAATTTTCCACACGGTTAAACGGTCCTACAAAATGAATCCCTGGACCAAGAGTTTTTTCCTGTACTCCGTTTTGGACTGACCAGACTACCCCAACTTCTCCCTGATCTACGCTTGTCAACGACATAGCTATATAGATCCCTCCAGCGATAGCAGCTATTCCGATAATGATTCCAGCTATTATTGAAGATTTCTTACTCATTCTTATTCTCCTTTACTTTCTTCTTCATTTTTTTGTAAGCTTCCTTTTCCACATCAAAAGCGTTTTCTCTTCTTTTGATGGATATAAATGCCTTATTCCATATCCACCATACTGCTATCCCGGCTATGGCTAGTGTAAGGACGGCAGCTACGAATACAAGAAACCTCATGTTTTCACCTCCTGCTTCTCTTAATATTGTAATTACATGTAATGTGCCACTTTTTGTCTCATTTCGTGACAATTTAAATAAAAAAATTTCTTGTACGCTTCTTTTATAATATTTTGCCAATTTAATTTTTATAGAATCTCTGGGCACTCGTTTTTCAGTTTCATACATTCCAAGTGTAGATGTAGCTATTCCGATATCTTTCGCTACCTCTTCCTGAGTTTTATCTCCTCTTAACTCAGTAAGTTTTTTCCCGAATCCTTCCATTTGCTCCTCCTTTCTTTTGTCACTTTTTGTGACTAGCCATAATATATCACTCATCTCTCATATTGTCAATATCTTTCTTCACATTATGTGACACTTTTCATTTACTTTTACCACGTTTTGTGATAATATGTATATAAGGAGGTTTCAAATATGGGCGATTTCAGTAAAATATTTAAAGCTTTACGACAGTCTAGCGGATACACGCAACAAGAGTTTGCGGATAAAATAGGTATTTCACGAAGCACTATAGGTATGTACGAAACAGGCGCTCGGGAACCCGATTTTGAGACATTAGAAGCTATAGCTGATTTTTTTAATGTAGATATTGATTATTTATTAGGAAGAACTAACAAGACAACCGTACTACCCGAATCTTCCTACTATTTTAATGATGAAGCTAGAGAAATGGCAGAATTCATGTTTAAACATCCAGAATACAAAGTATTATTTGATGCTTCACGGAAAGTAAAAAAAGAAGATATCGAATTTGTTAAAGAAATGATTGACCGTGTAAGGGGTGATTCCAATGACACCGGTTGTTAATGTATCATTAGCCGACCTACCATGTTCTATAAAAGCATATACCGTGGTTTCACCGGATGGTACATACAATATAATTTTAAGTTCCAGGCATACCCACTATCAACATTTATTATCTTACCATCATGAAATGAGCCATATAGAAAATGGCGATTATGATAAGCAGTGCAGCGCTGATTTAGTTAAATTTTTTGCACACGGCTAAACCATTTTAATACACAACCAATTATATAGGGAAGGAATTTTATGAAAAAGAAATTTTTAATTCTCTTATTGATCCTATGTTTTTCTGCCTCAACAATAGCATGCAACTTCCACGAGTTTGCTCAAAAAGGAGACTATTCTCAATCTAATCTCGACCAAGGGGCATCCAATGAAAGAGAAGGCCCCAACCAAACATCAAATACGGTTTTTCAAAGCAATGCATCTGTTTCGCTAGTGGCTAATATCACATCGCCCAAAGTCGGGGATGCCAAAATGTTCTGTAATAAAATAGCTGCTGGTTCGGACGGTGAGCTTGTTCTTTTTAATACCGATGGAACTGTATATAAAAAATTTTCTAATATTCCTGTAAACTGGCTATACCCATCTGAGGACGATATGATTATTGTCAGTGGTAGTTTTAACCATCAAATTCTTCTCACAGAATTTGATGACGATTTTGAAATTAAGAATAGTAAGGTGTTGTTTGATAATACCAACCTTCTTATCGATCCTACCATAACAAAATATAACGATATATGGATATTAACATATATTGAAATCAATGGAACTGTAAATAATTCAAATCCAGATGCTGAAAATGGATTGTACACAGTACATTGTTATACATCGTCGGATCTTTCAGAATGGACACTTGTTTCTGATATTATCTCTTGTAAAAATAATATAGAAGATGGTGATTTAGTTATTAACAATGACATTTTCTATTATATTTTCGAAAAAGAGTCTTATGACAAGGGTCCTTCCTCTTTAGAAGTAATTTCCTCTAAAGATCATGGCGTAACCTGGGAAAACAAAAAAACAATTATTTCAAATGATTCCGATAATGAACTTGCTTCTGTATTTCCAACTTCTTCAGGATATAGTTTATACTATAGCAGTGATGTACAAAATCCCGGAAAAAGTTATGACGGAGCATCTGTTTATTGTGCAAATCTAAAAAATGATTTTTCTATGGAGAATACATATGAGATTCCGCTTGATGAAACTAATGGGATCCTTTTATATGATGTTGTAAGAAAAGATAGGGACTGCTATTTTCTCTATTCTCAAAATTATATAACAAAAAACAATTTATTGCTTAAGAAAATTTCTTTAAAGTAATCCATATTTCGCCATTTTACAAAAGAGGGGGGAATCTCTTATGGGATTAAGGTTTAAAAAAAGTATCAAAATTGCTCCTGGGGTAAAGCTAAATCTAAATAAGAAAAGTACAAGTGTTACTTTTGGCGGAAAAGGGTTTCATCACACTATAAGTTCAACTGGAAAGAAAACCACAACCGTCGGTGTACCCGGTACGGGAATAAGTTATACGGAAACTTCTTCCAAAAGAAAAGCTTCCACTCCACCGCCGCTTCCTCCAGAAGGCACTTCTGGGTTCAATGCTTTGCCAGAGGATCCTAACAACAGGAAACAACGTGGCTGCCTATTTTATTTACTTGCTCTTTTGGCTATTTGTTTTGCCATTGTGTTATATCCCCTTGTATGGATACCGGCTATTGGATTTTTAGTATACTTTCTCATCAGAAAAGATCTGTACGGCACCAAGAGGCGGAATATAGCAATTTCAGGCGCAGTATTTATAACTTCTTTAATTGTTTTTGCTTTGTTTCCGTCATCTTCTGATTCCCCCGAAAGCATATATGCCGATTGGGGAAAAGATACCTTTGATGTGTCAGAAACAACAGAGGTAAAAATAACAACTTCTCTTTCAGATGCCGATATTACTTCTCTTGAACTCTCTTCGAATGAGATTGCAGAGCTTGATTATACTGATGGCAAAGCGGTTATTACATTTAAGGAGCCCGGAGAGGCTGCATTATTCTTTACTACTAACCATGATATAGATAGCAACACGGTAAAAATCTCTGTAACTGACAAAGTGGCTGAAGAGGCAAAAGCCAAAACAGAAGAGGAAGCAAGGATTAAAGCTGAACAGGAAGCTCAGGCCAAAGCGGAAGAAGAGGCAAGAATTAAAAATTTGTCAAACATGAAAACTACCCCGGTGCGCCAGCACCAGGAAGGATGTATATAATGGAACTAAACATTGAAGATTTAAAAAAGATCTGTACTATAGAAAATCTTGAAATCACTCTCCATGCAGCCAAACGCTTGGAGCAGCGTGGTATAAAAACTTCCGATATCATAAATTGTATAAAAAGCGGCACAATAATAGAGCAATATCCTACAGACTATCCGTATCCAAGCTGTCTTATTTTAGGAATGGCCGTTTCAAATCATTTTCTACATGTAGTCGTTGGAAGTGATTTAAGAACCCTTTGGATTGTAACTGCTTATTATCCAGATCCCGCAAAATGGGAATCTGATTTCCGGAGAAGAAAGGAGTAATTGATATGACTTGTTTTTTATGCAAAGGTGATGTAGAAAAATCCACAACCACTTATATGACGGAATATAACGGCTGCTACATCATTATCAAAAATGTACCTTGTACAAAGTGTACTCAGTGTGGTGAAGAATTCCTAAACGGGGTTACTCTTCAGAAAATTGAAAAAATCCTGGAGGGTCTTAAATCCATGCTGACAGAATTTGCCGTTGTTGACTATAATAAAGCCGCATAATACAATAAAAACCGCCCCTGCGCCAACAGGAACGGCTTTACATACATATCCGAAGATATGCGCTTACTTTGGACGGTAATATTGTATCATCTTCGGGGCAGTCATGCAAGCGGAACAAAAGTTCGCTGGCTGTTATTTTTGTACCTATTTTTACATAGTTTCAAAAGAGGAGATGATAAACATGGCAGAACTCCAAGACAACTACACGGACGGCGCCCTGTATATCCGTGTCAGCACAGACAAACAGGAGGAACTCTCTCCTGACGCCCAGAAGAGGCTACTGCTGGATTATGCCAGGAAACATAAAATTCTAGTAAAGGAGGAGCATATCTTCATAGAAAACGGCATATCCGGGAGAAACGCCAGGAAACGTCCGGAGTTTCTAAGAATGATATCCATGGCAAAATCAAAGCCCGTTCCCTTCCAGACTATCTTGGTGTGGAAGTTCAGCCGTTTTGCCCGGAACCAGGAGGAATCCATTGTCTACAAATCCATGCTTAAGAAACAGTGCGGCATTGAAGTGGTAAGCACCTCAGAGCCCCTCATAGAAGGTCCCTTTGGCAGCCTGATTGAAAGGATTATAGAATGGATGGACGAATATTACTCTATCAACCTATCTGGGGAAACTTCCCGGGGAATGACGGAAAAAGCCCTGCGAGGCGGCTATCAATCTTCACCGCCTCTGGGATACAAAGCTGTTGGCGGCGGAGCTCCTTTTTTGATAATTCCTGAGGAGGCCCGGGTGGTCTCCTATATCTTTGAGCAGTACTGTCATTATCACAGGGAGCCCACAGCCATAGCCAGACAAATCAACGATATGGGGATTCACACCAAAAGAGGCGGCCAGTTTGAACGCCGTAATATCATGTATATTCTCCAGAATAAGTTTTATATAGGGGAATTGGAGTGGAACGGGATTTCTTCCCGGGGCCAGCATGAAACCTTCATTTCCCCGGAAATGTTCCAGGAGGCCCAAAGGCGCATTACTAACACTTATTCTCCCAAGAAGCGCCGCAGCGTATCCACCTGCAGGCACTGGCTGTCCGGTCTGGTAAAGTGCTCTATCTGCGGAGCCTCCCTTTCCTATAACACCGGGAAATACCCCTATTTCGTCTGTCATCGGTACGCTAAGGGATTTCACAAGGGAAGCTCAGCAATCGGCGAAAAGCGGCTGATACGCAGTGTAGAGGAGTATCTGAATAAGCTGCTGAAGGGCCAGGATTTTACTCTTTCTTACATAGAACGTGATGCTCCAGAGATTACCGCCCAGGGCCAGTGTAAAAAGGAGCTGGAGAGCCTGGCCATCCGGGAGAAGCGCATTAAGATGGCCTATGAAACTGGTGTGGATACCTTGGAGGAATACAAAGAGAATAAGGAACGGCTCCTGCAGGAAAGGGAACGCCTTGAAAAACAATTCGCTCAGCTCCAGGAAGCTCCTGCCGCCCCGGACGCAAAGGAAGGTTTTCTCAAAAAGGTGCAGACCGTATATGATATCATTGAAAATCCTGAGATAGGAAATGAAACAAAAGGTGTCTTCATCCGCTCTGTAATAGAGGAAATCATCTATGATAAGGAGCAAGATACCTTGACTTTCCATCTCTACAGTCCCCGAAACCCCGCATAAATACTGGGGTTTCAGGCTTCCCATAGGTTACTGATGTAAGGGGGCCCTGACGGCGAGATGGGTGCCTCTATGCGTTATCTGTCCCAGCGTTACACCATGCCCAACCGTATTGCCATGGGAACCCTAAATGACATTGCCACTGAAGAGCTTGGCCATCTGGAAATGGTATCTACCATTGTCCATCAGCTGACCAGAAATCTTTCTATGGAAGAAATCGAGAAATCCGGTTTTGCCGACTACTATGTGGACCACACCGTAGGAATCTGGCCCCAGGCGGCAGGCGGAATTCCTTTTAACGCCTGTGAATTCCAGTCCAAGGGAGATCCTATCACTGATCTTTTTGAAGATATGGCCGCAGAGCAGAAAGCCCGGACTACCTATGACAACATCCTCCGGCTGGTGGATGACCCCGATGTGCTAGACCCTATCCGTTTCCTCCGTGCCAGAGAAATCGTTCATTTCCAGCGATTCGGGGAAGTCCTCCGTTCTGTCCAGGAAAATCTGGACTCAAGAAACTTTTACGCTTTTAATCCAAGTTTTGATATGCCCTGCAAGGCAAGCTGCAAAGACTGCACTTCCAGGAATTAAAAAGCAAAATCCCTCTGCACACAGATTTTCACTCTGTTCCATATGCAGAGGGATTTCTTCAAAACTTTTGTTCTTACATCGGGAATGCTGCTCAGCCGCAGTTTCCGCCGCCGCAGCCTTCTCCCTGGCTGTGATGATGGCCGCATCCTTCTCCCTGGCCGTGGTGGTGTCCGCAGCTTTCCCCGTCCTCATGATGATGGTGGCTGCAAGTAGTATCAGGGTCATAGCTCAAGCTGCCTTTTAAGAAAGCTTCTACCTGTACATCTGCGTCTCCGCAGGCTCCGGGATACAGACGGATACCGGCCTCTGCGAGAGCGTTTCTGGCTCCTCCGCCGATTCCGCCGCAGATAAGCACCTCCACTCCCAGATCTTTTAAGAATCCTGCCAGTGCCCCATGGCCCTTTCCCGCAGTATCCACGATTTCTGCAGAACGGATTTTTCCTTCTTCTATATCATAGATTTTAAATTGTTCCGTGTGTCCAAAGTGCTGAAATACCTGCCCGTCTTCATAAGTAACTGCTATTTTCATCTTATAAACACCTCTTTCTCCCCTGCCGGCTTTCTCTTTATCCTGCTGCTCCAAACAGTAATTGCCTCCGCAGATATGAAGAGCTGCCCCTTCAATAAGAAATCTGGCGATTTTCTTTCTGGTTTCTGTATACATAGCCTGAACAGTGGCCCGCCCTACTTCCATTTCCAGAGCACAGGCCTCCTGAGTCAGTCCCTGATAATCAATGAGCCGCAGCGTTTCATATTCTTCCACAGTCATCAGGATTTCATGGACGCTGCCCTTTCCTTTTTCAGGATAAAATCTGTCACATAAAGGCAGCTTTTTCACTCTTTTGGGTTTATTTGGTCTCGGCATAGGGGCTCCTTTCTTTTATTATTGGTATATGTTTATTATAAGATGATTATTAGTATATGTCAATAATTAATGATTGGCATTTTTTAATATTTCCAGCACATCTTTTTCATGAAGTTCTTTAAATTTTGCCACTGTGAAAGTGTCGTTTCCCGTTGCCCTTCTGGCCATGTCTTCCAGCTCTTCCACGGGTCTTACGCCAATCTCCAGTTCTCCAATAGAAACCGGCATGTGAATGGAGCGGAAATAATCTACCGTTGCCTGGATTCCCTGGCAGGCAGCTTTTACAGGATCTTCTTCCCGGATGTCCCATACAGTCCTGGCATACTTTGCAAAGCGTTCCGGCTCTTCCATATAGACATACCTGGCCCAGGCCTCCCAGACAGCAGAAAGACTGGCACCATGGGCCACATCATATTTCGCGCTTAATTCATGACTAATCTTGTGAGGCGCAAAGTCCTTTTCTGCACCAAGTCCTGTAATGCCGTTGTGAGAAAGACTGCCGCACCACATCAGTTCGCTCATAGCCTGGTAGTCCTCCTGGTTTTCGAAGGCTTTTTTTCCATTTCTGATCACTGTACTCAGTAGTCCCTGAGCAATCTCATCGGTCATTTCATTTCCCTTGCTGTGGGTAAAATATCTGTCCAGGGTGTGCATCATAATATCTACAATGCCGCAGGTAACCTGATATTTCGGCAGGGTATAAGTAAGCTCCGGATTCATAACTGCAAATTTTACCCGGTTAAACTCTGTACTCAGCCCCTTTTTTCTTCCAATCTTCTCATTGGTCAGCACTGCAGAATCACTCATCTCACTTCCAGCAGCCGAAATAGTAAGCACTACGCCTACGGGAATGCTCTTTTTTAGCTCTACCTTTTCTGTCCAGATATCCCAGAGGTCCAGTTCAGGATTGGCAGCTCCATGTGCAATGCCTTTTGCCGTATCAATGGCGCTGCCTCCTCCTACTGCCAGGATAAAGTCTGCCTGGATTTTCAATGCCTTTTTAGCGCCTTCTTCTGCCAGAGAAAGTCTGGGATTTGGCTGTACCCCTCCCAGTTCCTCCCAGAATATATTTTCATCATCCAGTTCTTTTTGGATTCTTTCCAGAAGTCCGCTTCTTCTGGCGCTGCCTCCCCCATATACAAGGAGTACTCTGGTGCCTCCCCACTTTTTCACAGCTTTACCAGTCTGTGCCTCCGCCCCTTTTCCAAATATGATTTCTGTAGGCGCATAGTATTCAAAACTCTGCATGATCTTCCTCCTCCATCTATTTTATCTACCATCGATTATAGAATATATTTTTCCATTCTGCCATACTGCTGATTATTTTTCGAAATTTTTACCATAATTTTTCTGAATCTATGATACAATAGCAGAAAGAAGAAATTTCTTTATGTATTTTAAAGATGAATATCAGGAGGTGCCGATATGGAATATCGCAAAATGGAAAAATTAGGGGTTTCTACCTCTCTTCTGGGATTTGGCTGCATGCGATTCCCCTTAAATCCAGATGGCTCAATCTGTGAAGAAGAAGCCGAAAAAATGCTGGATACCGCTATTAAGGCAGGGGTAAATTACATAGACACTGCCTACCCTTACCACAACGGAAACAGTGAACCTTTCGTTGGCAGAGTCTTAAAAAAGTATGATCGGAGCAGTTTCTTTTTAGCCACCAAACTTCCTATGTGGGATATTCATTCCATAGATGATGTTAAGAGGATTTTCCAGGAGCAGCTGAACCGTCTCCAGACAGATTACATAGATTTTTATCTTCTTCACTGTCTGGACAAGGAAAAATGGGAAAAAACACTGAATCTGGATGTTATATCTTATATGGAAGAAATGAAAAAACAGGGAAAGATCCGCTTCTTCGGTTTTTCTTTCCATGACGATTTTGAAACCTTTAAAACTATCCTTACCTACAGAGACTGGGACTTCTGTCAGATCCAGTACAATTATGCGGATACTGACATCCAGGCCGGAGACAAGGGTTATGACCTTGCTGAAGAGCTTGGAATTCCCATGGTGATCATGGAGCCTGTAAAAGGCGGTTCTCTGGCCTCTCTTCCCAAAGAGGTCGTCGCTCCCTTTGCAGACTATAATCCGGAAGCCAGCACAGCCTCCTGGGCTCTCCGCTGGGTGGCAAGCAAACCCAACGTAAAAGTAGTTTTAAGTGGTATGTCCACTCCGGAACAGGTAGAAGACAACCTTCGGACATTTCACCCCTTCCGCCCTCTTTCCCTCAAAGAAAAAGAGCTGGTATCAGAAGTTTCCAGACGTATAAAACAGAGGACTAAAAACGGGTGTACCGGATGTGCTTACTGTATGCCTTGTCCTTTCGGTGTGAACATTCCAAAGAATTTCCATATCTGGAACGAGCTGGCCATGTATGGAAACAAGGCCAAGGCAGAGCAGGCATATTTCAAAGATCTTTCTGAAAAAGAACGGGCAGATCAATGTCATGAGTGTGGAAAATGCGAAGAAGTCTGTCCTCAGGGACTTTCCATCCGTGAAAATCTAAAAGAGGCCGCCAAAGAACTGAGTGTTCTTAAAGAAACAGTAGAAAATCCTTCATAAAATCCATAGAAAACAGAAAAGAGAAAGGGCCGCAGCAGCAGTTCTTTCTCTTCTCTGTTATAATTATAATTCAGCGGCAAAGCTCCTTCCGGGAGCCGCCCCCTTTCAAGTCCTTATTTTGTTTCCAGATCAAATCCGAAATATCTCACTGCATTGTTGTAGGAGGTACCTTTCACGATCTTTTCCAGATTCTTCATATCTTTCGGATATTCTCCGTTCTCTACCCATCCCCCGATCAGTTCACACATAATTCTTCTGAAATACTCATGTCTCGGATAGGACAGGAAGCTTCTGGAGTCTGTCAGCATTCCGATGAAGTTGCCCAGCAGTCCCAGGTTTGCCAGAGATGTCATCTGTTTCATCATACCGGTCTTATTGTCATTAAACCACCATGCAGAACCCTGCTGGATCTTTCCGATCGCATCGCTGTTCTGGAAGCAGCCGATAATGGTTCCGATAGTCTCATCATCTGCCGGATTCAGGCTGTAAATAATCGTTTTCGGCATCTTTCCTGTGTCGTTGACTGCATTTAAGAAATCTGCCAGCTGATCAGCCGGTGTATAATTACTGATACAGTCAAATCCGGTATCCGGGCCAAGCTTTGCATACATAGCCTTATTGTTATCTCTCTTACAGCCATAATGGAGCTGCATTACCCAGCCTTTTTCCCCGTATTCCGGGGCCAGGAACAGCATAAAAGCTGTTTTAAACTTGGCAGCGTCTTCTTTGGAAACAGGTGCTCCGGCTAAAGCTCCCTGGAAAATCTTCTCTACCTCTTCCTCAGAAGCAGGCACATACATCACGTAGTCCAGACCATGGTCAGAAACCAGGCAGCCCATGCTGTGGAAGAAGTCAATTCTCTTCTTTAAGGCTTCTTTCAGATCTGCAAAGGTCTTGATCTCTACGCCGGAAACTTCTGCCAGCTTCCGGATATATTCCTGATAGCCCGGTTTTTCCAGATTCATAGCTTTGTCCGGTCTCCATGCCGGAAGAACCTGTACGTCAAAAGACTCGTCCTCTTTAATCACTTTATGCCATTTCAGGTCGTCTACCGGATCATCTGTGGTACACAGAAGGGTAACATTGGACTGTTTAATCAGGTTCCGCACGCTCATAGAATCTTCCTGAAGCTTTGCATTGCACAGATTCCATACCTCTTCTGCTGTCTCGCTGTTGAGAACGCCGGTATAACCGAAAAATCTCTGGAGTTCCAGGTGGCTCCAGTGGAACAGAGGATTTCCGATAGCTTTTTCCAGAGTTTCCGCCCATTTCTGGAATTTTTCTCTGTCCGGTGCATCTCCGGTAATGTAATACTCTTCCACGCCGTTGGAACGCATCTGGCGCCATTTGTAATGGTCGCCTCCCAGCCATACCTGGGTAATGTTCTCAAATTTTCTGTCTTCTGCGATTTCCTGAGGATTAATATGGCAATGATAATCCAATACAGGAACCTGTGCTGCAAAATCATGGTACAGCTCTTTGGCTGTCTCTGTGCTCAGTAAAAAATCCTTATCCATAAATGGTTTCATAATACAAACCTCCTTTTATAATAATTTACAAAATTTTTCAGGTATTTGTCAACATATCCTGTAAGATTTACGAAAAGTTCTAAAAACTGGTTTGTACTGACTTTATACGTAGCCCATCAGACTTGGCAGCCACAGACTGAGCTGGGGGATATAAGTTACCAGCATGAGCACGATAAAGATAGCCAGGAAATACCAGAGAAGCTGGCGGAATACGGTCTCAATCTTCACCTTTCCTACCTTAACACCTACAAACAAAGTAGTTCCCACAGGAGGTGTAATGGTTCCGATGCAAAGATTGAAGATCATCATAATACCAAAGTGGATGGTGTTCATTCCCAGGGCTGTGCATACCGGCAGGAAAATCGGTGTAAAGATCAGGCAGGCCGGTGTCATGTCCATAAAAGTACCTACGATCAGCAGGATGATATTGATAATAAACAGGATCACAAATTTATTGTCGCTGATAGCCAACAGGCCCTCAGAAACCAGTGACGGGATGTTGGTGAAAGCCATAACCCAGGACATAATGCTGGAAACGCCGATGAGGAAAATAATGATACCTGTCATTTCTGCGCTTTCCTTGAGGATCTGAGGGATCTCTTTGAGCTTAATGGATTTATAGCCGAACAGAGACAGGAGCAGACTGTATACCACTGCTACCACAGACCCCTCGGTTGCTGTAAAAATTCCGCCGATAATACCGCCGATAACGATTATGATCAGCAGCAGGCAGGGAATTGCTTCAAGGAGAACTTTAATCTTTTCTTTTCCGGTAAACTTGCTGGTGCTTCTGTAGCCTTTTTTCTTGGCGATAAAATAGATCACCACCATACATGCCAGTCCCCAGAGGATACCCGGGATATAGCCGGCCATAAACAGAGCCGCCACAGATGTGCCGCCGCTTACCAGAGAAAAGGTAATCATAACATTGCTGGGAGGGATTAAAAGCCCTGTAGGAGCCGTAGCAATATTGGCTGCTGCAGAAAAGTTCGGGTCATAACCTTCATCCTTCTCAATAGGACCGATGATGGAACCCATAGCAGAAGCTGCCGCTGTACCGGAACCGGAAATGGCGCCGAAAAGCATATTAGCTACAACGTTTGTGTGTGCCAGTGCTCCGGGAGCACGTCCTGTAACTAATTTTGCAAGGTTGATCAGACGGACTGCGATACCGCCCTTATTCATAATATTTCCTGCCAGGATAAAGAAGGGAATGGCCAGCAGGCTGAACACAGAGATACCGGAGAAAATTCTCTGGGCTCCTGTCAGAACTGCTACACTGGTATCCATAACAGGCAGGATTGCGCAAATGGAGGAAATTCCAAGGGCAACTGCAATAGGTACACCGGCAATCAGCATGATCACCAGCAGTACCAGAATAATTAAACCTGAAAGTAATGCTGTACTCATATTTTATCTCCTTTCCTATTCTTCCTCTGTCGGCCTGCGGTCAATTCCCATTGCCAGGTCAATGACGATTTCCAGGATTTTCTTCGGAACCCCTGTAAGCTTATCTGCAATAAATCCCATGCGCATATGATCTCTTTCTGACGATCCTTCTGTTCTGGAATTCTATTATCAGCATAGAGACAGCAGTGCAAAAGATCTGGTACATGCTGTCTGCACAAACACAGACTTCTGGGGAAAAGATTTAACAGAAATCCCTGGGTTTGAAGAAGAAGTAACAAGAATCCTGGAGAACATTCAGACCCTGGGAACATATGAGGTAATGAAAAACTGTTTATAAGGCCCCATTCTTAATGACTTTTCTTTTGGAAAGTGCTAAAATGGAAAAGAACTGATGAAACTGAAAGAAAAGAGGTAGAAGCCCATGAAAGTACGTATGGCTCAGGAAAAAGATATAGAAAGGATCCACAGTCTGCTGGCCCAGGTGGCTATGGTCCATCACAAGGGAAGACCAGATTTATTTAAGGCCGGAAAAAGCAAGTATACCGACGAAGAATTAAAAGTCCTTCTCCGGGATACCAGCCGCCCCATTCTGGCGGCAGTAGATGAAAATGACTGTATGCAGGGATATGCTTTCTGTATTTTTCAGCAATATAAAGACCACAATATTATGACCGATATTAAAACTCTGTATATTGACGATCTGTGTGTGGATGAAACTATGCGGGGCCATCATATTGGGCGGATGCTTTATGAGGCTGCTCTGGATTTTGCACGGGAACATGGCTGCTATAACCTGACACTTAACGTATGGAGCTGCAACGAAAGCGCCATGAACTTCTATCAGTCCTGTGGTCTGAAGCCTCAGAAAGTAGGAATGGAGATCATTCTTTAAAAAGCATGAAAAAACGGCATGAAACAGACTTCTGAAATTTTTCAAAGTTCTGTTCCATGCCGTTTTATACTTTTCTTTACCATTCCAGAAGAGAAGCTCCCCAGGTTAATCCTGCGCCAAATCCAGAAAGGATAATCTTGTCGCCTTTTTCCAACATGCCTTTCCTGTTCATCTCATCTAAGAGAATGGGAATACTTGCCGCTGATGTATTTCCATAAAAATGGAGATTCATAGGGAATTTTTCTTCCGGTTCTTTCATTCTCTTTGCAACGCTGTCGATGATCCTGCTGTTTGCCTGATGGAGAACATAATATTTAATCTCCTCTTTTGAGGTTCCTGTCTTATCCAAAAGAGCTTTGATACACTCAGGGACCTTTTTTACGGCAAACTTGAATACCGGCTGTCCCTCCATATAAATATGATCGGCTTTCTGCTCATTAGGGAATAAAAAGTTGCTGGTTTCCCTGGCCTTACAGGTAAGTACCGGTCCCTGCTGTCCGTCAGAATACTGGACCATATCAATCATGCCAGTCTCTTCTGCCTGTATCACCGCAGCTCCTGCACCATCCCCAAAGAGCACACAGGTACCTCTGTCTTCCCAGTCAATGAGTTTTGACATGGTTTCTGCTCCTATGAGCAATGCCTTTTTATAAATCCCGGCTTTCATGTAAGCCTGAATCGTATTCAGCCCGAAAAGAAAGCCTGAGCAGGCAGCGCTGAGATCAAAGGCCACTGCATTTACTGCTCCCACAGCCTCCTGGACACAGCAGGCTGTATTTGGGAAAAAATAATCCGGTGAACAGGTGGCCACAATGATCAGGTCCAGGTCCTGAGGGTCCGTCCCTGCATCCTCCAGAGCTTTTTTCGCCGCCGAAACAGACATGGAAACTGTAGACTCTTCCCCGGCAATCCTTCTCTCTTTGATCCCTGTCCGGCTGGATATCCATTCATCATTGGTCTCTACCACTCTGGACAAATCTTCATTTGTTACTTTATGGACGGGAACTGAGCTCCCCGTACCGACAATTCTGGCTGTCATAGCTTTACCTCTATTCTGTTATCGTGTTACTTTTCATTTCAAATATTTTGATATACAAAATATTCTTTTTCTAAGTATACAGTAATTCCTTTTCTTTGTCAATTATCCGGCCCAGAATTCTCGTCATTATATATCTTCTGGATTTCCCGTGAAAGCTCCCGGTTCAGATCGTCCAAGTCAATCCCTACTCCTGGCTGCGCTCCGTAATTATTCGTTGGCTTAGGCCTTTCGTACTGTTTCTGACCCACAACATATTCCTGGGTTCTGTCCATATTCAGCTTCTGCCTTTCCTTTTCTCTGGCCTCATAGATTTCTTCCAGGTCCTCATCGTCATAGTCTTCTGCGTCAAAGTGATCCTTCTTAGGCTTGGTTTTCTTAGAATCGGTTTTCTTAGGATCTGCTTTTTCAGATTCTTTCTCTGTATCCTGGTATCTCCTGCTGCCGCCACTTCTGTGATGTACAGTTTTCTTTACCACCTTTTTCTTCCGTCCCGGCAGACCTCTGCTTCCTCGTCTTGTCAGAGGAGCCTCTGAATTTCTCCGGCTCATGTACGGAAGTGACTGTACAAAGGCCCCAAAAGCCGCCAGTACCAGTCCCAGTAAAAGATGAGCTGCACTGGAATCAACATTTACCATAGACAGCAGCAGCCCCATACCGCCGATACCACCGCATAGAGCCGTAATGGCGATCACCATCTGACGCTCATATCCCAGTGCCAGAGTTCCTGCAAAAACACCGATCACAAGAGCGATCAGATGATTCATTGTAGAAGGACTTTCCATGAAAGTAATGACCATGAAATATATAAGGCCGGTACACATTACAAAGACGCCCAGTTTATAAAAAACCCATGCAAGAAAGCAGACGATCAGAGCACATCCTGCTCCGGCTGCCAGAGCCAGCACCCAGTCATTCAGGACATAATAGCCTACTGCAGTGCCTCCTGCCCCTCCTGCCAGAAGACCTAGCAGGCATCCCCAGACCTTTCTTAACCGATATCCCATGAAGCAGTTAAGGAGAGCAAAACCTGCTCCGCCAAAAGTAAAAATGATCAAATATTCTTGAGGTATCTGCTGCCACAGGTTATTTATGATTCCCAAAACCTGTTCTAACTGCATTGTCATAATTTTTCTACTTTCCTTTCAAATAAACATGCTTGATATATTTCAGTGTTTCTCTTTCCCCTCTCTCGGCCAGCATCCGAAGGAGCATCTCCAAATCTCGGTTTGTTTTTTCATGGACAAACCACAGCTTGTCTTTGCTTTTCAGGAAATATTCCAATGGAGCAGCATCTGTATAAGTATCCGGGTGGTAGTTTCTGGAAGCGCTGATACGGTCCATGACCATCTCTGCAATATACTTCCTGGGCATAGGCACTCCCCGGATTACTGTGTCACAGTTAATGCCGTAATCTACCCAATGTTCAAAATGATGCTTATTTCTTCCGTAATGGTGTATCCAGGAGGTAGAAAGGCCTGTGGCCTCTCTCTCTGCATTGTTGGGACTTCTGTTTCCCTGATAATATCTGCATCCCACAGAAAACTCTGTCCAGGAATATTTGGACAGGTCGTGAAGGATTCCCTGCTTATAAAGCCCTATCTTAAAACAGTATTTCATTACTAAAAGCTTGTGCCTTGTAATCGTCTTAAAATGTTGCCAGACCCGCATGCTTTCTCATCCTGCTTTCCTGCTAAAATTATAATGGTTCTTGGTGGAATTTCTATGGTTTTCTCTTTCAAAACTTTCTCTTCCGGTTCAAATTCCCTGCTCTCTTCCTGGTCTGTGGCCATAATCTTTCTCCAGGAAATCTCTTTGGCTGCCCCCGGAAGGGCTATTTCATGGGGCATCCAGTGAAAATTACAGGCCAGAAAGATAAAATCTCTGTCCTGTCCCGCATAATCTCCGCAGTACATAACTCCCAGATATCTCTGACTGCTGCCCCGGTCAAGATACCAGGCCTGTTCTCCATGATAGGAAATATCCGGATATCCCAGGGCCTTATAGTCCGTTCCCTTAGGCTCGGTTTCCATATGGAGAAGGGGATTCTGTTTCCGAAAGGAAACAGCCTTTTTTACAAAGTCCAGAAGCTTTCCGTTCTTTTTCATGCCTCTCCAGTCCACCCAGCCTAATTCATTGTCCTGGCACCAGGCATTGTTATTTCCCCTCTGGGAATTTCCCCACTCGTCTCCCTGGAAGATCATAGGGGTTCCCTGGGAAAACATCAGCATAGCAAAAGCGTTTTTCAGCTGGCGGAAACGCAGCTGCCGGATATTCTGTTTTCTGGTAGGTCCTTCCGCCCCGCAATTCCAGGTGCAGTTGTATTCCAGTCCATCCTGGTTGTTCTCCCCATTTTCTTCATTATGCCGCTCTTCATAGGCCACCATATCTCCCATAGTAAAGCCATCCTGATCCGCCATATAATTGATCACCCCGTTATATGGGGGATTTCTTCTGATACGGAATAAAAATTCTCCCATCATATTCTCATCGCCCTTTAACATATGGCGCATGCAGTAAAGGAAGCCTTCATTATATTCTCCCACATTTTTATAGGTCAGCTTCCTTCCTCCCAATACTGCTTCCCCGTCTACATCATGGAAGAAAAGTTTTGTTCCTGAGAGATAGGCGTCTTTCATAAAGACATCCTGGCAGATTCCTCTTCCCATAAGATGGAAGCCATCTATATGATATTCTCTCTTCCAGTATTTTAAAATCTCCAGAGCCTCTGAAGGAGAAGTCTCCTCCTCAAAGTAAAATTCCATTAAACATTCCAGACCATTCTGATGGAAAGCATCCACCATATGTTTAAACTCCTGTACAGGATTTTTGGTAGCGCAGAAAGCAGACTTAGGTGCATAGTAACAGGCATCTCCCGTATATCCCCAGCAGTTTATCCTGGGATTTTCTTCTTTCTTTCGCTTCTCTTCTGTATATCCGTACAGATGATCTCTGCGCTTGATCCGCATCCTCTCTCTGTATTCATAGGCCGGCATCAGAAGAACAGCTGTAACTCCCAGTTCCTGAAGATAGGGAATCTTCTGCTCAACTGCCTGAAAAGTTCCTTTTTTCCGTACTCCGGAGCTTCTGTGCATGGTAAAACTCCGGACCTGAAGCTTATAGAGTATAGTATCTGCCAGAGATCTTGGTTCTCTCTTTTCTGCTTTCCATACATAGCGGTCTGTTTTCCATCCACAGCACAAAGTCTCTGAAACTTTTTCTCCGAATCCCTGGGTATTGCAAAGATACCTGGATCTGGGGTCTTGGATCACTTCTCCTTCTATCTGAAAATTATACCTTATCTCTTCACGGATTCCCTTTACTCTTACAGAGAGGATTTCTCCCTCCCTGCTCTCCTCCGGAAAGGGGATTTCCAGAGTATCTTCTCCCTGCCTGTATAAAAGCAGAGAAGCCTCCATTCCCCGTGGAACTTCCAGGGCAAATTCATAGCCTTCTGATGTCTTCCGGACTCCTGGAAAGCAGGAGCATCCCGGAACAGTCTGTACTTTTTCTTTCTTCTCTCTTTCTGTTGTGTTCAAACCGGCACCTCATTTCTTTTATTCATGGATTACTGATCAGTCTTATTATTTTTTTCTGTACATGCCTTTTCCAGATAATCATATACAGCCGGCGCATCCAACTCATCAGCCATGGTGACAATGATGTCCCCCGCCATGAGTATGGTTCTCCCTCTTGGTATCAATTCTGCCCCATTTCTCCTCACCGCCACGATCAGGCAATTTCTGGGCCACTCTATCTGCTGGATCATCTTATTGTGGATCGGGCTGTTATGGCAGACTACAAATTCCTGTAAAATCTTTTCTCCTGTTTTTTCTGTTACCTTCTGTCCCCGTCTTTTCAGCAGACTGTTCAGAAGGCTCTCGTAAATCGGTTCTGACCTTACCCAGGAAGCTACCAGATATGCAGTAATAGAAATCAGGGACATAGACAGCATCTGACTTACCTGCCCTGTCATCTCAAATATCAGTATGATTCCCGTAATAGGCGCTCTTACGATAGCAGTAAAATATCCAGCCATGGCAAGAAGCACGAAATTACTGATATAGGAGGGATCCAGTCCCATATATTGGGCGGCAAAGGTTCCATAACTGCCTCCGATAAGGGCTCCTAAGACCAGAAGGGGAAAGAAAATTCCTCCTGGAGCTCCTGAGCCAAAGGAGATTAAAGAAAACACAAACTTCAGGGCCAGCAGGCCTAAAAGTGTCCCCAGGACCATTTCTCCTCCAGCAGCTGTTTCAATAAGGTCATGACCGCTTCCCAGCACCTGGGGAGCGGCAAGTCCCAGAACGCCGGCCAGAAGAAATGGTATTAAAAGTCTGGTCGTCTCATTCAGCCTCTTAGCCTTATAATACAGGCCCTGGACCCACATTGTCATTTTGTTGTAAAAAGCACCCAGCAGGCCTAGGATCACACCAAGTATCACAATATGCCAGTAATACCGGGGCTCAATCTCCAGGCCTATATCAAACTGGAATACCGACTGAAAACCTAAAAGTTGTCCGGAAATATAATCTGCCGTAATCGAAGCCGTCATTACTGAGACCAGAACAGAAACCGAAAAGTTTTTGTGTATTTCTTCCAGAGAAAACATAACTCCGGCCAGAGGCGCGTGAAAAGCCGCTGCCAGTCCGGCACTGGCGCCGCAGGTGAGCAGATATTTTTCCTCTGTCTTTCCTCTGTCCAAAGCCTTAGACACTGCTTTTCCTGTCATTGCTCCGATCTGGATAGAAGGTCCCTCTCTTCCTAAAGAAAGCCCCGCCAATAGAGAAAGAAAGCCTCCCAGGAATTTAGCAGGCAAAACACGCCACCAGACCTGCTCCAGCTTTCCCATCATCTCCCCTTCTACCTGGGGGATGCCGCTTCCTGAGATCATGGGCTCCCACTTTACAAGTTTTCCCACAATACAGGCCATAACAACCAGCAGAAAAAGCCATGCTGCTGCCGCAGCCGGGTATTCACGGGCATATTGAAGGACCTCTGTCATGGCTTTGCCCGCATACTCCAGCAGAACCCTATACAGCAGCACTACCAGACCGGCTATGATCCCTACCAGAAATCCCTCTGCTGTCAGTATTGTCTTAAAATGCTCTGCTCTTCGGATAATATGGGTGGTATCCTTTTTCACTTTTAAGGACCTCCTTATTAAAAGTATCTGTTGCTCTTTGCCTGTAAAGAGCGGAAATCAGCCTGAATCTCATATATGATCATTTTCATTATACGTGTCCCCATATGAAAATGCAAATTCTTTTAGCCCCAGGCGCCATTGCATTATCAGTAAGTATCTGATAAAATATTAAGGAAATTCAAAAGAGAGAGGTCCAAACATGAGTGAAGAAAGCTATACAACTGATATCGGGGCATGTAATCCCAGCGACTGTGCTTCCTGTACTGCCGACTGTTCCAGTGCCGGCGGAAGTAACGGCACCATTCCCAGAGTTCCCAATCCTACCATCAAACTGACTCTGGAAGACGATACGGTACTGGAATGTGCCGTTCTCACTACCTTTCCTGTAGAGGGCTTCGGAGAATATATTGCTCTGGTTCCTCTGAACCAAAATGGAAAGAGTCCTGAGGGAGAAACTTATTTATTCCGTTTTTCCGAAGATGGAGACAACCCCGTTGTCAGCAATATTGAGCGGGAAGATGAATACATGGCGGCGGCTGAAGCCTTTCATGACTTTATCGCAAATTTAAAAAGTGAAAAAGACCTGGAGGAAAACTGATTTTTCCTTCTGCCTAAAAGGGACTGTTGCATTAAATATTTAATGCGACAGCCCCTCTTCTTTTGTTTCTTCATGCTCCTCTACTACTGGGCATCAGCTTTCAGGCTGGGGATTTCCACCTGGACTTCCGTATCTTCTGTATAATCAATATTATCAAAATGGAAACCAAACATATGGTAAAAGTCTTCCCAGTATCCGTCAATATCAGAAACTTCTTCTACGTTTTCTGTAGTGACCTTTTTCCAGCACTCCATTACCTGATTCTGGACCTTATCATCTAATTCCCAGTCATCCATACGAATCTGGTATTTTTCATCTGCAGGCACCTGTTCCACCAGCAGCTTATCCTTGAAAAGTCTGGCGATCTGCTGGATACATCCCTCATGAGTTCCCTGTTCCTTCATCACCTTATATAAAATAGCAAAATACAGAGGCACAATAGGAATTGCTGCACTGGCCTGGGTAACCAGAGCCTTATTAACAGAAATATAGGCCTTTACATCCTCATACTTCTCATTAATCTCTCCTGCAGTTTTTGTCAGATGGCGTTTTGCCTGACCGATGGTTCCGTCATAATAGATCGGATATGTAAGTTCCGGACCGATATAAGAATAAGCCACTGTTACTGCATCTTTTTCCAGTACATCGGCGGCTTTCAGCGCATCGATCCAGTCCATCCAATCTTCTCCGCCCATAACCTTTACAGTACCTTCCAATTCTCCTTCTTCTGCAGGTTCTACTGTCTTGGTAACAATGGTATTTGTCCGCAGATCCAGACTCTTTTCTGTAAAAGGCTTGTCTGTGGTCTTCAAAGTGGATACCCACATTTTCCCCTGGGCATCAGTCCTTCTGGGCGCCGCCAGACTGTAGATTACCATATCCACCTTTCCCAGATCTTCCTTTATTATGGAAATCGCCTGTTCTTTTACTTCTTTTGAAAACGCGTCTCCATTAATGGATTTTGCATACACCCCTTCTTTTGCAGCCTCTTCCTCAAAAGCGGCTGTGTTATACCAGCCTGGAGTGGCTGTTCTCTTTCCATTAGATGGCTTTTCAAACATAATTCCCAGTGTAGCTGCATGACATCCGAAAGCGGACGTGATCCTGCTTGCCAGTCCATATCCCGTGGAAGCTCCGATTACCAGGACCTTTTTTGGCCCCCCTGTAATCCCCTGCTCTTTCACATACGCGATCTGCTCTCTTACATTCTCTTTACAGCCCTGGGGATGGGCAGTAGTACAAATAAACTCTCTGACCTTAGGTTCAACAATCATGATATGCTCCTCCTGGATTTCTATAATCACTTCTCAATCTCTTCTGCATATTTACTTTGAGTCTCAAAACATTCTAACACACCCCAAAATAATATGCAAGATTTTTGTTCCTATTTTCCTGTGGTACTGCCCATGCCACCGTTGCGTACTGCTGTAGCATCATCGTCCACTGTAATCCCATACTCCAGAAAAATCCCCTGAGCGAATCCTGTTCCCCCCTCTACCTGAACGGTCTTTCCTTCTTTTGAATCATTAGTTATCTTAATAAAAATATGACCTTCATTATCTGAGTAATAATAATCGCTGTCAATGATACCAACTGTATTATTTAACTGAAGACGGTATTTAAATCCCAGTCCGCTCCGGGGATAGATTTTCAATACCCAGTCTGGTTCTATCCAGGCCCGGATCCCTGTAGGCATTTTCAGAGTTTCTCCCGGTTTCAGCTCAAAATCTACCGGGCTGAAGAAATCATAGCCGGCACTTCCTGCAGTGGCTCTTCTTGGAAGACGGATCCCATCATAAATCTCCCGGATTTTTTCTTCCTCTGTCTGCGGAAAGGCGCCCAGCCATCCTTCCCGGAACTGTTCCCAGGTTACCTTCTGGAATTTTGCGATTCTCCTCATATCTTTCTCCTTACTCATGGCTTGTTCAAAGTTCTTTTCTTATCTGATATCTGTTAAAACAAAAGAGCTGCCGCACATAGTTCATTGCAGCAGCCCCTCAATTTTCTTTTAATTCTCTTTTGGCACGTCTTTCATGCTGAAGCTGATGCGGCCCTGTCTGTCTTTACCCAGGCAGACTACCTTCACAACATCTCCCAGGGAAAGCACGTCTTCTACCTTGTCGATGCGCTCTTTCGCAATCTTGGAAATGTGGACCATTCCTTCTTTGCCAGGAGCAAATTCCAGAAATGCGCCGAATTCCTTAATGCTTACCACTTTTCCTGTAAGAATCTGTCCTTCCTCAAAATCTGTGGTAATGATATTGATATATTTCACAGCCTTATCCATCATGGCCTGATCTGTGCCGCAGATAGAAACGCCGCCGTTGTCGTCAATATCAATCTTTACGCCGGTTTCATCGATAATGGCATTGATGGTTTTTCCTCTCTGACCAACAACATCGCCGATTTTTTCCGGGTCGATCTGAATCTGAATGATCTTAGGCGCATATTTGCTTACAGTCTCTCTGGGCTTGTCAATGCATTTTGCCATAACTTCATCCAGAATATATTCTCTTGCCTCTCTGGTCCGGGCAATCGCTTCCTCAATGATCTGTCTTGTAAGACCGTGGATTTTAATATCCATCTGAATAGCAGTGATTCCTTCATGAGTTCCTGCCACCTTGAAGTCCATATCGCCGAAGAAGTCTTCCAGACCCTGAATGTCTGTCAGTACAATATAATCATCGTCTGTCTCTCCTGTTACCAGACCGCAGGAAATACCGGCAACCGGTTTCTTGATCGGAACGCCTGCAGCCATCAGAGACATCGTAGAAGCACAGATACTTGCCTGGGAAGTAGAACCGTTAGACTCAAAAGTCTCGGAAACGGTACGGATAGCATAAGGGAATTCCTCTACACTTGGCAGTACGGGAACCAGAGCTCTCTCTGCCAGAGCCCCATGTCCGATCTCACGGCGTCCTGGGCCTCTGGAAGGTTTTGTCTCTCCTACAGAGTAGGATGGGAAATTATAGTGATGCATATAGCGCTTGCTCACTTCAAACTCGTCCAGTCCGTCCAGTCTCTGAGCCTCAGAAAGAGGTGCCAGAGTGGTAACAGTACAAATCTGAGTCTGTCCTCTTGTAAACATAGCAGAACCATGTACTCTTGGTACGATATCTACTTCTGCTGCAAGAGGACGGATCTGGCGGATATCCCTTCCGTCAGGACGTTTATGATCCTTTAAGATCATCTTCCGGACAGTTTTCTTCTGGTACTGATAAATAGCATCTCCTAAAACAGCCAGCCATTCTTCATTGTCCGCAAAAGCTTCTTCCAGCTTCTCGGTGATCTGTCGGATATTTTCCTCTCTCACCTGTTTCTCGTCTGTGAAGACAGCTTCTTCCATCTCTTCAGGAGTAACGATTTCTTTGATAGCGGAAAATAATTCTTCCGGAACTGCACAGCTCTCATAAGAGTGCTTCTCTTTTCCACATTCTGCAACAATCTTATCAATAAAAGCAATGATTTCCTGGTTCACTTCATGAGCCTTGAAAATTGCTTCGATCATCTGAGTTTCCGGCACTTCGTTGGCGCCAGCTTCGATCATAATAACTTTTTCTCTGGTAGAAGCTACAGTAAGCTGAAGTTCGGAAATCTCCTTCTGTGCCAGAGATGGATTAACTACAAACTCCCCATTGTTCAGACCAATCTGTGTAGCGGCACAGGGACCGTCAAAAGGAATATCGGAAATGCAGGTGGCAATAGAAGAGCCCAGCATTGCCACAACCTCTGGATTACACTCCGGGTCTACAGACATGACCATATTATTCAGAGTCACATCATTTCTATAATCTTTTGGAAACAGGGGACGCATAGGACGGTCTATTACACGGGAAGTCAGGATGGCATGTTCACTGGCCTTTCCTTCTCTCTTATTAAAGCCTCCTGGAATTTTTCCAACTGCGTACATCTTTTCTTCATATTCTACGCTTAATGGGAAGAAATCGATTCCTTCTCTGGGCTTATCAGAAGCCGTTGCTGTAGATAATACCGTAGTATCTCCATAGTGCATAAATGCAGCACCATTTGCCTGCTTAGCCACACGACCAACATCTACTGTCAGTGTTTTGCCGGCAAGCTCCATTGAAAAACTTTTATACATATCTTTTCTCCTTTTACTTATTGCGGTCCTGCATCTCTCTCCGAAACAACTGAAAAAAGCACTTGGGGCAAATGTTCTTTTCAGTGGTCTCGGCACAGGGCACGCGGACCGCTGTTTTCATGGCGTAAAACAGGGCGGAATTTCTCCCGCCCCGTCAACCCTGATCTGATTACTTTCTGAGACCTAACCTTTCAATTAAAGAACGGTATCTCTCGATATCTTTTTTCTTCAGGTATGCAAGTAAACCACGTCTCTGACCTACCATTTTCAGAAGACCTCTTCTGGAATGATGATCTTTGTGATTCACCTTTAAATGCTCTGTCAGCTCATTGATTCTTGCTGTAAGAACTGCAACCTGTACCTCAGGTGAACCTGTGTCTCCAGGTGTTCTTGCATATTCTGCCATGATAGCCTGTTTCTTTTCTTTAGAAATCATTTTGTTTTCCTCCATATACTTTTAATAATCGCCGGTGATTAAGAAACGGTTGGAGATTCCAATTCCTGAACCACGGCTGTTTCCAACGTTTTGAGTATAGCATAAGGAGATTGGGTTGTAAAGGGAAAAATCTACAAATATTATACTCCACAAAAAGCACCACCATGTTGTACTGCAGACTGTGAAATCTATCCCTTTAACAATTTTCCCCCTGTATACCCTAAAATAAGCCAGAAAAAAGCTGTTGCCGCTACACAGCTGTTATTTACCAATCCAGCAATCTCATAAGCCAGCAATCCAAAGAGAAGCAGATATTCCAAATTTCCTGAGGGTGTTTCCTTTTTAATCAGTCTTCCTGCTCCTTTAAAAAAGCACCAAGCAAAAATATACAGCATACAGAAAAGGGAAATAAGCCCGCTGCTTACAGCCGTCTGCAAATACCAGCTATGGGCCTGTTCAATACAGTAATCTGCGCTTCCATGGACATTCAGCATACCAGCTACTTCTGACTGTGGATAGTAAAAAGGAAAAGTCCCGATTCCCCTTCCCAGAACCACTACATCCCAAAGAAGTGGTATAGAGGAAATCCAGATATAACCTCTCCCTGTAAAAAGGGAATAAAATTGTTCAAATCCAGTAATAACCGGCTGAGGAATCCTGGAAAGTAGGGAGCCATTAAAATCCACATAGTACAAAAGTCCATCCTGTACATAGAACTCCACCGGGTCCTGATATCCGAAATCCAAAGAGAGGACTCTTCCCACAACTGATAGAGAAATTTTTTCATATTCTCCTGAAAGTCTTGCTCCTTCCAATGTAGCTTCTAATGGAATCTCCGTATTCTCTTCATCGCTGAATCGAAAGTCCTCTATTGTAAGATCTGCAGCGTCTTTCAGAACTTCTACCTGGAAATCTCTCTGCTTTCCTTCCACAGAAAGAATTCCCTGGTTCAACTGTATTTTTTCTACAGTGAATACTTCTGAAGTTTTCTCATATTGACTATTGACCACTGATTCTTTTACATTCCCTAATAAATTTTCCCCTTGGGTAAAGCTACCTGGGGCTATCAGTAGAATAAGGACACAGACGGTCATGATGATTGCCGCCTGCAGACAGTTTTTCCAAATTTTCTTGGAAAACAGCAGTATTCCTTCTACGAGCAAAGTAATCACAGACGCATAAAATGCACCTGAAGAATCGGATACAAAAACATCAAAAAACAGACCTCCAGCTAAAATCCCGTCCAAGATTCTTGCACCTGTAGATTTTTCGGTCAAAGCGGAAGCAGTCATTACTCCAAATAGCAGTGCGCAAAATCCCCCAAAGAATCCAGGGTTTCCAAAAGTAAGCGCCACACTCCCATTATAATCCAGATAAATATTTTCCAAAAGGTGCTGATATCTTTCTGGTGTGAGAACCTTTTGGACTGACTCTATATTAAAGGCAGGCCCCCAGACAAGTTCGGCCACTGCTCCAATTGTAAGCAGCAGACTCAGCAGCCGGATGCTCCATATCAAAAGTTTTTCTCCCCATTTGCCGGCAAAAAGAAAAAATCCGCCGATAAATAGCACCATATATCCAAAAATTGCAGCCAGGCCCTCATAGTCAATACTCAGGCCCATAAATCCATACTCCCTATACTGGGAAAATATACAGGACAACACATTCAGTAAGAAATAAAGTCCCAAGGCGGCCCAAAGCTTTCTGCCTTTCCAAAGATTTTCCGGCAATTTGTCTGCAAGAATCCAGTAAGCCAGGAATCCCAAACCCATAGCCGCCAGCAAGAACAAGGCAAAAACAAATAAAACAACCTCTTTATTATAGTAAAAAAGGTCTACTGTAAATTTTGACTTTTTAGCGAAATAAATTAATTCCATTCCTTCCGGTCTCGCCACATGAAGATACATCAGAAAAGGATAGACCACCATAAAGGCAGTAAGAATCCAGGCAAGTGTTTTTTTATAATTGTTTATAAACTTCATATTGTTCCTCTAACACACAGAGACCCATTGCATCCTCTGAGAGATGAATGGGTCTCTGCTGCCATGTATTATCACACAAAATATTTACTTCTTAATAATATTTTAGATTGTAAAATTAATTACCTGTTTTTGGAGATTTTTTAACTGTAGTTGTCTTAACAACCTTCACAGAATCTCCTTTTACTTTGTCACCTTTGTTAGATGGATTTATTTCGATGGTATTTGTTGGTGTTCCTTCTTTATCCAGAACCACCACTTCACCATTGGACATAACCTTGATGATAGCTACAGGTGAAAGGCTATCGAAATGAGCAGTTACATAGTAATCTGTCCAGCTTCCTCCGTACAAATTCTCCCCACTTTTTACCTTCACAGTTCCTTCCAGGACTTCCCAAGTTCCATCAGCCTTCTGGTGAAGCACATATACGGTAGATCCCTCTTCTAGGCCCTGAATATCTCCATATGTATATGTATATTCTTCAGTTCCATCAAAAAAGTGGCTAGTACTTCCCAAGTTTATCTCAAGGTCAACGCCGCCTTCCGGCATTTCTGTTTCTTCAAAATTCCCATCAACCAGACTAAGATCATCTGCTGCAATAACTGTAATATCCTGTCCGTCTTTTACAGTATATCCAGCCTGGTTAAGAATATCTTTTACCTTCTCGTCATCGCTTAAGATTTCTTTAACTTCCTGACTGAGTTCTTTCATACTGTATGCAGTAACCTTATTTCCGTCTTTGTCTGTACCTGCTGCTCCCCAAATGGGATTAAAAGTTAATGTATTTCCGTCATTAACAATCTGCTCTGGGTCTGTTGGGCTGGATGCGAATACGCCTATACTCATGCTCATGCAAAGTACGGCTGCTGCAACAACTGCAGCTGCTTTTTTTATTTTGCTCATTGTTTTCTTTCTCCTCTCTATTTTGTGTGACATGATTTATTAAAACATTCCATTACAGAATGTCTTAACCTTAAAAAGCAAAGGTCTTAATTACCTGTCTTCGGAGATTTCTTCTCTGCGGTTGTCTTTACAACTTTTACAGATTCACCTTTTACCTTATCACCTTTATTGGCTTCAGTTGTTGTAATTGTACCTGTTTCATTACCATTTTTATCCAAGACTGTAATCTTACCGTTGGACATAACTTTAATGATCGCTACTGGAGAGAAGCTGTCAAAATGTGCTTTTACTTTATAGGTCGTAACGTCACCAGATGTTTCTACGACTGCTGTAGCTTCCAGCACTTCCCAGGTTCCATCAGCTTTCTGATGCAGGATATAAAGAGTATCATTATTTTTGATTCCCTCTAAATTCGGGTTGGAAAGTCCACTCCACAAATCAGCTCCCAGATAAAATTCAAAGTCTGTACCCCCTTCTGGGATCTCTACTTTTTCACCATTTCTGGGATCGATAAGCTCCATATCAGAAGCTGCAATAACGGTAATATCCTGATCGTCTTTTACCTCATATCCGGCATTTATAAGGATATCCTTTATCTGGTTTTTGTCCTGTAAGATTGCTTCAACTTCTTCACTAAGATCTTTAGATACCGCTACTGCGCTGATACTTGGGCCATCCTCATTATCCAAAGACATTCCGTAAGAAATACCTGGAATCTGGTCCGGATCTGTAGGGCTGGAAGCCAACACTCCCATACTCATACTCATGCAAAGCACTGTTGCAGCAATAAACGCTGCCACCTTTTTCAGATTTTTCATTCCCATCTTTTTCTCCTTTCTTCTCCTGGGATTTTTTATAAAAATGTCTTGATATACCAGACATTCTTATACACTTCGTAAATCTTCTCAATTTTCCCCCACCAGTGTAGCATTTACCAGCCATCTCTGATCAGGATACTCTCCGATACAAGTAGACAGCGTCAGAATTTTGCTCTCCTGGCTAACCGGCACATCAAGATTTACATTTCCGTCAATGGAACTTCTCAGCTCGTCCAGATATTTCTGGAAGTCATCCTTATCCTGGAAGTTATAATTTCCTAGTATATAACGGTCATCAAAAGCCACTGCCGCAAAAATTTGATACTTCAAAGTCTTGTCCGGCAGATAAATATAAATATAGGGATTACTGTCAAAAAATGTTCTGTCCGTATATTTATGAAGATCCGCAAACATAGTTCCTTCCTTCATATTATGTCCATATACCACCGTCACCGGATCCGTGAAGGAAGTTGAATTATATTTTTCAGTATAAATAGAACCTGGATATCCTGCTTTCCCATCAATTGTTGTGTTCAGATAATAGTCATCAGCTTCCGTAACAGACTGCAAAATGGGATAATTCACATTTGTCCCCGGTATCTGGATCCAGGCATAGACATCTGGATTTATTTCCTGAAGCGCTTCAAAATCCACCTGGTTTTGAACAGGATCCTCAGCTTGTGTTACAGCCTCTCCCTGGAGTGTCTGATATTCTTCTTCAGCCTCAACTGGATCTGCTTCTTCCACCTGTTCCTGAACAACTGCCTCAGACGCTTCCTGCTGAAAGAAAAAAATCACCCCTGCTGCCGCTCCCAGAACAATAATCAGCGCTGCCACTGCAGCTATCACTATTTTTTTTGTCTTTTTCATCTTTCCTTTCCTCTTTTCCCTTAGTTTGCGTTTTCTGCCGGACCGCCTTCTATAACGGTATTTTCCTCTGTATCAGAATCATTTGTCTGTTCTGCCGGAACCTCTTTATAAAACATCTGGATCACCAGCTGTTTCAGAGCATCTGCATCTACATGATATTCTTCATGCTCTCCGCCAGTAATCGTCTCCCCTGGCACCATACTGATATTTTCCAGGTTTATCTCCATATTCAGCAGTTCCGGTACTAAGTACGTGATATCTGCCACAGTTACATCTGTACACATATTTTCTGTAAGACTTTGGAACATTTTCACCGGCAATGTTAAATCCTTCCCTACAGCCTCCTTTGCCTGTTCAAGGTAACAAGTAATATACTGCTTCTGTCGTTCCAGTCTTCCCATACTGCTTTTGGGTATCGTCTCATCTCTCTGCCGTACATAGTCCAACGCCGCCTGTCCTTCCAAATGCATCTGCTGCCCTTCATAAAAGCTTCCATTCCACCAGTGCACAGTTTCTATTGATACCAGATCCACCCCGCCTATAGCGTCATTTAATGCCGGCAGTGCCTGGAAATTAATTGCACAATACCTCTGTATCGGAAGCTGAAACAGCAAATTGGACACTGTATCTATCATAAGTTCGCAGCTTTTTTCTGCCGTCTGCCCATAGGCATACTGCAGTGTGATCTGCTCGTTCTCTGTGCGTACAAAATTTCCCTTTGTATCTATAAGCTTTACAGGTACGATGGTTTCCCTTGGAACGGCAAGAAACTTTAATGTATCTTCCTTTGTATCAATGCTGGCAAGGATTACTACATCCGCAAGCCCTTCGCTTCCGGTTTCTCTTTTCTCCTCTATGGGAATATCTTTGTCAATGCCCAGGCATAGAATATTGATCACATCAGAATTATACTGGTATTGTTTCCCATCATATGTAATATAAAATCCTTCCTGCTCTTCTTCAGATATAGAATCTTCTGAAGTATTTTCCCTATTTCCCATATTTGCATCCATTATCTGAACCTGAGATTTCAGACTTCTTTCTCCCTGAAATCTCAAATATAAAAAGCCCAGACCTGCTCCGGCTACAATCAGCAAAATAGTCCCCAGAACTACTGCCGCTGCTATCTTCAGTCTCGACTTTTTTTTCTTATCTATTTTCTGTTCTTCCACAAAACTCACTCATTCCATTTCGTTTATCAGCAGATTACATTCTGCATAGAGATTTAATCTGTGGTAATTATATCAAATCTGTGTCTTTTGTCGCCCTCTTATTCAGAAACTGTCTTCTGATTGTAATATTCTGTACACGGAATCATAACTTTTACATAAAATCCACCTTCATTTTTCTCAGATTTAACTATCCCCTGATGCTTCTTTAGGAAATATCTCAACTTTCCAATCTGAAATCTTCCTTTACATCTGGTCTCCAGTATCAATACCACCTGATTTTTCACCGTTCCGGCAGTAAGAGAAATTTTTCTTTTTTCCGCCTCCACAGTCAGATTCCCTTCGATGGATTTCTCCAATAAAAGTACTAAAATCTCACTTAGCACTTCATAGTTTAAAGAACCCTTTCGGTAATTTCCAAAGAAAAAGCTGCAGAAAATCTGGTTTTGACTGGCCTTCCTGGCATAATAATACAAGACTGCATCAATTTCCCATTCACTGCAATAAACTCCAGCCTTAATACTGTGGTATTCCTGTTTCAATTTTTTCAGATAGTTTTCTGCTCTTTCTCCAGAAAAGGCTTTTTCCTCAAACTTCTCTATCTCCTTCATTTGGTGATCGATGATTTTTTGATTTTCTTCCATTCTTTGAATCTGTTCATCAATGGCTTTTCTGTGCAGTCTCAGGAATTCCTGCTGTTTTTTTAAAGCCCTGTGTTCCATCTCTATTCTCTTCATATAACCCATCCAGCTTATGACTCCTACTGTTCCTGCGCCTGCTGCCATCAGGAAAAACAGCAGCCACGTAACCCAGGACATCTGGCTCATCTTGTTTGCATAGCCATTCCACCAGGACATGATTCCCAAAAGAATATACAGCACTGTAAAGGAAATCCAAAATTTCCTGTGCTTCAGTTCTTTATTTCTATATTTTCTCAATCTATCCCGAAAGAAAAAATATAGAGGAAGAAACACTGCATACATCACCAATGGTATAAAGAGGTCCAAAGGCTGAAAAGGTCCTGCACTTAGAAACAGACTATTTCTGCCTTCTACAAAATTTATCATTGCCAGTATGACGCCGTTTAAAGCCACAGTATAGATTTCTGCTGCTATAGAAACAACCATGATTTTTAAGGCATCTCCTGCAAATGTGTAAAAGGCAACTCCCCACAGGATCACAGATTGAAAAGTAATGAAAAATTCATAACAATTGTTCCAGAAAGGATTTTGAGCAATGTAGTCCTGAAAAACAATTCCGCCTAATAGATTTAGCAGAATATTTCTTCCCAGATAGACTAGAGTGAGAGCCAGAAGTGACCTTCTTCTTTCTAAAGCTGTCAGCTGGATAATAAAAGCAATGGATATATTGGACAGTAAAATCAAGGCAACCCGAAAGGCAATCTGCCAGGGAAGCATTTCCATATTCATAGTCTTCCCTTTCCATAAAGGAGAATCCTGTCAGCTACTATCCTATTCTCCCTGTCTGCTTTAATCACTCTGGTTCCCTGATATTTCTCTACAAGACCGGAAATAATCTTCGTACCAATTCCATGTTCTGTCTTTTTATTTTTTTTCGTAACAAAACTGAACTCTTCCTCTGAAGAAATACAATTTTTAACAGTTATCAATATCTTATCCTCTTTCTTTTCCATATAAAACCAGATTCCTCTTCTCTCCCCCTCACGGCACCGCTGATTTGCTTCTATAGCATTATCCAGAAGGTTACATAGAAGTCCTACCATGTCAGCCTCTTCGATTTCCCTGTAAAGACAGTCTTCAGCACGTATATCTGCAGGAATTTCTAACTCCCGGCACTGCCTGGCCTTCATATCGAGAATCGTCTCCACAATCTCGTCCTTGCAAAACTCCCTTTTCTTTAAATCTGCATATTCTTTTTTCAGCCCCTCCATGTAGCTTCTGATCTCTCCCCTATCCTCCCGCGCTTCCAGAAGGCTTTCCAAGGTCTGGATATGTTTTGCTAGATCATGGCGGTACTTGCCAGAAGCCTCTATACGTTTCTGTATCCCTTGATAAAAATCTTTTGCCGTATCCATATACTCAGACAGCAGGCGATTTTCTTTTTCCAGAGCGTTCACTCGCATTCCAACAAGAATCAAAAGCAGGGAAGCCAGCAAAAGGATTGCACTTCCTAAGATCAGCATATAATCCTCCCCCTTCTTGCGGCAGATATAGCTTTTAGAGCATCTGTGTCATAGCCCAGCGCATAAATGCTGTCTTCACAGCCTTTGTATGACTTCTGCTTATCATGATCTTTGTCCCATTTTTCAAAATAAAGCATCCCTTTCCGAGTTCTCGGACAGCTGGCATATATACGATATAACTGTTGTGACAGCGAACAAAATCCATCTTAGACAATTTTTCCATCACACTTCCCAGCTTATCCCATATCTCATAATTTCCCCACACAGTTACGATCCTGGTAATTCTTCCGCTTCGCTCAAAATACAGAATATCTTCCGGAGCAAGAACCACTTCTTTCCCACCAATGGCTGAAAAGACAAGATTTTCTGACTTCTGCTCTATGGTATGCAAAATCTTTCCAAATACCTCTCCGATCCTATCCTGGAACTGTTCTTTTAAGACAAAAAAAGTATGTGCGGTATGATAAGTTTCCGTAGCATAACTCAGATAATTAGTAAGATATATGATCTGGCAGCTTTTCCATTTTTTATTAATTTTCCCAGCCAGAGCAATTCCACTTTCCTCCCCCAGATCTACATCCATAAAAATTGCTTCCAAGGGAGCTCCCTCATAAACCTCCAGATTTTCTCCCTGTGAAAAATACAGCACGTCTATTTTTATATCTACTTTCTTTCCATATGCCTCAATAATCCCTTTTGCTTTCTGATACCATTTACTGTCATCATCACAAATTCCCACTCTCATTACCGGTCTCTCCCACCTTTATACAAGTTTTTTCAAGGCCGATTTCCTTGACATTTTCTTATAGTATACTCCAAGTAAGTATAGCAAATTCTTACCTATTTATATCCGTCCACGCAAAATCTGTCGCTTTTATGTAATATTTTGTTTAATTTTATACCCTAACCTGGCAGGTATCAATCATTATTATATAAATTCTTTTTTAAACTTGTATTTTATCCATTTTTATATTTCCTTAAGTATATATAGAGAAAGAGACCGGATGAATCGCTCAATCCGGTCTCTTTCATTTTTTTTTCTGCTGAAAATATTCTTTTCCTGTTTGAATATCCCTCATCATCTGAATTTTTAATTCTTCCAGAGAAGAAAACTTTAATTCCGGTCTCAGATAGCGGTAAAATTTCACCTCTGCCTCCTGTCCATACAGGTCTTCATGACAGGAAAACAGGTAGGTCTCCACACCCAGAAAGTTTTCCTTAACCGTAGGCTTATAACCTACATTGGTAATTCCCTGGTAAGTTTTCCCCTGAATGACTGACTCCGTAATGTATACCCCATTAGGAGGCAGTTTTTTTATAGAAGGGGGAATCAGATTTGCCGTAGGAATACCAATGGTCCTTCCCAGCTGTCTTCCATGGACAATCTCTCCTTTTGTAAAGTAGATATACCCCAGAAGACGGTTCACTTCTTCCATATGGCCTTTTTCTAATTCTTCCCGGACATAGGTACTGCTGATATCTCTGTTCCCGTACTTCTCTTTTTCTACAATTTCTGTGTAAAAACCATAGACCTTTCCCAGTTCCTGCAAAAGCTGAGGCGTACCTTTACGCTGATATCCGAAGCGGAAATCTGGTCCTACAGCAAGGTATTCCCCATGAAGCCTGTCCACCAGATATTCTTTTACAAAGGCCTCTGGCTCCATATGCATCAGCTCCTCTGTAAAAGGACACTCCGTAAGAATATCTACTCCCAGACCTTCCGCCAGTTCTCTTCGCTCTTCATAAGTAAGCAGAAATTTGGGAGAGGTGTGAAGCATAAAAGATTTAGGAGCCACATCAAAGGTAAATATCACGGTTCTGCAGTCTCTGCTCTGTCGTTCCTTGATGCAATTTATCAGCTTCTGATGTCCCCGATGAAGTCCGTCAAATTTTCCCAGAGTAATGCCGCTTCTGATTCCCTTCTCCAGATGAGGTACCTGTGTGGTATAAATCATGTTTTCTCCTTTCGGATGTCAGAATCTAAGAAGTCCTGGGGCGAAGAAAAAATTGTTGTGGGACGATACTGGCGTCTTTCTTTCTGCCATTGATAAATTCCTATAAAAATCCCACTGCTGTGATATACCCTGACATTCTCGCCGGGGATCTCCCCCTTCCATGGAAGGGGATTTCCATTTTCCAGCATCTTGTCAAATTTTCTGTCTGCCAGAATCTTCGGATAATCTGAAAACATTTCATCCGGCCCAAGGATATACTTTTCCAGTTCCCCCTGGTTTACCAGTTCTTCTATCTGAGAAAGCTTCAGACTGTTTTCAATGGAAAATCTGTCTACTCTGGTCCGAAGAAGACTCTCCATACAGCCTTTGCATCCCAGTTTTTCTCCGATATCATGACACAGAGTCCTTATGTAAGTTCCCTTTGAACAAGTTACCCTGACAGTGACAAAAGGCAGTTCCATGGAAAGGATCTTTATGTCGTAGAAAGTCACTGGTCTGGGCTTTCTCTCCACTTCTTTTCCCTCTCTGGCCAGTTCATATAACTTCTTTCCCTGAACTTTTAGTGCAGAATACATAGGTGGAACCTGCATCTGTTCTCCCTCAAAGCTCCGGATGCACTCTGCCACTTTCTCAGGAGAAACTTCTACAGGACGTTGGCATTTTACTTGGCCTGAAATGTCCTGGGTATCCGTCTCAATTCCCAGATGGATCACTGCCTCATAAGTCTTTCTTTTATCTGTCAGCATCCCGCAGAGTTTTGTAGCTCTTCCCAGGCAGACAGGGAGGACTCCCTGGGCATCTGGGTCCAGGGTCCCTGTGTGGCCGATTTTCTTCTGCTTCAAAATTCCTCTCAGCTTTGCCACCACGTCATGGGAGGTATATCCCTTTTCCTTATAAACATTTAAAACTCCGTTTATCATGATTTCTGACTTCTCTCTTTAAGCTGTTTTGCAATGGGTCTGGTAAGGTTGTTGATCACATCATATACGGACCCCTGCATAGTACAGCCAGCAGCTTTTACATGGCCGCCGCCGCTGAAATAGGATGCCACAGCATTTACATCAACGTTACCATTTGAGCGAAGACTTACCTTAAATTCCTGCGTCTTTACCTCATAGATAAAAATCGCAACTTCCACGCCTTTGGTCACTCGGAGCTGCTGAACAATTCCGTCCAGATCCTTGGGCTCCACTCCGTAAAACTCCATATCTCTCTTCCTGATATATCCCACGATTACCTTGCCATCCATGATCAGGATGCTTTCCATGAGGCATCTGCCTAAGATTTGATTCTGGACATAACTTTTCTCATAGAAGGATTTATCTATGATCTCAGAAAAGTCAATTCCCATTTCCATCAGTTCCGCAGCAATTCTCATAGTCTGAGGAGAAGTACATGTATACTGGAATACTCCTGTATCATGGGCAATTCCCGTATAAATGGCCTCTGCAGTCTCCTTGGTAATCTTTTCTTTTTCCAGAAGGGTATACAAAAGTTCTGAGGCGGAGCTGATCTCCGGTCTGATCACATTGATATCCCCGAAACCTTTGTTACTTATATGATGGTCGATACAGATAGTCCTGCCTGCACTTTCATATCCGGCAATTGCTACTCCTATACGGTTTTTCTCACTGGTATCCAGGACAAAGAAAACATCGTATTTTTTATTTTCATCATACTCTGTCTTAACCTGGTCCAGACCCTGGATAAAAGAGAATCCTGACTTAGGCTCTTCCAGATATACATCTGTCTCAATTTCCGGATAATTGGTCTTTAAATAAAGATATAAACCCATGCAGGCTCCCACACAGTCTCCGTCAGGACGGACATGCCCTGCGATACCTGCAGTCTTAACACCTTTTAATTCACTGGTTATCTTCTCCATCTCCCTGCACCTCCTGTGCATCTTCTTTTTTGCTCACTTCGTCAATGAGTTTCGACATAGCAACACCATACTCAATGGATTCGTCCAGGATGAAACGAATTTCAGGGGTATTCCGAAGATTTATATTCTTCGCCAGCTGTCTGCGAATATACCCCTCTGCGTTTTTCAGCCCCTGAAGGGTATTCTTTTTTTCTTCTTCATTTCCCAGTACACTGATATAGGCTCTGCATGTCTTCAGATCCGGCGCAACCTCTACAGATGTTACTGAAGTCATTGGATGGATGCGTGGATCTTTGATCCCTCCCCGGATCAGATTGGCCAGCTCATGCTGCACCTCTGCATTGACCCGGGTGTTTTTTATACTGTTTTTTCTCATAACTTCCTTCCCGGTTTCTTCCTACCTTGGCACTTCCACCATGATGTAGGCTTCTACCTGGTCCTCTTCTTTAATATCATTGAAACCTTCAAAGACAAGACCACATTCGTAGCCGGCCTTTACTTCTTTTACATCATCTTTAAACCGCTTCAGAGAAGCCAGTTCTCCTTCGTATATCTGCTCTCCTTCTCTGGAGATACGTACTTTGCAGTTTCTCTGGAACATACCATCTGTCACATAGGAACCGGCAATATTTCCTATACCGGAAGCCTTGAAGATCTGACGGATTTCTGCGTGTCCGATAACCTTTTCCTCGAATACCGGATCCAGCATACCTTTCATAGCTGCCTCTACGTCCTCGATGGCCTGATAAATAACTCTATACAGACGAAGGTCTACTCCCTCCTGCTCTGCAATAGATTTTGCAGTAGCATCTGGCCTTACGTTAAATCCGATAATGATCGCATTAGATGCGCTTGCCAGAGATACATCAGATTCATTGATGGCACCTACGCCTCCGTGGATCACCTTTACTACCACTTCCTCGTTAGACAGTTTTACCAGGCTCTGTTTCACTGCCTCTACAGAGCCCTGAACATCTGCTTTAACGATAATCGGAAGCTCTTTCAGATTACCAGCCTGGATCTGACTGAACAGATCATCCAGAGACATCTTTGATTTAGTCTCTTCCAGAAGACGGTTTTTATTCTCTGAAACAAAGGTTGCCGCAAAGTTTTTCGCTTCTTTGTCATTTTCAGTTACTACTAAAATCTCACCGGCATTAGGAACATCGTTAAGACCAAGGATTTCCACTGGAGTGGAAGGGCCTGCTTCTTTTACTTTTCTTCCTTTATCGTCAATCATGGCTCTTACTTTTCCTGAGCAAGCGCCTGCTGCAATAAAGTCTCCTACATGAAGGGTACCTTTCTGTACCAGGATCGTAGCCACAGAACCTTTTCCTTTATCCAGCTTTGCCTCGATCACAAGACCTCTGGCTCTTCTGTTTGGATTTGCTTTCAGTTCGGCAACCTCTGCTGTCAGCAGGATCATTTCCAGAAGGTTATTGATTCCTTCTCCGGTATGAGCAGAAACAGGTACAAAGATGGTGCTGCCGCCCCAGTCTTCCGGAATCAGCTCATATTCAGAAAGCTCCTGTTTTACTCTCTCGATATTGGCGCTTGGCTTATCAATCTTATTAATGGCAACGATAATTTCTACTCCTGCAGCCTTTGCATGGTTGATAGCCTCGATAGTCTGAGGCATAACGCCGTCGTCAGCAGCTACTACCAGTACGGCGATATCTGTAGCGTTGGCGCCTCTCATACGCATGGCGGTGAAGGCCTCATGTCCAGGAGTATCCAGGAAAGTAATCTTCTGTCCGTTAATCGTTACCATATAGGCGCCGATATGCTGAGTGATGCCTCCGGCCTCACGGTCTGTTACATGGGTTTTTCTGATACAGTCCAGAAGAGAGGTTTTACCATGGTCTACATGACCCATAACGCAGACTACTGGTGGTCTTGGCACCATGCTGCTCTCATCATCTTCTTCATCTTTCAGCAGTTCTCCGATAACATCTACTTTCTCTTCAGGTTCTGCAATGATATCATATTCCAGAGCAATTTCCTGAGCCTTTTCAAAGTCGATCTCATGATTTACGGTTACCATGATTCCTTCCATGAAAAGTTTCTTTACGATCACAGAAGGCTGCATCTTCATCTTATCTGCCAGTTCCCGGATTGTCATTTTTTCTGGAAGTGTGATTTCTTTTACTTCTTCCTTTTTCTCTTCCTTTGGATGAGAAACCGGCTTCTGAAGCTGAAGAGCCTTGGGAATACGCTGAGTCTGACGGCGTCCGCCCTGATTAGGTCTTCTGCTCTGGTTCTGGTATTCATCTCTTCTGTTATCTTTCTTCTTATTTTCTCTGTTTGCCTTCCGGCTGTCTTTTTCTACAAATTCCAGATTCGGTGTTTCAAATTTATTTCCCTGATCTCTTCTGGAATCTCCTCTTCCCTCATTCTTGCCTCCGAAGCGGCCCTGCTGACGATTCTCGCCGGAGAAACGGGAACGGTTTTCTCCATTGTTAAAACGTCCCTGGGAACGGTCATTTCCGCTGTTTTGACGATTCTGGCGATTGTCGCCACGGCTGTCGTTCCGGTTGTTCTGATGATCCTGTCCGCCGCCAAAACGCCCGCCCTGACGGCCTTCTCCATTATTGTTCCGATTGTTAAAGCGGCCCTGAGAACGATTTTCTCCACCTGCCGGACGGTTCTGACGATTTTCCCCATTCTGTCCGTTATACCGGTTATTATTGGGGCGGTTGTTTCTGTTTTCCTGTCTTGAACCGCCATTTGCATTTCTGCTGCCCTCTCCCTGACGGTTATCCTGGCGTTTATTCTCTGGTCTCTGTTCCTGTCCAGGTCTTGTATTCTGACGGGGCTTCTGTTTTCTCTCAGGCATATGGCTTGCGTTCTGAGGCCGGAACACCTGGATAAACTTCTTCTTTGGCTTTTCTCCTGCACTGGTAGCTGATACATTCCCCTTCTTAAAATTTGCTCTTACCATCCGCGCGTGGTCATCCTCTACTGTGCTCATATGGCTGGTCAGATCTATATTCTTAGATTTCAGAAAATCCAAAACCTCTTTATTGCTTACATTCAATTCTTTTGCGAGTTCATAAACTCTCACTGTTGACATATATTGCCCTCCTTCTATTGTTCATGTCTTTTCTTTTCAATCTTTTTTATTACGGCCCGGGAAAAGTTTTCGTCGGTCAGCCCAAGGGACGCCCGATATTCCTTTCCTATGGCCCTTCCCAACTCCTCCTTTGATCCGATGATGTAAAACGGCACCTGATAATATGTGCACATATCATGAAATTTTTTTCTTGTATTTTCTGATGCATCCTGGGCAATGATGACCAGGAAAGCCTTCTGAGTTTTTACGGCCTTTTCTGTAGCAAACTCACCGCTTACCACTTTTCCTGCTTTTGCAGCCAGACCTACAAGAGATATTTCTTCAGGTATTCTCAATATCTTCAAACTCCTTTTCAAGATGCTCATAGACCGTCTGGGGAATCTCCATTTTCAGAGAACGCTCCAGGCCTTTGTTCCTGACTGCTTTTTTCAGACATTCTCTGTCAAAACAGAGATAAGCGCCTCTGCCGTTTTTCCGGCCTGTGGCGTCCAGGATCACCTGGCCATCTTCTGTTTTCAGCACTCTGAGCATCTCTTTCTTACTTTTCATTTCACCGCAGCCCACACATTTTCGCATGGGGATTTTCCGCACTGCTGCCATATTTTCCCCCTATTCTTCTGAGGCTTCCTCCTCATAGTCTTCATAGTCCGTATAATTATCAGCTTCCGGAATCTCTGTTTCAATTTCCTGGACTTCCTCATATCCGTTTTCATATTCCTGCTCATAGAACTCGAAATCTCCAGATTCTCTTGCCTGAGTCTCGCTCTTGATATCAATCTTAAATCCAGTAAGTCTGGCAGCCAGTCTTGCATTCTGTCCCTCTTTTCCAATTGCCAGGGAAAGCTGGAAATCAGGAACAATGACCATAGCATTCTTCTCTTCCGGGTCTGCCATAACAGAAATGACCTTTGCAGGGCTTAAAGCATTTTCGATGAGAATAGCCGGATTGTCGCTCCAGTTGATGATATCAATCTTTTCTCCTCTCAGCTCCTCTACAATAGAGTTAACTCTGGCGCCGTTCATGCCTACGCAGGCTCCTACAGGATCTACGTCAGGGTCATTGCTCCAGACAGCAATCTTTGTTCTGGATCCAGCCTCTCTGGCAATGCTCTTAATCTCTACTGTACCGTCTTTTACCTCTGTAACCTCTGCTTCAAAGAGACGTTTCACCAGTTCCGGATGAGTTCTGGACACCAGGATCTTCGGACCCTTTGGTGTATCTTTCACTTCCAGAATGTAAACTTTAATTCTCTCTGTAGGCTTAAATACTTCAGTCTTAACCTGTTCGTTTTCTGTAAGGATTGCATCTGCCTTGCCCAGATTAATGCTGTAATTTCTGCCCATTGTCCGCTGAACGATTCCGGTAACCACATCTTTTTCTTTGGCATAATATTCATTAAAGATAACTTTTCTTTCTTCTTCACGGATTTTCTGCAGGATTACGTTTTTCGCATTCTGTGTAGCAATACGCCCAAATTGTTTTGATTTGATTTCCACATTTACGATATCGCCCAGTTCATACTGAGAATTCATCATCTTAGCATCTGCCAGACTGATCTCTGTCACTGGATCCTGAACCTCTTCTACTACTGTCTTCTCTGCAAACACGCCAAAATCGCAGGTCTCAGGATTAATATTTACTTTAACATTATCTGCTTTTCCAAAATGATTTTTGCAGGCCTGGATCAAAGACTGCTCAATGGCTTCTAAAAGAGTTTCTTTGCTGATGGATTTTTCCTTTTCCAAAATATCCAATGCTTCTAATAATTCTGTGTTCATTTTACTTCCTCCTAAAATTTAAAAATCAAACGCAAGGCGTATCAGGGCAATGTCTGTCTTTTGAAAAGTCTTTTCTTCTCCTTCACAGTCAATGGTCACACTATTCTCATCATATGCAGTCAAGACGCCGTAAAATTCCTTTTCCCTGTTTATGGGACGGTAAGTTCTGATTTCCACCTCTTCTCCCATGCTGCGTTTAAAATCTTTTTCCTTTTTTAAAGGTCTTCCCAGACCAGGGGAACTTACTTCCATAATATAGGCTTCATCAATAAAGTCCTCCTCATCCAGTTTATCAGAAAATTCTCTGCTCACTGTCTCGCAGTCGTCTACAGTAATTCCTCCCGGTTTGTCAATATATGCCCTGAGGTAAAAATTTCCTCCCTCTTTGACATATTCCACATCCACCAATTCAAATCCATGCCGCTCTACAATAGGGGTTATCAAAACTTCTGCTTTCTGTTCATAGGTTTCTTTTTTACTCATGTCCTCACCTTCTTTCACAGGATCTCAAAATCCTCCCGGTATACAAACGATAAGAGTGGACCTCTCGGTCCACTCTTATGCTGAAATAACTATCGTGTTCTTACATAGAATAACACTATTTTCTCTATCTTGCAAGGGGTTTTTCCTTTATTTCAAGGCTTTTTCTCCTATTCTTCCCTTTTTACTGCCACAAAATAATGATCAGGCAGTCGCTCCCTCCATAATAGGTCTGCCAGGAAAAAGACTGCCCTGGAGCCACTGCAGTACTGTTCTGCACCGCCTCTTGGATGAGGCTTCCCTGGACCAGCTCCTGAACAGCCAGGTCATAGTTGTCCTGACTGGCAAACCGCAGTTCTGTCATCTCAGCTCCCTGAGCCAGATCGTTTTGTATCACCTGATAAATCTGGTTCCAGTCGTAGGTCTCATACCAGCGTCCCTTATTTTTGTAATAATTATAACTGTCATCCTGGCAGGGAGGCAGAGGAATGGTATCATCCGGCGTATGAGTGGGAGCTATGGTATCCCAGTTGCAGCACAGATAGCTGTATGAAATATAAGCATCATTCTCTACAGGATTCAGATATCCCGGGTTGCCCCAGGTCACGTCCATATAATAATACTGCTCCCCTATCCTGACCAGATTCCAGGCATGGCTGGAAGGCCTATCTCCCGTTACCGTGCCTGTGACCAGTGTACAAAAGATCCCCATTCTGTTCAGCAGATACTGAGCAGCTTTGGAATACCCCATGCACACTGTCTTCCCTTCCAGAAAAACACTGCGTATATTCTGATTCTGAGAACTGTTTTCCTCATAAGCCACCTGATCGATAAGGGTTTCATATACATATTTAATCTTATCATAAGTATCACCTTGAGGAGCCGCTGCGATCCACTGATCTGCCTTTGCCTCTATCTGCTCCCGCAGAGAACTGGCCTCCTGGCTGTCCACCTGGTATTCCGGCTGTATCTCCATGTTCTGAACACCCCCTCCGGGAAGTTCCTGGTAAGTATAGCTGCTGGTGCCGTCAGTCCAGAAATATTCCGGGTGGTCTGCCATTAATACCCTCATCACTTTTTCCAGTTGTTCCTGGGAAATAGAGTCCACCGGAATCTTCTCCTGAAAATTCTCGATTCCTGCTGCAAGCTGACGGTATACTGTCTGTTCCTCTCCATTCAGAGTACTGTATCCATAATAATAGGCTGACTGTTCCTCTGTGATCTCACGTTCTGGAATTTCTGCTGTTTCTTCTTCCTCTGGTTCTTCCTGAGAGCTCAGTGTGTTTTGGACGGTTTCCCGGAAAAGATCCACCGATTCTTCCAATTCCTGAGAACTGCATCCCCATAGGCTGGTAAATATAGCTGTACTCAGCACACAAGCTAATATTTTTTTCTTAATCTTCAACACCTCTTCCGCCTTTAGATTCTTACCTTGGTTCCCTTGGTATCCCTTTTTGCCAGCTTCAGTTTATTCAGTGTCATCTGCTTTTCTCTATAGGTAATCGTATGTTCAATCCTGTTTTCCAGCATATAGGCATGTTCTACCAGATCTTTTTCTCCCATTCGGATTCCCCGGACGCCCATGGCATTTTTCTTCTGTACCGGTATTTCCTCTTTCAGGAATTTCAGAAAATAGCCCTCTCTGGTCTGAAGCACCAGATGTTCCATAGCTCCGGCTGGCTGTACCATAACGATTCTGTCCTCTTCTCCCAGTTTTGTAGCTCCTATGGTTCTCTTAGAGACAGCAAATTCACTGCCCTCCACCTGTTTCACCATGCCTTTTTGGGTAACAAAGCATAGCATTTCTTCCTTTACTTGGGACAGAGAGACCACTAAAACGATCTGCTCTGTCTTGCTGTCATAGTTGCTCACATTGTCAACAGGCGTTCCCTTATCCCGAAATTTCCCATAGGGCAGGTCCATAACCTTTACCAGATGCATCCTTCCTGCGTCTGTGAACACACAGATCTTATCTGTATTCATACAGGTAAATACATATTTATTCTCTGCATCTGCCGTCTCTTTATTCCTCTCATAAACCGAGGTGTCCACAGTCTTGGCGTAGCCGAACCGGTCCATGAGAAAGACTACCGGAGCTTCTTCAATCTTCTTTTCCTCATAGACAACTTCTTCTGCATTTTCCACGGCGGTCTTTCTGGGTGCCGCATATTCCTTTTTGATTTTTTTCAGATCATCCATGATCACTGAAGCCATAGAATCATAATTATTCAAAATATCCTCATAAGCAGCGATTTTCTTCAGGGTTTCTTCATGCTCTGCCATAAGGGTTTCTATTTCCAGGCCGATGAGCTTATACAGACGCATATCCAGGATTGCTCCAGCCTGACGCTCTGTAAAACGAAGTTTTGCCGCCTGTCTCATACTGGTCTTTGTTTTGAATTTAATTCCTTCTGTAACTCCATTTACCAGGCAGTTTTTCACCTGTTCACGGCTCTTGCTGCCTCTGAGGATTTCAATGATCAGGTCGATAACATCGCAGGCCTGGATCAGACCTTCCTGGATCTCCTGATTTTCTTTCTCCTTTTTCAGCAGGCTGGTATACTTCCTGGTAGCCACTTCAAACTGGAAATCCACATGATGCTCAATGATCTGCCGAAGCCCCAGGGTTTCCGGCCTCTGCTCTGCCACTGCCAGCATATTCACTCCGAAAGTGTCTTCCAGACGGGTCTTTTTATAAAGCATATTTTTCAGGTTTTCCACATCTGCGCCTTTTTTCAGTTCCAGGACAATGCGTATCCCTTCTTTGGAAGACTGGTTGGAAATATCTACAATATCTGTAGTCTTCTTCGTCTCCACCAGAGCCGCCACATCATTCAGGAATTTTCCTATATTGGCGCCGATCATCGTATAAGGGATTTCTGAGATTACCAGAAGCGTCTTCCCGTTTTTTCCTTTTTCCGTCTCTACTTTTCCCCGGATTTTAATCTTGCCGGTTCCCGACTCATAAATAGCAGGAAGGTCATCTTTATTTACGATAATCCCTCCAGTGGGAAAATCAGGGCCTTTTATATATTTCATCAGTTCTTTTGTAGTGATCTGATTATTTTTCATATAGGCAATAACACCGTCGATCACCTCTCCCAGGTTGTGGGGAGGAATACTGGTTGCCATACCCACGGCAATTCCATCGGCGCCGTTTACAAGAATGTTTGGGATCCGCACCGGCAGCACTTCCGGTTCCTTCTCCGTCTCATCGAAATTAGGGACAAAGTCCACCACATTCTTGTCCATGTCTTTTAAATATACTTCCTGGGTGATCTTCTGGAGACGGGCCTCTGTATAACGCATAGCCGCCGCCCCATCTCCCTCAATGGAGCCAAAGTTTCCATGACCGTCCACCAGAGGCAATCCCTTTTTAAAATCCTGGGCCATGACTACCAGGGCCTCATAAATGGAACTATCACCATGAGGATGGTATTTACCCATAGTATCTCCTACAATACGGGCACATTTTCTATAGGGCCTGTCATAGCGGATCCCCAATTCATACATATCGTACAGAGTTCTTCTCTGCACCGGTTTCAGTCCGTCTCTCACATCAGGAAGAGCACGGGCAATAATAACACTCATTGCATAATCAATATAAGACTTCTGCATGATCTCCGAATATTCTGTCCGGATAATATTTTCATGAATACCTGCCGCCATACTCTACCTCCTAAACATCTAATTCTGCATCTCTAGCGTGTTCATAGATAAATGCCTTTCTGGGCGGTACCTCTGTTCCCATAAGCACTTCTGTTACCTCTGAAGCCATACGGGCATCCTCAATTTCCACCAGGCGCAGCCTGCGGGTCACAGGATTTAAAGTAGTTTCCCATAGCTGCTGGGCGTCCATTTCTCCCAGACCTTTGTATCTCTGGAGTGTAAAAGGGCCTTTATGGGTCTTTCTGTACCGCTCCAGGGCTTTGTCGTCATAAAGATACTCCTCTTCTCCTTTAGAAGGCATGGCTTTATACAAAGGCGGCATGGCAATATATACATGTCCTTCATAGATAAGCTCCGGCATAAAACGATAAAAAAGGGTCAGCAGAAGTGTAGAGATATGGGCACCGTCTACATCCGCATCTGCCATAATGATGATCTTATCATAGCGGAGTTTGGTAATGTCAAAATCATTTCCATAGCCTTCAGAGAATCCACAGCCAAACGCATTGATCATAGTCTTAATTTCTGCATTGGCAAGCACTTTATCAATAGTTGCCTTTTCCACGTTCAGGATTTTTCCCCTGATAGGAAGGATTGCCTGGAAGCTCCTGTCTCTGGCAGTCTTGGCACTGCCTCCTGCAGAATCTCCCTCCACAATAAAGATTTCACAGACATCAGGATCCCTTTTCTCACAGTTTGCCAGCTTTCCATTGGAATCAAAAGAATATTTCTGTTTTGTAAGAAGGTTTGTCTTGGCCTTCTCTTCGGTTTTCCGGATTTTTGCAGATTTTTCTGCACAGGCCAGGATATTTTTCAGCACTTCCAGATTCCTGTCAAAGTATAGAACAATTTCCTCTCCGGTAACCTTTCCCGTAGCCTTAGATGCATCCTGATTATCCAGCTTTGTCTTAGTCTGCCCTTCAAATCTGGGAGCCGGGTGCTTAATGGAAACTACGGCAGTCATTCCGTTCCTGATATCCGCCCCTGTAAAGTTCGCATCCTTCTCCTTCAGGATACCCAGTTCTCTGGCGTAACTGTTCATTACTGTAGTAAAAGTGGTCTTAAAGCCCGTAAGGTGGGTTCCTCCTTCTGCATTATAAATATTGTTGCAGAATCCCAGTACATTCTCACGGAACTCATTGACATATTGAAAAGCCGCCTCCACAGTAATCCCGTCGCACTCTCCTTTAAAATATACCGGTTCATGGATAGGCTGGCTTTTTTTATTCAAGTCTCTGATAAATCCCACGATCCCTTCAGGCTCGTGATAAACGATTTCCTCCGGTTCCTCTCCCCGGTTGTCCTGAAACAGAATCGTCAGCTCCGGATTCAGATAGGCGGTTTCATGGAGCCTGCTCTTAACCTCTGCTGCTGCAAATCTGGTCTTCTCAAAAATTTCCGGGTCAGGCAGAAAATTTACCAGAGTCCCTGTATTTTTTGTTCTTCCTAATTTAGGGAGAAGTCCGTCTTCCAACTGGATCACAGGGACTCCTCTCTCATACCGGTCATGATGGACATAGCCATCCCGGCTGATCTTTACATCCAGATATGTGGACAGGGCGTTTACCACCGAAGAGCCTACTCCATGGAGACCTCCGCTGGTCTTATAAACCTCTCCGTCAAATTTTCCGCCTGCATGAAGAGTGGTAAACACCAACCGCTCTGCAGACATTCCTTTTTCATGCATGCCTACAGGGATTCCCCTTCCGTTATCCTCCACTGTAGCCGAACCGTCTGGCTCCAGAGTCACACGGATATTGCTGCAGTAGCCGGCCAGATGCTCATCCACTGCATTGTCTACGATTTCATATATTAAATGGTTCAGACCCTTGCGGGAAACACTTCCGATATACATTCCCGGACGCTTGCGCACTGCTTCCAGGCCTTCCAGCACAGTAATACTGCTGGCATCATAAGTATTCTTCTTAGCCATTTCCAGATTCCTTCCTTCCTATAAATAATCCCTGTCTGCCTGTGAACTTTGAATCTTTCTTACAAGCAAAGCTGCCAGAAAGCCGCAGACAAGTCCTAACCCTGCCCCTGCCAATACATCTGTAGGAAAATGTACATAAAAATATAACCGGGATATCCCCATCAGCACTGCCAGAAAAACCGCCCAGATACCAAACCTATGTCCCATAAAGAGCAAGGCCCCTGCTGCCGCAAAAGATGCCATGGTATGCCCAGAAGGAAAAGAAAAATCCTCAGGCACTCTTATAAGCATCTCCACAGAATCATTAATCCAGCATGGTCTGGGTCTGGCCACCAAAGGCTTAAGGATCCGATTTGCCAGGACAAAATCAAAAACCAGGGCGATCAGCACAGCGGCTCCCGAAGCCCTGTATTTCTTCATCAAAAAAAGCAGGAGTCCCAGCAGTATCCAGAACCAGCCTGCCTCCCCCAAAAATGTAACAAAGGACATGAGGCTGTTCAGGACAGGTGAGTGTATACTTTGCAGGAAGTCTAAAATTTCAAATTCCCATTCCATAAATCCTTTTCCTCCAAACAGACTTCAGCAATTTCATTATGTCTTTCTTGACAGGTCTTATGTATCATATCTCATTTTTTCCTGATTTTCAAACCCTTTCTGCATTTCCAATATTATCAAACATATGTTCGATTTTGTCAAGAAAAAATTTTTTTCGATTTTTTTCAAAATATGTGTTGACTTTTAATGGAGAATCATGTATTATAATCAAGCACGGTTCGTTGGTCAAGCGGTTAAGACGCCGCCCTCTCACGGCGGAAACACGGGTTCGATTCCCGTACGAACTGCTCTTCGGGAAATACTTGAAAAAGTATTTCCCTTTTTTCATTATAAAAAAGCAGGAGTCAGACTTTGGCAGCCTGCATATATTTCATTTTTCGGGGAGGTTATTATGGAAAAATATATTGATCTGCATGTTCATTCCTCTGCTTCAGATGGGACTCTCACTCCTTCACAGGTAGTTGCCCTGGCTGAAGAAAAAAAGCTGAAGGCCTTTGCGCTGACAGACCATGATACTACCGCAGGGCTGGAGGAAGCGCTTTTGGCAGCTGAAGATACTTCTGTAGAAGTCATTCCCGGCATTGAGCTGTCTACTACCTGGCTGGGCAGGGACGTTCATATTGTAGGACTGGATATTGATTATAAAAATTATTATTTTCAGGAAACTCTCTCCCGCTTTCAGGATTCCAGAGAAATTCGAAACGAAAAAATCATGGATCTTCTCCGGAAAGAGGGCATTTCTATTACCAGAGAAGCTATGGAAGAGTCCTTTCCTGACAGTGTATGGACCAGGGCTCATTTCGCCAGATATCTGCTGGACCGGGGATTCGTAGGTTCCATAAACGAAGCATTTGACCGTTATCTTGGGGATCATTCCAAATGCTACGTCCCCCGTGAAAAAGTCACACCTTTCCAGGCCGTTCAGCTTATCCACGAAGGAGGGGGCATTGCAGTCTTTGCCCATCCTATCCTCTGCCGCCTGGACAAAGACCGCCTGGAAAGTCTGACTGCGGAATTAAAACAGGCTGGCCTGGACGGCATCGAAGCCTACTATTCCACCTATCGCCATTCTGATGAACAAACGGTAATCCAGATTGCAAAAAGGCAGGGGCTGGCTCTGTCCGGCGGCAGCGATTTTCATGGCAGCAATAAACCTCAGATTGAGCTTGGCACAGGAAAAGGCAATCTGAAAATTCCTTATCAACTTCTGGAAAATCTTCGCCGCCGCAATACGCAAAGACGGTAGGATAACCTATAAAAAGAAGACGCTCCTTCTCTGGTCAGCCCTTTTGAAGGATTCTGACTCCTGAGAAAAAGCGTCTTTTTCTTTATACCTCTTCTGGTGCCTCAGCCGGTATAAAAATACGGTCATGGCCGGAACCTGTCTTTGTTTCTGCTATTTTGTGGGCCTCTTCACAAAAATATTCCTGAGAATTCACAAGCTGTTTTCCTCTCTTGTCAATCTTTTCATATGTACCGTCAGGCTGTAAGATATGGGCCTTCACATTATCCGCAAGCTGGATGTGAAGGATATGTTTTATCTCTTCTTTCAACCGGGGATCCTCTACAGGGAACACGATTTCCACACGTTTATCCAGATTTCTGGGCATCCAGTCTGCACTGCCCATAAACAACTGCTCCTTGCCGTCGCTGTAGAAATAAAAGATTCTGCTGTGTTCCAGAAAATTTCCAACAATAGAGCGGACTGTAATATTCTCACTGACTCCCGGTATTCCCACTTTCAGACAGCAGATTCCCCTGATGATCAAATCAATCTTAACGCCTGCTGCACTTGCTGCATATAAAGCTGCAATAATATCCCTGTCACAAAGAGAGTTCATCTTCGCTACAATCCTGGCCTCTTTTCCTTCCAGCGCTCTTCTCTGCTCCATTTCAATCAGATGAAGAAATCGGTCTCTCATCCAGATAGGCGCTACCACCAGTTTATTCCAGCTCTTTGGCTCTGAATAGCCAGACAGCATATTAAATACCGCTGTGGCATCTTCGCCGATTTTTGCTGAACATGTCAGGATACCACAGTCTGTATACTGCTTTGCAGTAGAGTCATTGTAGTTTCCTGTTCCAAGGTGAACATATCTGCGGATTCCCTCTTCTTCCTTCCGTACTACCAGAGTAATCTTGCTGTGGGTCTTCAGGCCCAGCAGTCCATAGATAACATGGCATCCTGCTTTCTCCAGTTTCTTGGCCCAGACAATATTATTTTCCTCATCAAATCTGGCCTTCAGCTCCACCAGAACAGTAACCTGCTTTCCATTTTCCGCTGCCTGAGCAAGAGCTGCGATAATCGGAGAATTTCCGCTGACACGGTAAAGCGTTTGTTTGATAGCCAGCACTTCAGGATCTCTGGAAGCCTGACGTACAAAATCTACCACCGGGTCAAAACTCATATAAGGATGGTGGAGAAGAATATCCTGCCTGCGGATCTGTGTGAAAATATCCTCATCTGTCATCATCTCTTTTACAGGGGCCGGTACATAAGGCTCCACTTTCAGATCATCAAATCCTTCCAGCTTATACATCTTCATTAGGAATGTCAGATCCAGAGGACCATTAATATAATGGATATCCTCCTCCTTCATGTCAAATTCTATCTTTAAGATTCTAAGCAGTCTGGGATCCATCTTCTCTTCAACATCCAGACGGATTACTTCTCCCCACTGTCTTTTCTTCAGCTGTTTTTCAATCTCAGTAAGGAGATCTGCAGCCTCGTCTTCATCGATAGTCAGGTCCGCATTTCTGATAATTCTGTAAGGGCAGGCACAGACCACAGGATTACTCAGAAACAGCTTTCCGATATTTCTCTCTATAATCTCTTCAAGAAGAACTACCGTAGTTTTGTCTTTTTTATCTCCCGGTATCTCAATGATCCTTGGCAGAACAGATGGTACCTGAACCGTAGCAAACTCCAGTTCTTCTTTTTCTTTCTTCCCTTTTTTGGCGATCAGCGCACCAATATTCAAAGTCTTATTCCGTATCAGAGGAAAGGGTCTGGCACTGTCCATAGCCATAGGCGTAAGAACCGGATAGACAGCCTCCTCAAAATAGCGGTCTACAAATTCCTTCTGCTCTTCACTGAAATCTTCATGTTTTTCCACTACCTTCACTCCCGCCTTTTTCAATGCAGGAATAAGAGATCGATTATAGGTATTATACTGCGCCTGGATCAGACTTTTTACCTCAGGCGCCAGAGCTTTCAGCTGCTCCTTTGGGGTCATGCCGGCAATATCCGGTTTGGTATATTTTGCATGGACCATATCTTTCAAAGATGCTACCCGGACCATGAAAAATTCGTCCAGGTTTGATGCCGTAATACTTAAAAATTTCAGTCTTTCAAATAAAGGAATGTTTTTATCTTTGGCCTCAGAAAGTACTCTCTCATTAAATCCCAGCCAGCTTATTTCTCTGTTCCGGTAATATTCCGGCTTTGTATATGCTTTAAAATCCATTGTCCCAGCCTCCTATTTCTGTTTCTTTCTCTTCAGCACCGGACGGATGCTGAATATTTCTTCAAAGAAATCTGCCGCCTCTGTAAGCAGCACCTTCTCAAGAGTCAGATCTGCTTTGGAAGTCACACGCATAATCAATTCCTGCTCTTTTACAGAAACCGTGATTTCTTCAATTTTCTGCTTATGGCTTCTGTCCAGCACATTTGCCACCCGCATAATCGCTGTCAGTTTTGCTACCTGCATATAGTCCTTTCTGTCGATCATTGCCTTAGAGTCTGCCTCATTATAATATTCAAATGGCAGTTTGATAAATCTGACCACATTGGCGATCAATTCTCTCTCTACATGAGAAAGGCCGATGATCTCCGTAGACATGATGATCTCATAGGCGCACTGGGAAGAGTTACTGGAACTGATAAAGTTGCCGCAGTCATGGAGAATAGCCGCAATCTGAAGAAGCAGCCGTTCTCTGGGGCCCATTCCATGTATCTTTTTCATTCCATCGAAAATGGCCAGTGCATTTTTCAGGACGCATTGGGTATGATTTTTCCCACTCATATACCTCTTTGCAATATTTTTAGCGGAAACAATAATATCATTTTCAAAATTATGCTTGCTCTTAATAAATTTATGCTTCTCTGCATAATCGTAAGAAATACCATCATTCAGCTGGGTTCCCGGCAGCCACATGGTCTGGGCTCCCAGTTCTTCTACAAATACCCGGTATATGATCATGGCAGGGATCAGGATTTCCGCATATTCTAAAGAAACATCAAGAGATACTGAAACTTCTTCCGGAGAATGGCTTATTACCCACTGATACTTCTCCATAAATGCCGTATATCCTACTGTACGGTTTTCCTTCATGCTCTGGGTATTCTCAAAAAGCTTATCCAGAAAAGAATCTCCCATAAGGATAATATTATCGATTTTCCGGTCTTTCAGATGCAGCTTTTTAAATCCGAGAATCTGATTATGTACCAGCTCCTCTACCATTTTTTCGTAATGAACAGTTTCTTTTTCTGCGGGATATAGGATTTCTCTTACACGGAGACTGCCCAGCATAAAACGCTGGGTTGTAAGCAGAGCATCCTTATCAAACAGAGAAATCTGCATATTTCCTCCGCCTACTTCGATAATTGCCGTGCCCTTCTGGATCATTTTTGTAAAAGATTCTTCCTTTGCAGCCACGGATTTATACCCAAAAAACCTCTGTTCCGAATTACTGAGTATCTCTACCCGGATCCCTGTCTTCTGATATACCTGCTCCAAAACAATCCAGACATTCTCCGCCTCCTGCAAAGTGCTGGTAGCGCAGGCTCTGTAGTTTTCTACCTGATAGCCTTCCATAATATGAGAAAAGTCCCTGAGAATATGACAAAGCTGTGTAGCCGTATCGAAAGTAATCTTTCCTTTCCCATAGGTGTCTCTTCCCAATTCGAGTCTCTGCCGCACCTCATCTATCTGGCGGATTCCTATTCTGGGGGACATTTCATATATGTCCATACATACGTTATAGGAACCTACATCAATAGCGGCAAATGTTGTAATTCCCATTACTTTTTTCTCCTCCTGTTTCTTCATTCTTTCTGGGTCAGCCCGGGGAACTGTTTCCCTCCTCGGACATTTCAGGACTGCCGAGAAATTCTTGCAGTTTCTCGTATTCTTTCTCCGCTGTACGGTATCCCTCCTGATAAAGAGCCTCCAGCTTTTCTCTGTCCTTTTCCACTCTTCCAATCTCTACTGGCTTTTCAGGACAGATAATAAATACATTTCCCTTCTCTTCCTCCTGATACAGGTAATCCAGTGTTTCGTTATAACGGATATGCCGATCTTTCATTCGTTCCACAAGTTTTGGAAATTCTTTCTGATATCGAAGCCGGATAAGAGGCATCGCCTTGTTCGGCCCCTTTCTATAGCTTCGGTCTCTTGTAAGAACAACCACTGTCTTTTCATTCCCCAGTTCCTGAGATTTTCTGACCGGTATGGAGTCCGAGACTCCTCCGTCCAGATAAGGCTTATTTTTAATCCAGACTGTTCTGGACAAAAGAGGAAGTGAACTGGATGCCCGGACATAATGGATTCCTTTATGCATGTCATCCAGCTTTTTATATTCTGCCTTTCCTGTATGGCAGTTAGTAACTACCGCATAAAAGTCTGTAGGATTCTTGTCATAGGCTTCATAGTCATAAGGATTTAATTCCTCAGGAATTTTCCTGTAGCACATATCCACGCCAAACATGTCTCCTGTCTTCACCAGGCTTTTAAAACTACAGTAGTTTTCATCATCTAAATAGTCTGTATTTGTCTCAAAACCTCTCCTTCTCTGTTTGGAAAGATAACTGCAGGCATGACAGGCTCCCGCCGATACGCCTATGCAGGTATGAAAAAAAATGTCCTTATCCAGAAAAAAATCCAGCACGCCGGCAGTAAAGGCCCCTCGCATGCCGCCTCCTTCCAGAACAAGACCTGTTTTACTGTACCAATTCATAAAGTCCCTTCTTTCTGTTCATTGTTTTTATTGTAACACGAAAATAGGAAGTAAAAAAGTTAAATCCATTTAAAAATCTTATCTTATGATTACCATTTTCCACTTAAAGTCTATCTTTCTCTCTTAAAAGCAAAAGGAGCAGTCGCATTAGTTCATATATCAAGAATAAACGGTATAAATATTCTCGATTTTGAATAATGCAACAGCTCCCTTGCTGTTTGTATAACTAACGATTCTTACTTTCTTGTTTTTGATTGTATATCTCTTTTAAATCTTCAACAGCCATCGCTGGGTCTAAGGTGTGAAATCCCAGATAACAGCTTCTCATCAACGGTCTGTCAGCCTGAGAATAAATCTGTCTGCTACTTTCACCAGTATAAAAATGCCAGTATCGGTACACATATCCCATCCAGTATACCTCCTCCTGGTCATAATTTTCTCCCAAACAGTTTTCTAAGTTCACTTCGTCCATCAAATTCTCCAGGATATATTCTTCCCCTGCCCATTGCATTCGGTCATATCAGTGATGAATACAACAACAGTATGGACATGTGAATCATATTCCTTTTTTAAATAACCAGAAAGAATACCCTACCGATATGGCAACACAGATAAGCAGGATGCCGATCATTGTAGTGAATATAAGCGTATCGCCCAGCCAGATACCTGCAACACCATCTAAGGCAACTAAAATGCCGCCTAAAATAAAAAGTTTTCCGCCTAATCGGTGTGTCCGGTACCAATTTTCTTCACTACATAATGTCCAAGGTAATTTGATACCGATTGTATAATTTTGTCGGAGCTTTGGCAAATAGTTGCCAAGAAGAATAAATAAAGTCCCCATCAAAATGGAAACTGCAGCCGAAATATTTACTTTTATTCCAAGTGCAATCAAATAGGTTATTCCATTCATTAAAATCGAGATAACGGGAACAATCCAGAATATCAACGTCATTGGTTTTTTATGAATATTTGTTTTTTTAGGATCGTTCAAAGTTAGAAAAACTGAAAAAAGATGTATGATTATCAAAATACATGGCAAAAAAAATACTGTTGATGCTTTACTGGACCATCCATTTGCCTGTCCATTTGCACCCCAGTGAGTCGCAATGGAATCTGGAAGTTTACTCCATAAAATCAGTCCGATCAAAATCGGCAGCCCCGTAAGAAATGTAGTTAAAATAATCGTTCTCCTATATTTTTTCATATCAAGTTTCTCCTTTCAAATCTGACAGCCATACCATAATTTCTTCCAGAACAGTCAGATTCAGCTCATAGAATATAAAATTCTTTTCTCGTTTTTCACGTATCAAATCTGCTTGCTTTAGAATCTTAAGATGATAGGAAACGGTTGCTTGAGTCATATCAAAATGCCGTGAAATATCCCCTGCCGAAAGACACCCGTCTTTCAGCATTTCAAGAATCCGTCTCCTTGCCGGATCTGATAATGCTTTAAAAGTTTCTGCAAATCCCAATCTACCACTCCCTCGTATAGATAATTCCTGATTGCAACTATTTAGAAATATTTCTAAATAATATATATACCTTTCAAATCCTTCTGTCAACAGTTATCACCAATACTTTTTGGCAATTTGAATGATTACTGTTCTTTTCTGTTCAACAATATTTAAATGTCCAGTAGTTTAGGATTTTGTGCAAGAAAAAAGCTCTCTAGCCAAAGGCTAAAGAGCTGAATTACTGCCGGCAGCGGGACTTGAACCCGCACGTGGTTGCCCACAACAGATTTTGAGTCTGCCTCGTCTGCCATTCCGACACGCCGGCATCTTTTGCTGAACCGATAGTTAGAATATCACAAATTCAGAAGAATTGCAAGTGTTTTCTGCAATTCTCCTGTAATCCCTAACAGTTCAGCTATAGAACTGTCCTCGTCTCTTTTCTTACTTATTGCAGTCCAGTTCCTTATAGATATCAAAGCAGTCAAAGGTGGCAAAGTAATCCTTTGGGGTCTCCGCTCTTCTGATAAGCTGAGCAGTTCCGTCTTCTTTCAGCAGGATTTCTGCGGATTTTAATTTGCCATTGTAGTTATATCCCATAGCAAAGCCATGAGCCCCTGTATCATGGATCACCAGAAGGTCTCCCATATCAATTTTCGGCAGCATTCTGTCCACTGCGAATTTATCATTGTTTTCACAGAGGGAACCGGTAATATCATATTTATGGTCGCAGGGCTGGTCTTCCTTGCCCATAACTGTGATATGATGGTAAGCTCCGTACATAGCCGGACGCATAAGGTTTACCGCACAGGCGTCTACTCCGATATATTCTTTATAGATATGTTTTTCATGGATTGCTTTTGTTACCAGGCAGCCGTAAGGTCCCATCATAAAACGGCCCAGCTCTGTATAGATAGCCACGTCTCCCATGCCTGCCGGAACCAGAACTTCCTCGTAAACTTTCCGGACGCCTTCGCCAATAGCCCGGATGTCATTTGGCTCCTGGTCAGGACGGTAAGGAATTCCCACACCGCCGGAAAGGTTGATAAAGCATACCTTAGCTCCTGTCTCTTTCTGAAGCTTTACTGCCAGTTCAAAGAGCTGTTTTGCCAGCATAGGATAATACTCGTTGGTCACAGTATTGCTGGCCAGGAAAGCATGGATGCCAAACTCCTCTGCTCCCTTTGCTTTCAGGATACGGAAAGCCTCAAAAAGCTGCTCCTGAGTCATTCCGTACTTGGCATCTCCCGGATTGTCCATGATGCCATTGCTGATCTCAAAGATTCCACCTGGATTAAAACGGCAGCTGATTCTCTTTGGAATAGTTCCGATGGCTTCTTCCAGGAAAGGAATGTGGGTAATATCATCCAGATTGATCGTCGCTCCCATCTCATAGGCGTACCGGAATTCTTCTGCCGGGGTATCGTTGGAAGAAAACATAATGTCTTCTCCTGTGCAGCCTATGGCCTTAGACAGCATCAATTCTGTATAAGAGGAGCAGTCACATCCGAATCCATACTCCCGAAGAATCTGAATCAGGAAAGGATTGGGCGTTGCTTTTACAGCAAAGTATTCTTTAAAACCTTTATTCCAGGAAAAAGCCTCCTTCATAGCCCTGGCATTTTCTCTTATGCCTTTTTCATCGTATAGGTGAAAGGGCGTAGGAAACTTTTTCACAATTTCATCTAACTGTTCTTTTGTCACAAATGGTTTCTTCTCCATGTTTGTTCTCCTTTTTCTATTTAATCTGTATCTCAGCAAAAGGCTTCTCTGCCTGATAAAATCCAGAATTCATTATACGGAAATATCCTTTGATTTTCAAGTCATTCCTGCAATTCTTTATTAACTTTTTAACGCATTGACGCAATCCAGTCTCGAACTTCCAGCAAAGAGTCCATTTTTCCGTCTAAAATATCTTCTACACAGGAGGAATCCTTTAAAAGATCCGGCACCATTACCGTGATCATTCCTGCCTGATGGGCAGAGCGGAGTCCATTGTAAGAATCCTCCAGGGCCAGAACTTTAGATGGAGACAGCTTCAGGCCCTGGCAGGCTTTTAAGTATATCTCCGGGTCCGGCTTTGCCCTGGAAACCATATTTCCGGTGATCACTGTCTGAAAATATTCCCTGATTCCCTCTTTCTTCAGATTGCCGACTGCGTGTTCCTGGCTGGAAGAGGTGGCCACTGCCATGGGAATCTGCTCTTTTCTCAGAAAATCCAGCAGTTCATGGAGGCCCTTTTTTGTAGGAAGTCCATTGGCCCGTACATATTCCTGAAAGACACTTCTGTACAATTCCTGAAATCTCTCAAAGGGAAAATTTCTCCCATATTTATTCTTAAAGTATTCCTCTCTGGTCTTTCTGTTAAGTCCTAACGTATGATAGATATGATCTCCCAAAGGTCCATAGCCCATCCTCTCTCCTGCAATATTCCAGGAGTACTGCACAATTCTTTCTGAATCAAACATCAGCCCGTCCATATCAAAGACAACGCCCAGTATCTCTCTTCTGTTCATATTTACTCTCCATTTCATTTCCTGCAGCCTCATTCTTCCCGTACTGCTCCCTGACAAATCGAAAAAAACCGCTGTACCGGAGTATTCAACTCTCTCAGACTGTACAGCGGCTCTTGGCTCTTATTAAACTACTTCCAAAACGTGAAGCATATTGGTGACTCTTCCCTCTGCTTTAGTATTATTGGTGGCAGGGTCTCCTGCAGTGATGACCACTGTCTGACCTTTTTTTACAAGGCGCTTTCTCTTAATGGTCTCCATTGCATTTACGATAATATTCTCTGTAGTATCTTTAATATAACCTTTCAGCGGAATAACTCCCCAGTATAACTGCATCTTATGCTGCACCATCTCATTAGGAGTTACTGCATAGATTGGCATGGAAGGACGGAAATTAGAAATCAGTCTGGCCGTCTTGCCGGACATAGTAGGAGTCACGATACATGCGGCGCCGATATTTCTGGCAGTACGCACAGAGGCAATACCAATAGCGGAAGAAATTTTGCTCTGCTCATACATGGTCCTGTGGTGAATATATTTTTCATAGTCCACATACTGCTCTGTATTCTCAGCAATCTCATTCATCATCTTCAAAGCTTCAATGGGATATTTGCCTGCTGCAGTCTCTCCGGAAAGCATAACTGCATCTGTACCGTCATAAATAGCATTTGCCACATCTGCTACTTCTGCTCTTGTAGGACGTGGATTACGGATCATAGAATCCAGCATCTGTGTAGCTGTGATAACCGGCACATAACGCTCATTGCATTTCTTTATGATCATCTTCTGGATGTGAGGTACTTCCTGAGCCGGGATCTCTACGCCCAAATCTCCCCTGGCTACCATGATACCGTCAGAAGCTTCAATGATTTCATCAATATTTTCCACACCTTCCGCATTCTCAATTTTGGCAATGATAGAAATATGCTCTGCGTGATTTTCCTTAAGAATTTTACGGATTTCTTTAACGCCTTTGGCGCTCCGGATAAAAGAGGCTGCAATAAAGTCAATGTCCTGCTGGATACCGAACAAAATATCGTCAATATCCTTTTCCGTAACAGCAGGAAGTTTTACCTTTACATTAGGCACATTTACACCTTTCCGCTCTCCAAGCTCTCCGCCGTTTTCCACGTGACAGACAATATTTCCGCTCTTGATCTGTTTTACCTTCAGTTCAATCAGACCGTCGTCAATAAGGATTCTGTCTCCCGGTTTTACGTCCTTAGCCAGGCCTGGATAAGTTACACAGCAGCCGGTTTCATTTCCGGTCATTTCTTCTGTATAGAGAATGAATTCACTGCCTTCCTTAAGAGTCACCTTTTTCCCGCCTTCCAAAAGCCCCGTGCGGATTTCCGGGCCTTTGGTATCCAGGAGGATTGCTACCGGACGGTCCAGCTCTTCTCTTACATTTTTCAGAAGATTCATACGCTCTCTCTGCTCTTCGTGGTCTCCATGGGAAAAATTAAACCTTGCCACATTCATTCCGTTTTTCACCAAAGATTTCATAACCGTTTTCTTATCTGTATTCGGTCCCATGGTGCAGATAATCTTAGTACTTCTCATCTCTTTTCTTCCTCCTATTTCTTTGATGTAAATATTTCTTCACATGTTACTGTCACTTTATATGCTGATGAGTAAAAAGGTGGTCCTGACAGTATTCATAATTTCCATTGCATTTTGAACAAAAGCGGAATTCCAGATCATCTCCGTCATTTTCTGTCCTGCCGCATACCGCGCATTTATGCTTGGTGATCCCTGGTGCCATTTTCGGGTGGACAGCTTTCTGAAACTTCTGCCTGCGATGTATCTCCTTTGGCGATATCCTGCTGAAATTCCTGGTAGCGAGAAAGAATATGATAAAGTTCAGCAGTGAAGCAATGATCACCGTCCGAACAGCCCAGTTTCCCCTTACAAGGTCATATAAAATATAGGCAGCATCCAGCCATGCAAGCCATTTTATCTTAATGGGTATGATCATCATAAACAAAACCTGCATATCCGGGTAGCTGAGGGCAAAGGCCAGGAAAATAGACAGATTAATATAATATGTGGAAAAAGCAGGCGCATAAAACATACTGGCAGGGCCCATAACGAAATAAAGGATAAAGGCTCCCAGCACTGTAAACAACATTCCGCTTAAGATATATACGTTATAACGAAAAGCCCCCCAGGTCCGTTCAAGAGAACTTCCTAAAGAATAATAGAACAGCAGCATGATCACCACAAACAAAATGTTAGAGCTTGAAGGTGGTATCAATATCCAGGATACCAGCCGCCAGATCTGAAAATGCAGAATATGATAGGGGCTGAGGTATAAATACCCCATCAGATTTACCCCTGTCAAGGCCTGCATATACATAAGAATATAGCCGATGATGTAACAGCCGATAATATATTTGGTAAGATTATGAATGGCAAATCTTCCAAACTTTCGTTCCATTTTATTTAAAAAATTCATTTTGTCTCCTCAATATTGCAAACTTCAGATTTCAGAATAAATCCTTTTTGGAGAAGATAAACGCGACGATCAGGCTTAAGACCAAAGACAGAACGATAACAATGGCAAATCCTGCAGGATTTCCCGCAAAAGGCATGCCGTTAGAGTCCAGGTTCATGCCATAGGCGCTGAATATCATAGTTGGTATAGACAACACAATGGTAACCGTAGCCAGAAATTTCATCACTATATTCAGGTTATTGGAGACAATAGAGGCAAAAGCATCGGTCATGCTGCTTAAAATGCCGCTGTAGATATTTGCCATCTCAATGGCCTGTTTATTCTCGATAATAACATCCTCCAAAAGGTCTGTATCATCAGGATACTGTTTAATACGTTCTACTCTGAGAAGTCTTTCCAGAACCATCTCATTGGACCTCAATGAAGTTGTGAAGTATACCAGCGACTTTTCCAGCTCCAACAGTTCAATAAGCTCTTCATTCCTTGTAGCCGCCTGAAGTTTTTCCTCCACTTCCTCACTTTTCTTGTCAATGATCCGCAGGTAATGAAGAAACATGCTGGCATTTTTATAAAGGATCTGAAGGATAAATCTGGTCTTCATATAGGTATAGAAATTCCGCACTCTTCCGTCCATAAATCTGCCCAGGACCGAAGTGTCTTCCAGACAAACAGTAATGATCACTTCATCTGTAACAATAATAGACAGAGGGATGGTGCCATACCAGTCCTTCTCTCCCCTTTCCTCCAAGATTGGAGTGTCAACGATGATCAGGGTATAGTCATCTTCTACTTCGATACGGGAACGTTCTTCTTCATCCAAAGGCGCCCTTAAATCGTCCACCTCAATGTGAAACTGATTGGAAACCTCAAAAATTTCTGTTGCGGTAGGATCTGTCAGTGCCAGCCAGCATCCTTCGCTGGCCTCCTCCACCTGATGGATTTTTCCATCTAATGTCTTAAAAATTCTAATCATGGTATCTCCCTTCAGCCCCTGCGCCATTCAGGCAGGGCAAAAGGGCCGGTGCCTGAATCCTCAGCAGGAAACGTATTCTGTTTTTTCTTTTATTTCATACTTTTCCACAGGACAACCAGGCCCGCCTTCCATAATTCTTGCACTTCCTTTTTTCTTAATCTTTATATAGTATTTTCTCTCTTATTCTTCGCATTCACATTTAGAAAAAATGATACTGTTGGGGGTTTCTACTTTCATAGGTTTTCCCTTCATGACCAGCAGTTTTTTCTCATAGTCAATGGCAAAGGTGGTAATAGAATTGGATTCATGGTTTACCACTGCCAGATGTTTTCCATCTGGGAACACATCCAGGTCTTTGGGATAATTCCCGCTTATAGGGAGGATAAACTGGGTTTCCAGAAGCCCTGTCTCCTCATCTCTCTTATACATTGCTACTGTATCTTCCCCTGCAGTAGAGCAGAAAAGATAATGGCCGTCAGGAGAAAAACACATGCCTGAAGTAGCGTCATGGATCTGATCATCTTTAGACGCCAGAGTAGAGATAGTCTGTATATTTTCAAATACCGGTGTTTTTCCGGTTCCGTCATACTTATAGACTTCAATGGTATTGTTCAGCTCAAAGTTCAGATAAGCAAATCTTCCGTCAGGACTGAATTTTATCAGCTTTGGACCGGATTCTCTCTTACATCTTAAAATGTCTACCAGTTCCAGACGTTTGGTCCTGCCGTTAATTCTGTATACTTTCATCTGGTCAATGCCGTTGTCTACCGCACAGAGATACTTACTGTCCGGGGTAGGACGGACACAGCTTACATGAGGACGGAAATTCCTCTCTCCCACACTGCCCAGGCCTTTGTGGAACACACCGTCCACAACGCTTCCCAAACGTCCGTCTTTATGGGTATGCACTACGGTAACCTTCCCATCGTGATATCCGGCCACAAAAAGATACTTGCCTTCTTCGTCTGTTGACAAATGGCATCCTCTCATTCCGTCAATGTCTACTTTATTGATAAAAGTCAGATCTCCGTCTGGCTCTATGGCAAATACCGCAACGCCTTCATCTGCTATGGAATAAAGATATTTCCCATTTAAAGAACGGGCCAGATGCGAGGAGTTATTCACAGGAACAACTTTTCTTTCGCTCAATGTCCCTTCCTCTACATTTACATCATATAAGTGGATTCCGATACTGCTTCCATGGGTATACGTTCCGACATATGCAACATATTTTTCTTTCATTTATGCAATACCCTCCTATATTTATTGTTTTCACCACATGACAAAACTGTACCTCTCCCGAGATACCTAGTGCCATTCTACCACAAAGTTTTTTTTAATACAACCGGTAAACTCCCGCAATCTTACCTTTTACCGGTTCTTTCAAAAGAATTTACATTTCCTGTATATTGACAGAAATTCCCCCTCTAGTATAATAGGTATAATGGTTTTTTATAAGCAAAAAACACAAACAAGGAGGAGGGAAATGAATCACAATTTAGTAGATCTGATCGATATTTCCAAAAGTTTTGGGGAACAGATGGTTTTAGATAAGCTGAATCTTTCTATTCGGGAAAACGAATTTCTCACTCTTCTGGGGCCCAGCGGCTGCGGTAAGACTACCACCCTGCGTATCCTGGGAGGATTTGAAAATCCAGATTCCGGAAAAGTTGTATTCGACGGAAAGGACATCACAAATCTCCCCCCAAACAAAAGGAATCTGAACACTGTGTTCCAGAAATATGCACTTTTTTCCCATATGAATATAGAGGAAAATATTGCTTTTGGTCTGAAGATCTCCGGGAAAAGCGCTTCCTATATCAAAGATAAGATCAAATATGCCCTGAAGCTGGTAAATCTGGAGGGCTTTGAAAACCGTCTTCCGGATTCTTTAAGCGGTGGCCAGCAGCAGCGGGTAGCTATTGCCCGGGCCATTGTCAATGAGCCCCGGCTTCTGCTTCTGGATGAACCTCTTGGAGCTCTGGACCTGAAGCTCCGTCAGGACATGCAGTATGAACTGATCCGTCTGAAAAACGAACTGGGCATCACCTTTATCTATGTAACCCACGACCAGGAGGAAGCCCTGACTATGTCCGATACTATCGTGGTCATGAACCAGGGCTATATCCAGCAGATGGGTTCTCCGGAAGATATTTACAACGAACCTCAAAATGCTTTCGTGGCTGATTTTATCGGAGAGAGTAATATTATTTCCGGCGTCATGCTGGAAGACAGGCTGGTGGAAATCCTCGGTGCTAAATTCCCCTGTGTGGATACAGGCTTTGGAAAAAATAAGCCTGTAGACGTTGTGATCCGTCCGGAAGACGTGGACCTTCTTCCTCCTGAAAAAGGCACCATACAGGGTGTGGTCTCCCATCTGATTTTTAAAGGCGTCCACTACGAGATGGAAGTCCAGGCCAACGGATTCGAATGGCTGGTCCACAGCACGGACATGTTTCCTGTGGGACAGCAGGTAGGCATCCATGTGGATCCCTTTGATATCCAGATCATGAACAAGCCGGAATCTGAGGATGAGGAGGCGCTGGGTGTCAATGAATAAGCGAAAACTTCTCACAGGTCCCTATCTGGTATGGGCGGTGGCCTTTATCCTGATCCCTCTGGCAGTGGTCCTCTATTATGGACTGACCAACAGCGATGGGCAGTTTACCTTTGAAAATATCCTGGCTATCGGGACTGTGGAAAATTTTAAGGCTCTCTGCCTTTCTCTTCTCCTGTCCCTTATAAGCACCCTGATCTGTCTTCTGCTGGCCTATCCCCTGGCTATGATGCTTTCTGATATGAAAGTAAGCCAGACCAGCTTTATGGTGCTTCTCTTTATCCTGCCGATGTGGATGAACTTTCTGCTCCGGACCATGGCCTGGCAGACTCTTCTGGAAAAAAACGGCGTGATCAACCAGATCCTCTCTTTTTTCCACCTGCCCTCTATACAGATCATCAATACGCCATGGGCCATTATCCTTGGAATGGTCTACAATTTTCTGCCTTTTATGGTATTGCCCCTGTATAATGTACTGTCTAAAATCGACAAAGACGTTATCCTGGCAGCCAGAGACCTGGGCGCTACTCCTGTGTACACCTTCCGAAAGATCATCTTTCCACTGAGCCTGCCGGGGGTGATTTCCGGTATCACCATGGTATTTGTACCGGCTCTTACTACCTTTGTTATTTCCGACCTGCTGGGAGGCAGCAAGATCCTGCTGATCGGAAATGTCATTGACCGTCAGTTTCAGCAGGGAAGCAACTGGCATGTGGGAAGCGGACTTTCCCTGGTACTGATGATTTTTATCCTGCTCAGTATGTTCCTCACCGGAAAATATGACAAAAACGGAGAAGGAGGTATGTTCTGATGAAAAAAATTCTGCGAAGAACCTACTTTGGCCTGATCCTTTTTCTCATGTACGCTCCTATCCTGACCCTTATCGTCCTGTCCTTTAATGCTTCTAAGTCCAGGACTAAATGGGGCGGTTTCACTCTTTCCTGGTATGTTTCTCTGTTCCAGGACGAGGCCATTATGTCAGCTCTGTATAATACACTGATCATTGCTCTGGTCTCTGCTGTTCTTGCAACGCTTCTGGGAACCGCAGCTTCTATTGGGATCAGTGCCATGAAGCCAAGAGCCAAGACCATTTTTATGGGAATCACCAACATTCCCATCCTGAACTCGGAGATTGTTACTGGCATCTCTCTTATGCTGCTGTTTATTGCCTGCAGAGTGACCCTGGGGTTTACCACCATTTTGCTTTCTCATGTCACTTTCTGCATCCCCTATGTGATCTTAAGTGTCATGCCAAAGCTGCGGCAGACAGACAAAAGCACTTATGAAGCCGCCCAGGATCTGGGTGCCGGTCCAATATATGCCTTTTTTAAAGTGGTATTTCCTGATATCCTTCCAGGGGTAATCTCCGGCTTTCTTATGGCCTTTACCATGTCCCTGGATGATTTTATCATCACCCATTTTACCAAGGGGCCGGGAGTCGACACACTGTCCACGAAAATTTATGCAGAAGTCCGCAAGGGCATCCGCCCGGAAATGTATGCTCTGTCTACGCTCCTGTTCGTTACGGTGCTGGTTCTTCTGATCTTAATTAATTCCAGCCCCAAAGAACCGGCTGATACAAAGGTTACATCCTCTCGCAGAAACCGGAAACAGGTATTCCGCCTGGCGGTTCCTGCAGTTCTTGTCATTCTCCTTATAGGCGGCGGCATAGGCTACAGCCTGAAAAACGCCGGGAATGCTTCCGGTGAAAAACTGATCGTCTATAACTGGGGAGAGTATATTGATCCGGAAACTCTGGATATGTTTGAGAAAGAGACGGGAATTTCTGTGACCTATGAAGAATATGAGACCAACGAGATCATGTATCCCAAAATCCAGTCTCACGCCATTGCCTATGATGTGGTATGTCCTTCTGACTATATGATACAGCGTATGATTGAAAATGACCTGCTGGCAGAGATCAACTGGGACAATGTTCCCAATATCCAGAACATCGACCAGTCTTATATGGAACAATCGGAAAGTTTCGACCCGGGAAATAAACACTCCGTTCCCTATTGTGTGGGAACCGTAGGGATCCTCTACAATACCACCATGGTAGATGAACCCGTAGACAGCTGGGACATCCTCTGGGATGACAAATACAAAGACAACATCCTTATGCAGGATTCTGTCCGTGACGCTTTCATGGTAGCTTTAAAAAGAAATGGAGATTCCTTAAATTCCGTAGATGTAAATGAACTGAACCAGGCGGCAAATGACCTGATTGAACAGAAGCCTCTGGTCCAGGCCTATGTAGTAGACCAGGTCAGAGACAAAATGATCGGAAATGAAGCAGCTCTTGGCGTGATCTACTCCGGAGAGGCCGGATATACTCAGCGGGAAAATCCGAATCTGGAATATGTGATCCCAAAAGAAGGCTCCAATGTATGGATTGATTCCTGGGTCATTCCAAAAAACGCCCAGAACAAAGAAAATGCGGAAAAGTTCATTAATTTCATGTGCCGCCCGGATATCGCCCTGATGAATTTTGAGTATATCACCTACTCCACTCCCAACAAGGCGGCCAGAGAACTTATTGAAGACCCGGATGTCCGCAACAGCAAAATCCTTTTCCCGGATCAGGAAGACCTGAAAAACTGCGAAACCTTTCAGTATCTGGGAGAAGAAGCAGACAATTACTATAATGAACTTTGGAATAAAGTAAAATCAAGGTAGTCTAAATGGAACGTATTTTTGAATTTACAGTGAGGCCGGACGAGCTCCCCTGCACTCTGGGAGAATACCTCAGAGCCAGGGGCTTTTCCAGACAGATCATCATTCATTTAAAAAAGACCCCCATGGGTATTCAGGTAAACGGCCAGTGGGCCTATGTAAGAACAGTTCTACAAGCAGGAGATCTGGTCACTATCCATTTATCAGAGACCGAATCCTCTGAAAAGATCCCTCCTGTCCCTATGGAGCTGGATATCCTCTATGAGGACCAGGATATCCTGGTGGTAAATAAACCTGCGGACACCCCGGTGCACCCATCTCTCCATAATTATGAAAATACTCTGGCCAACGGAATTGCCTGGTATTTTCAGCAAAAAGGAGAGCCTTTTGTATTCCGGTGCATCAACCGTCTGGACCGGGATACTACAGGACTTCTGATCCTGGGAAAGAATGCTTACAGCGCTTCTGTACTGTCTTCCCAGATGAAAAAAAGAGAAATCCACCGGACCTACCTGGGTGCTGCCCAGGGCATTCCCCAGCCCCCAGAAGGTACTGTAGCTGCTCCCATTGCCAGAGAAAAAGATTCTGCTATCCTCCGCTGCGTAGACTTTCAGCATGGTGAAGAAGCCGTAACTCATTACAAGACTCTCTGTACCGAAAAGGACAGTTCTCTTATCCGCTTTTCCTTGGAAACAGGCCGCACCCACCAGATACGGGTCCACATGAAGTATCTGGGAACGCCCCTTCTGGGAGATTATCTGTATAACCCGGAGTATTCCAAAATAAAAAGAGTGGCTCTCCACTCCTATTCTCTGGAGTTTCGCCACCCTGTAACCAATGAAGAGCTTTATTTTCAATCGCCTCTTCCAAAAGATATGGCAGAGCTGTTTCCCTCCTTTTAAAGAAGGGAAGCTCTGCCATATCTTTTTTAATTCCGTCTCAAGGCCTCTATGGGACTTAACGCCGCCGCTTTTCTGGCAGGATAGATTCCGAAAAAGATTCCCACTGCACAGGAAAAAAGAGTTGCGATCAGCACCGTACTCACACTGATTCCCGGCGTGATGGTCATTTCCTGTCCTGCACTCATAAGAAAGCACAGCCCATAGCCTCCTGCAATTCCAGTAAGGATCCCCATGATGCCTCCGATTACCGTCAGTATAGCGGATTCCGCTAAAAACTGGAGCATGATAGAGGAGGTTTTTGCCCCCAGGGCCTTTCTTATGCCAATTTCTCTGGTCCTTTCCGTTACAGAAACCAACATGATATTCATAACGCCAATACCGCCTACCAGCAGGGAAATCCCTGCCACAAAAGAGATAAAGGCCGTGATCATTCCCATCATGTCGTTCAGCATACTTACCACATCCTGGAAACTCTGTATCTGATAATAGTCTTCTCCAGACGCCTGATGACGCTGCTCCAGCAGGCGCACCACTCTATCTGAAACCTCCTGGGAGTCCAGGTTTTTGTCTGCCTGGATATAAATATTGGTAAAATTCTCCAGATCATCTCCCAGATAATCCTGTGCCGCTGTGTAAGGAATCGACAGACTTACCGGCATCCCTTCATAAGTATAAGTAACAAAGGTACCATTTTCTCTCTGAGTGCTGACACCTACGATCCGGTAAGATTTTGTCAGATCTGAAGACTGAACCTCAATATCCATTCCCACTACATCATCAGAACCGAAAAGCCTTTTGGCATCTGTATCAGAAATCACACAAACATTTCTGGCTTCTGCCACATCAGATTCACGGAAGTAAGCTCCCCGTTTCATCAGCGTGTTATTAATCAAAGCTGCATCCTGTGTCTCCAGGGACAGGCTTACGTCGAACTCGCCCTTTCCTGTCACAGTCTGCCCTGACAGGCCCATACTGATAGTAACTCCTTCCACGCCTTCCACTCCCCGGATAGCTTCCAGATCCTCTGGTGTAATATATGCGCCTTCGTTCATGGCATCTTCACTGCAGTAAATATAAATCTGTCCGCTTCCCACGCCGTCAATCTCCGAATTCATCTGGTTCCTGGTACCCTCTCCAATAGAGACAATGGCAATTACAGAAGCAATGCCAATGATAATTCCCAGCATGGTAAGGAAAGAGCGGCCTTTGTTCGCCAGAATATTCTGCACAGCCATTTTTACATATTCAGCCATATCTCTACTCCTGTTCTTTTACTCAGCAGCTTCTACTGCTGCAACGCTGTCTCCTACCTCATGATTGCCGATATCACGGATTACCTGGTCTCCTGCTTCCAATCCTTTTGTAATCTCTACATAGGAATCTGAGGTAACACCTGTCTCTATGGCTTTTTCAGTAATTTTTCCATCTTCCACCACATAGCAGAAGGAACCGTCTTTTCCGATATTTACGGCCTCTACGGGCAGGAGAGGCACATCTTTTGCCTGAGCTGCCTGGATACTGGCTTGAGCCTCTACACCGATAAAGATATTGTCGTCGGGGTTATCAATATGTATGGTCACGCCAATAAGGGCAGTTCCCTGTTCATTTGGAATTGCGATCCTGCTGATCTTCTCCACCGTTCCCTGATATTCGGAATCTCCAAGAGTGATAACCGCTTTCTGGTCTTCTTTTACCTTATCAAAATCATACTTAGAAATATTGGCCTCTACACAAACCTGTTCTGTACTCTGGAGTGTAAACAGCTCCATACCCTGGGTCACAGTTGAACCCTGAGTCACCTGAGCATCAGATATAACGCCCCTGAACTCTGCCTGAATACCTTTTCTTCCTTCTTCAATAAGCTCCTGGATATTCTTTGCCTCCAGCTCAGCCAGATTGTTGGAAATCACCATCTGCTCCTGGGCGGCAGGCGTAAGACTTCCTGTATCTGCCTCGGCTACAGCCTCCTGAGAGGCCAGTTCTGACTGAAGCTGAGCCAGCTCTGATGAAGCAGTCTCCAGCTGATATTGAAGATCTGAAGTATCTGGAACAGAAGCAGTATCGCTTCCTGTTCCTGCTGTATAGTCTGCAGGATTCACTTCTCTCTTGACTGGCTCTGCCGGCGGGTTGTTCAGTGCATATTCATAATCTGACTGTGCAGAAGCAGGCGCATTTTCTTCATTCATCTTCTGCTGCAGTTCTTCCAGTTTCTTTTGATATTCCGGCAGTGTAACCGTATCATATTCTTCTTTTGCCTGCTGATATTCCTGGTCTGCCTGGGCCAATGCAGCTTCATAAGCCTTCTGTGCCTCCTGGGCAGCCTGCTGAGCTGCTGCCTGGGCATCTGCCGCAGCCTGTGACTGGGCATCTGTTATCTGCTGCTGAAGACTGGCAATCTGGTTTTGTTTTTCTTCTATCTGGTTTTCCAGCTCCGGAATCCTTGCCTGAGCTTCTGCCTGCTTTGACGCCGCGTCGGCTGCCTGCTGCTGGGCATCCTCAAGCTGAAGCTGGCCGGACCTCACATTTAATTCTGCCTTCTGGTTCTCACTTTCCAGGTTTTCCAGATTAAAGCCGATAATGGCCTGTCCCGCTTCCACAGTATCTCCTGTTTCCACAGGCATAGTCTGGATTTCTCCGTTTATAGGAGAAAAAAAGGTCTTTTTCTGTTCACTTTCCACATTTCCGGATGCCTCTACTTCCTGTGTCACATTTCCTTTTGTCACCGCAATAGTCTCTACTGTGGGAACACTTTCATTCCCCTGTCCCCTGGCACCGATCACCCCAATGATAATAATAGCAACCGCCACAATTCCCAGAGTAATGAGCATAATACCGTTTTTACTCTTCCATATTCCCTTCTTCATGATTCTCCTCCGTCTTTTCATATTCTGTCTCTTCATATTCTGTCTCTTCATATTCCGGATTGAGCATATCCGTCTCTATTTTTCCATCCATAATACGTACTACCCGTTTTGCCTGGGAAGCAATCCCGTCATCGTGGGTAATCAGGATAACTGTTCTTCCTCCTGCATGGAGCTTTCTCAAAATCCCCAGGATTTCTTTACTGGAAGCTGAATCCAGATTTCCCGTAGGCTCATCGGCTAATATTACCGGAGGCTTTGCCGCAATAGCCCTGGCAATAGCTACACGCTGCTGCTGGCCTCCTGACATTTCCGAAGGTTTGTGGGTCATTCTGTTTTCCAGTCCCACCATTGCCAGGGATTCTTTGGCCAGCTTTCTTCTGCTCTTCTTATCCATTCCCCTGTAGATCAGAGGCAGCTCCACATTTTCCTCTGCCGTCAGGTTGGGGATCAGGTTAAATCCTTGAAAAATAAATCCAATTTCCCGGTTCCTGATTTCAGACAGCTGATTATCCGTCATTGTAGACACATCTGTACCGTTAAGGTAGTATTTACCTGAAGTAGGCACATCCAGACATCCCAGCATGTTCATGAAAGTAGATTTTCCAGAGCCAGACTGGCCGATGATAGCCACAAATTCCCCCTCATCGATTTCCAGATTAATGTGATCCAATGCTCTTACTTCATTTTCCCCTGGATTGTAAATCTTACATAAGTCTTCAACTTTAATTAAATGTTCCATAGGCTTTTCCTTTCTCCATATGCTGATTTTGCCAAAACTCTCCCAAAATCAGGAAGAACAGAACAAAACAGAATATTCTTTTCTGTCTCGTCCTGTCCCTTTCTTTTCTAAAATAAACCCTCTGTTTTCAGATTTTCCTTTATTACTGGTTACTGGGCTTTGCCGTCCAGCATTGCCTGACGGTTTTTCAGTGCGCCCCAGAAGTAAAGCAGCGGCAGGATCAAACCAAGTATCATGGAAACAATGCTCAGCACAGTGACTCCTGCGGAAATTGCGGAGTATGCATCATTTCCCAGCTGCCACAGGATCAGAATAATGCCGCAGACAAAGCATATCCCTGCTTTCTGTATCTTATTGCAGTTAACAATTCCGATGATCCCGATCACTGTATTGAGAAGTGACCCGGCTGCGGTAATGTACACACTCATTTGATATGCTTCTACAGTGATCCCGGAAGCGGTAATGGTCTGCTCAAAAAGTTCTCCCATCTCTCCTTCTCCGATTGTGCCAAGCATGGCAAAGTTAACAAGGTTCGTCAGAAATGACAGGACCCCAAAGACCACCATAATGATCCCCACTACCTTCAGCAATGTTTTTCCAGGTGCTTTTTCTTTCATTACATTCTCCCCTCTCTATTGATTTTCCTCATTGTATAATCCTTGGAGAGAAAAGTCAATTTATTTTACAGAAATTTTCGATAACTGTCCTAAAATACAGGAAAATCGGCCTATTGTAAAATACCTTTCATAAATATCTATTCAATACCTCTAAGGTAACCGTTTATTTTTAAATATTTTATAATTTTTATTCTATAGAAAGGAAAAAGGAACTGTCGCATTAATCAAAATCGAAAATATTTATACATTTTCTTGCTCAGTCTGCGCCGCATTGAGCCCATGGTCTCAAAGCTATGCTCGACAAATTCGCATAAAATGTATAAATATTTCTGACATATGTTTAATGCAACAGTTCCTTTTTCTTATAAGGCCCGTATCCTTGGTACTTCATCTACATGGAGATATCTGCTTACAGCTCTCACAATAATGTCATGATTTACGAAATGGTTCTGATTTGAAACCAGGATCACGCCGATGACTCCTACCTCCTCTATACGTATGGGAAAGCCTCCGCCCATACAGGAATATTCCCTGGTGTTCAGACCGATGTCTTCCAAAGTCTCCTCTGATTTCTTCATCTCGCTGTAGAGAAGCATGGTACTCTTTTCCATTCTCCGTACTGTATTGTACATCTTCGTCATCCAGGACTCATTATTCAGGTTTGTGCTGTTTCCGGCATATTTGAATACGGTATATCCGTTGTTCAGGCGAATCTCCACAGCCGTATCCAGACCTCTTTTTCTGGCCTCTGCCACAATAATATTTCCCAAAGCCCATGCGTCCTCATTGGTGAAATGTCCAAACTGGAGAATTTCCTCCTGCATTGCCAAAACCGTGATTACTTCTTCGATGGTCATATGAAACACCTCCTGATGTTACCGGATCCTGTCCGGGAAACCAACCTTGCGCTGAACCTTTCTCAGTGTTTTATTTGCAAAATACTGGGCTTTTTCTGCGTTCTCTTTAATAATAGAATCAATATAAGCCTTGTCCTTTTCCAGGCGGGCAACCTCGTCCTGAAGAGGCTTCAGGACACTGACTACTGCCTCTCCTACAGCCATTTTCAGCTCGCCGTAGCCTTTTCCTTCAAATTCTTTTACTGCTTCGTCAGGAGTTTTTCCAAGGCATGCACAATAAATATCGATGAGATTTTTCAGCCCCGGCTGCTCCTCTCTGTAGGCAATGCAGGCTTCTGAATCTGTTACCGCACGCTTGCATTTTCTCATAATGGTATCCGGATCATCCATAAGATAGATGCTTCCGTTAGGATTCTCATCGGATTTTGACATCTTTTTGGAGGGATCCTGAAGACTCATGATCTTGGCTCCTACCTTGCCGATATAAGCTTCCGGCACAGTAAATACGTCACCGTAAATATTATTAAAACGAATGGCAATATTTCTGGTCAGTTCCAGATGCTGCATCTGGTCAATCCCCACCGGCACCACATCTGCCTGGTACAGAAGAATATCTGCCGCCATAAGTACCGGATAGGTGAAAAGTCCTGCATTGATATTATCCGCATGCTTCGCAGCCTTGTCTTTGAACTGGGTCATACGGTTCAGCTCCCCCATATAGGTAAAACAGTCCAGGATCCAGGCCAGCTCTGCATGGCCGGATACATGAGACTGGTAATAAATACAGTTTTTCTTAGGATCCAGTCCTGCCGCAATATACAGAGTCAGCAGCGCCCTTGCTCTTTTTCTAAGCGTCGCCGGATCCTGGCGGACCGTAATCGAATGCATATCCACCACGCTGTAAAAACATTCATAATCATCACTTAATTTTACCCAGTTTTTCAGAGCCCCAAGGTAATTTCCTAAAGTCAGATTTCCTGTAGCCTGCATGCCGCTGAATAAAACCTTTTTATCATTGATCATAACTTATGTCCTCCACTGCTACGTTTTCCTTAGAAAATATTTTAACACGTTTCCTGACCGTCAGCAACTGTAGTTTTATTTCTCTCCTTCCACCAGAAACATAGGCGTAGAATAATAATTTGCTCTTTCTTCCCTGCTCCAGACCTTCTCCCACACATTCTCTTCCACTTCTACTTTTGCACATGCCAGATTCTCCAGAAGTTCTTTGTCCCAGAGCGGACGGTTTATCTGGCTTAAAGGCACTTTTCTGGCAATATCCTCCATGGCATCGATATCTGTGCAGGTATAATGATCCTCCATATGAAGAGCTTCCACTCTCTTTCGGTCCTCCTCATATTCTCTCCGTTTTTTCTCATCAAAAAGGTGGTGATACCAGTTAGCATCATAGTTCAGAAGCTTTCCGCCTTTTTTCAATACTCTCAGCCATTCCTCATAAGCTCTGGTGGGATTCTCCAGATTCCAGGTAAGATTTCGGGATACTACTGCATCAAAAGTCTGGTCCGGAAACTCCAGGTTCTGGGCATCCATCTGCATCCACTGGATTTTTTCAGCCAGATTTCCCGCATTATGCCGGGCTTCTTTCAGCATTTCCTCTGTATAGTCCACAGCCGTTACCTGATAACCAGCCTGGGCCAGGATAATGGCAAAAAACCCCGGTCCTGTACCGATGTCCAGGATTTTTGTTTCTTCTGGTTTCTTACCAGGAAGATGTTCTCTCAGATTTTCCAGCCAGACCTGCCTTTGGCGGGTGGCCAGTTCTTCCTGATTTACCTGGGAATATCCCTCCGCTCTTTTTGTCCAGTATTCTTCTATCTGATTCAGCAATTCCATATTTTTGTTTCCTTCCCTGTATTTAAGTTCTTGATTTATGCTAATTATTCTGGAAGGAAGTATACCATGGATTTCTTTTATCTCACAAGCCCCCTAAGGGGTTATACTTTGACATTCCACTTTCCAGCGTCTATAATAAAGGTATGGCAGAAACACCCTTTATGCCTATTATTAATTACCTAGAAAGGACTGAAAAAATGGAAAAAATCGCAAGCTTCACCATTGACCATATCAAACTGAAACCAGGTGTTTATGTATCTAGAAAAGACCATGTGGGAACAGAAACTATCACCACTTTCGACCTGCGTATGACCTCACCAAATGACGAGCCTGTTATGAATACTGCAGAAGTTCATACCATTGAACATCTGGGCGCTACTTTCTTAAGGAATCATCCGGTTTTCGGCTCTAAAACTGTTTACTTCGGCCCCATGGGCTGCCGTACCGGCTTTTATCTCCTGCTGGCAGGAGACTACGAATCCAGGGATATCGTAGAGCTGATAAAAGAAATGTTTATCTTTATCCGGGATTTTAAAGATGAAGTTCCCGGCGCCTCTCCGAAAGACTGCGGCAACTATCTGGACATGAACCTGGGGATGGCAAATTACCTGGCCAAAAAATATCTGGACGAGGTTCTCACAGATATTTCTGAGGACCGGCTGGTATATCCGGAATAAAAAATATATCATAAACTACAGTACCGGTACAGAGGCATTTACTTCTCTGTACCGGTATCTTTTTTCATATCCCAGTCTTCTAATTCGCCGAGATTTTCGATTTCATAAAAAAATACTTCTTCCATATGCCTTTTGAGAACTCTTTTTCCTCCTGTATCTCCCTGGAGTTCCATCAGTTCCGGCACAAAGCTCTCATGAAAGATCACCGGATTTCCCGGCGTCTTCTGGTAAGACATACAGCCAATCTTTTTCCCGCTTTTCAGGAACGCCTCCAGAAAATCTCCAATAGTCTTTTTCTGAAGGAAAGGCTGGTCTGCCACAAAAAACATATAATAAGCTTCTCTGCCCTGACAGCTAAATCTTTTGCTGGCCTTCAGGCCAATCTGAAGAGAAGAGGAAATCCCCCTTTCACTGTGCGGATTTTCTACGGCAGTGAGTCCCTGTCTCCTGGCTTCTTTCAGGATCTCTTCATACTGGCTGACCAGCACCAGCGAATGGGCGAAGCCTTCTTTCTGGAGTTCTTCTAACTTTTCCATAGTCCACAGGTACATGGGCTTTCCTTTTACCGGATACAGCAGTTTATTCTCCCCGAATCTTCTGGAAAAGCCTGCTGCCAGAAGGATCATATGGATACATTTCTCTCTTTCTTCTCTGGAATGAAGAAACACCGGCACTGACATCTGAGTTTCTATTTTCTCTTTCACTCTTTCCGGCTCATCCAAAAGATCCTGCTGATTCAAGATCACTGCAATTTTTCTTCCCGGATATTGTTTTTTTAAAGGTTCCACATAACCCTTTTCCAGCAGCCTTCCCAGAAGTTCCGAAGTCAGAATCCAGCTTTGTGAGCCAAGGATTTTCTCTGCAAATTTCAGTCTGTGGCAGACCTCCTCCAGAGGCCTCCCAAGAGCAGAAGCTCCCGCCAGAATTAAGATATGCGTAGTATCCTCTCTAAGCACCGGTTCACCTTTTCCCGGGACTTTAACCGGAAATTTTCTGGAACCGTCAGCCTCTGTGAGTATGGCCTGAGCCTGTTCCCTTACCTGTCTGTAATCTTCTTCTGTAAGTCCTTTGATTTTTTCCGGAGTTTCACTGCTGGTTCCGGCGATTACCACACCTGAAGTCTCCAGAGCTTCCCTGACCTTTTCTCCAGGCTGGTCAATAAGGCCCGTTCTCCCCAGAAGTTTTGGGTGCTCCATATGGACAGTGGTAGTGACCAGCACTTTTTTCCCCTGGGCAGCCCACTGGTCCGCCAGTTCCAGGATACAGGAGGTTTTTCCCCCAGCTCCCACAAAGGAAACCGACGGTTTTGACCCTGTTCCCAGGTTTTCCATGATTTCATCCAGTTTCATCTTTCCAGTACACCCTTCTCATAGGCACAGACAAGTTCCAGAACACTTCCTGCGATACATCTGGCTTTATCTGATATCAATGCACAGTGAGCCTGGGATTCTTTTCTGGGATCTACGTCTGCGATCTTAAAATGTTCCGTCACAGGATAGCCCTCCTGTATAATTCCCCGCAGGACCCCTGAAATCTCGGTACAAACAAAGGCAGGTTCTCCTTCTCTTTCTACCCATCCGATCCGGCTGCCCTTTTCTGCCCAGTCTCCGATCTCTTTTTCCTGATGAAAGATTCCCGAACAAGGAGAATGGATCACTCTTTCTTTCCCATAACCGCCGATCACTCCAGGTACTCCTGTATTAGGGATTGCCGCTCCCTGGTCGATGATCCTTCCCAGATAATGGCCCCTCTTGGTCTCTATCACATAATCCACATCTTCTCCCGCAGTAAATCCCGGTCCCAGGGCTATGGTCAACTCTGCCATATCTCTCCTGGTCCCCAGATTCTTCTTGGCCAGAATTCCATCTATGAGAATATCCGGACGATACTTTTCAAGGCATTTTCCCTGTGGGTCTACGATAAGCTGGGGCCGGTTCCATGCCACCTGCTCCAGAGCCTCCTCAAAACATTCTGCCCGACTGCAGGTCAGTCCCTCTACTTCCATGGTTCCCTCATAAACAGCCTGACAAAAGGCCACCAGACGCCGGATAGCAGAAGGACGCTCACATTCCAGGATAATCACCGGATAGCCGCTTTTACAGAGTCTGTGTATGGTGGCAGTGGCCAGATCGCCCCCTCCTCTTACAATAATAGGCTTCATAAGTCTCTCCTCTTGTCACTTAAGGTTTTATGATCAGATCCGCCTTGGCCTGAGTCTCCACGATCACGTACATGTTCACAATGGTTCCCACTGCCAGCTTATCCTTCATCTTATAAAAATCAAGACATGTGCCGCAGGTACAGATTTTTGTTCCTTCTTTTTCCAGAGTTTTCAGATCCTCCAGGACCGGAGAGCCTTCACAGGTCAGGAATGCCCCTTTATTATAAAATAGGACTGTATCCGGCAGCTTCTCCAGCTGAGTCAGAGAATAGATAAAACCTTTGATCAGAATCTGTCCCAGTTCCGGGTCTCCTTCTCCCATTTTATCGGAAGAAATCACCACCACAGTCTTCTTCTGCCCCTGGGGTACACAGGAAATATACTCCGGCTCTTTCTCTTCCTGGGAAGTTCCCGTTTTTTTCACCGTGATCTTCACCTCATAATGTTTGTCCCCCAGTTTTGTCATTTCATAATCTGCTTCCTGGGAATTGGCCAGTTTCCGCAGATTCTCTGTAGCTACTTCATTATCTACCTGGACAAAAACCACATCTCCTGCCTGGCTTTTATCCATTTCTTTCTTTGCAAGTATCACTGGCTTCGGGCAGGTCATACCCATAGCATACACTCTTTTTTCCATAAATTTTCTCCTTTTCATTTACTCATAGAGATATACCCGGTGGATCCCTGTGGCCTGGATCCCTCCGTCCTGTATTACCTGACAGATCCGCTCCTCCTCTTCCAGCCCTGTGCACCAGGCAATGCCGCATTCTGCAGAAATCTCGCTGGGAAGAGGAATCAGTCTCCCCGGTATCTGATTGCTCTGACAGTATTTCTCTGCTGCCATAGCCTGGGTGGTCGTCAGAAAAGAAACCACCAGCTTCTCTTTTTTTTCTCTCATATATTTCTCCAAAAGTTCAGATATTAAATTTTTCTTTTACTATCATAACAAAACCGGGACAAAAATCAAGTTTTATGATAGAATCGAAAAAAGGGAAAAACTGGTTTTTTCCATCCAAAGGCATCTGGCTGAATAGTTACAATTTTTCAAAAAAACAAAAAAATATGTTGACAGAGATATCTCTTTTTGGTAGAATACATAACTGTGATACGCAACAGCACAGTTTGCTGCCTTGGCTCAGTCGGTAGAGCGTCGCCTTGGTAAGGCGGAGGTCGGCGGTTCAAGTCCGCTAGGCAGCTCTAAAGAACCTTTGGATTTCCAAGGGTTCTTTTTTCATCTATTGGAATACCAAAAGATAAGGAAATTGACGTATTCGTCCGTATTTTAATGGCTCAAGAACGGTTGCATCAACGAAACTCTTATTTTGGACCGTAATTTTACCTCTCAAAAACGGTTATATATCCAAAAACTCAAATTTTATCCGTACTAGGCCACTAAAAATTACGGTTCTAGCCGGGAAAATGCACTTTTCAACCGTACCGGAACTGTAGAACATGAAAATCTCAGGATTTAAAAGGTATATGTCCTTCCCCAAGAAGAATATTTTCCTTTAACATATCAAAATCATCCCAAAAAGGTTCCCATAGAGCTTCCGTTTTCCATTGCTCTATAGGAACCTTTTCACCATTCCACACTTTTCTTATTTCTTAGCTGCGATTTCCTTAAACACTATCTCCGCCCCTGGGGCCTTTATGTGGATCACGGCTTTTTCAGGATAATACCGGGTAGAAAAGACATACTCCCCATCATTCAGAAACACTTCTGCTGAAGAAATATCTGCAAGGATCTTCACATTCTCCAGCCTTTCCATATCCACCCAGCGTCTCCCTCTGCCTGCGGAAACCCCGGTTTTTTCCTGGTTTTTAAACCACATTTCAAATTGGCCATCCCGGTATTCCAGTACCAGCTCTTCTCCCAGAACAGCCTGGAACCGGTTATTGCAGATACCGGAAATTTCTGCCTGGTATACAGGATACCCTTCTATTTCCATGTGTCCCTGGTCTTTCCTGAGCAGCCGGCACTTCTCTTCCAGTTCCCGGACAGGTCTCTGGCAGGGTATTCCGTCTTTGACATAAATCTCTCTTGGAAATGTAAAGCAGTGCTGCCACCCATTTTCAATGGTCCGGTTGGTATATTCCTGGCAGTCCGGCATTCCCATCCAGCCGATTTGAATGATCCTGCCGTCTTCTGCCTGGAAGCTCTGGGGGGCATAATAATCAAATCCATAATCCCACAGACGATATTCTCCCAGGTGACAGTTTCCGGTGATCTCTCCTTCCACCAGAAAATATCCAGACTGGTACACATTCCGTTCTTCCCACTGACCGCCTGTCAGTCCCTGGACAGAGGCAGACAGAATTTTTCTGTCCCCGATTTCAAAGTAATCCGGACACTCCCACATATAGCCAAAGGACTCCTCTGTTTTTACACGGTTTGCAAGGACCCAGTGGATCCTGTCCCGGGACTGATAGAGAAGGGCCTGGCCTTCATCTCTCTTCGTCCTGGCCCCAAGGAGCATATAATAATTGTCCTTCTTCTTCCATACTTTCGGATCCCGGACATGAAGGGTCAGGTCTGAGGGATAATCTCCATTATCCATCAGCTTCATCTTCCTGCCAAAGTGGATTCCGTCTTTGCTGGACACCAGAATTGTATTGGCCTGGCGTCCTGTGTTTATGTAGTCATAGTCTCCATCTTCCAGTTTTACATTGCCTGTATAGTACAGAAACATTTCTCCGTCTTCGATAAAGGCTGCCCCTGAATAAACGCCGCTGCAGTCAAAGGGCTGGTCTGGATATAAAGGTACTCCCTGATATTCCCAGTCAATCATGTTATGACTGGTGTAATGGCCCCACATCTTCACGCCGCCTTCTGGATCAAAAGGAGAGTACTGAAAAAATGCGTGGTATACTCCCTGAAACTGACACAATCCATTGGGGTCATTCAGCCACCCCACCGGAGGCATAAGATGGATCCTCTGACGAAAAAAGTCTTTTCCATCTGCCAGTTTTTCTGCCGTCTCTGTTAATCTCTTTAAATCTCCTGTCAATGCAGTCATACCATATCTCCTACTACTATTTTTCCAGTTTCATCACAGGACTGTCTTCCCTTACCTCTCCTGGTTCTGCTTTTTCCACAGCAGAAAAATCCTCCGGATTTGTCAGGATGACCATAGTCGCAGCCGGATAGCCGGCAGCCTTGATAACCTCCAGGTCCGCCTCAATAAGCAGGTCTCCTGCATGGACCTTATCTCCGTCAGAAACTTTCTTTGTGAATCCTTTGCCATCCAGCTTCACTGTATCAATTCCCACATGGATCAACAGCTCCCCTCCTGTTTTTGTGGTAAGACACACTGCATGCCCGGTGTCAAAAATATTACTTACTTCCCCATCGCAGGGAGCAATGATCTTCCCATCTGCTGGCTCTATTGCAACTGTAGTTCCCAGCATTTCTGAGGCAAAAGTTTCATCACTGACTTCTGTAAGAGGGATCACTTTTCCTTTTACCGGGCTGAATAAAATCTCTTCTTTTCCTTCTTCTCCGTCTGGCGTTTCAGAAACTTCAGGAGACATTTCTTCCTTTTCTTCTATTGCAGCTCCTGCCTCACCGCCCTTTTCCTGACTGTGAGAATCTCCCGCCTGAACAGACTTCTGATCCTTATAGAGCAGGAAAGAAACCACAAAAGCTACGCCTACGGCAATGACCATTTCAATAATGTACTGAACAGGCTCATCCAGACAGAGAAGAATTCCAAAGATACCGGTAACTCCGGTTCCCTTGGCTCCAAGATGCACGATAGAAGCATAAAGAGCACCGCATCCGCCGCCGATACAGCCTGCGATAAAAGGTTTAAAGAACCGCAGGTTCACACCAAAAATAGCCGGCTCTGTAATTCCCATAAAGGCACTTAAAGAAGAAGGAAGGGCAAGAGATTTCACTTTCTTATCCTTGGATTTCAAAGCAACTGCCAGGGCAGCTGCACCCTGGGCGATGTTGGCGGCACTTGCCAGAGGCAGCCAGTAAGTAACTCCATATTGAGCAATCTGTCCGATATCAATGGCTGTATACATCTGATGGATACCGGTTACTACAGTCGGCGCATACAGAGCTCCCATGATCAGACTTCCGATACCAAATGGCAGTGTCAGCATCCACTGGATACCGTCCAGAATGGCGTTTTCCGCCCAGACAAAAACAGGACCGATCACTGCCAGTGTCAGATACCCGGTAACAAAAACACTTACCAGCGGTGTTACAAAAAGATCCAGAACCTCCGGCACTACTTTGTGCAGCTTTTTCTCAATTACAGACAAAAGCCATACAGCGATCACTACCGGAATTACATGGCCCTGGTATCCCACCATGTCAATGTCATAAAGCCCAAAGAAAACGGACTGGGTCTGAAGAACTCCCTCTGTGGCTACCGTATAAGCGTTCTGCAGGGAAGGGTTGATCATGATCATACCGATAACCGCTCCCAGATAGGGATTTGCCCCAAAGGCCTTAGCCGCTGAGAAAGCGATGAGGATCTGCAAAAAGGTGTAAGCTGTGTTACTGAACAGGCTTGCAAACACATAGATAGAACTGCTGGTATCCATGTTGATGAACCCGTTGTTGATCATAAAATCCAGAGAGTTCATGATTCCCATAAGGAAACCGCTGGCCACGATAGCCGGTATGATAGGTACGAAAATATCTCCCAGGAGCTTAATCGCTCTCATAAACACATTCTGCTGTTTGGCTGCAGCCTCCTTTGCCTCTGCCTTTGTGCTGGCCGTAATACCTGCGACAGCAATAAACTGGTCAAATACCTTATTGACTGTCCCTGTTCCCAGGATTATCTGAAGCTGTCCGGAAGCTTCAAAAACTCCTTTTACTCCCTCAATATTTTCCAGGGCTCCCTTATCTGCCTTACTGTTGTCAGCAATAACCAGACGGAGCCTTGTTGCGCAGTGAGCAGCAGAAACAATGTTCTTACTTCCACCCACCTTATCCAGAATTTCCTTAGCGGTCTTTCCGTAGTCCATGATGACTCTCCTTTCTCTTTCTTTTTTCATAATTATATGTAATCGATTTCATATCTTTGAATAAATCATAAAGAAAAAAATGCCATTTGTAAAGATGGCATTTTTACTGATATTTCAATATGTTTTTTGTGTATTTTGCACTCAATTAGTAAGAATCGCGCTTTATTCCTCTGCTTTCAAAGTCTCTCCGAAGGTTCTTTCATTTCACTTTTTGATTCTCCAAAACATGATATCGATATCATTTATCTTTATTCACAAGCCGAAAGCCCAGCTTCATCTCAATGGGAATCTTTTCCCCTCTTTCAATTACATCCAGCAGCAGCTCTGCCCCTCGTATCCCACTGGTCTTGTAGCCGAAATGTACTGTGGGGATCCCTCCAGTGACAGCCTTCAAGAACTGGTTATCTCCAAAACCTGTGATCCGCGTGCCGCTGCTGTCCAAAATATATTTCATCCTTGTTCCAGAATTCTGGATACTCTGGGGAATCCGCTCTTCACTGCAGGCGTGAAGGGCCTCTATGGCTCCTGCGGCTATGGTATCTGTGGCACAGGAAATTATGGCAATATCTTTCTTCTTTTCCAAAAGGTCCAAAGCAGCCTGATACCCAGATTCCATAGTAAACTGAGATTTTCTGGTATACCCCTCTTCCAGTTCTACACCTTCTGCCCGCAGACCTGCACGAAAACCGTCTTCTCTGGCAGCACCTACGGCCTTGTCTTCCCTGGTCACTCCGATATAGGCAACTTTCCCTTTTCCTCTGACAGAATCCGCCACAATCTTTCCCATGGCTTTTCCTGCTCCATAGTCATCATGATAAATACAGTTGGCATATTTTGTATACTGTCCCACTACCACTACCGGAACTTTGGATTCTTTCAGGAATTTCTTATGTTCTCCGGTGATCATCGTTCCAATAAGCACTATACCATCTACCGGATAACTTTCAAAAAGCTTCAGATAGGTAATCTCCTTTGCCGGCTGATTATCTGTACTGGCCAGAAGCATCTGGTAGCCCCGCCGGGACAGGACCTGCTCAATCCCTGCTGTTACCCGGCTGATGGATTCTGAGTTGATTTTGGGCACTACCACTCCTACCAGACAAGCTCTTTTTGTCCTCAGGATCCTGGCCTGAGCAGAAGGCTGATAGCCAGTTTCCTCAATTACCTTTTTTATCTGTTCTTTTTTTTCATCACTTACATAACCGCCGTTAAGGTATCGGGATACAGCCGCACTGGATACCCCGGCAAGCTGCGCAATTTCTTTAATGGTCATTTCTCCATTTCCTTCCCCTTTTATTTTTTGTCAGGTCAGGCGGACATTTATCTGCGGCGTTCCGCCCATTCCTCCTCCAGTATGGACATAAGGATATCATCTCCATAATTTTCTCCGTCTTTCACTGCATCCCGGAGCACTCCTTCTCTTTGGAATCCCGCCTTTTCATAGGCTCTTATTGCTCTGGGATTAAAGGAAAAAACATCCAGCTCCACTCTATGAAGGTTGATCTCCTGAAAAGCAAACTCCAGGGTATTTTCTATGGCCCAGGAGCCGATCCCCTTTCCACATTCCTCAGGATGAAAGATAGCGATCCGGAAGTTTGCCTTTCTTAAATCCCAGTCTATTTCATTGAGTACACTCTCCCCCATAATCTCTCCTTTGGGAGAAAAAATCAAAAAGTCATATCGATTTTTGTCCTCTACACAGTTTTTCAGGAATCCCACCACCTCATCATGGAAAAAATCTGTTCTGCTGCCTGTGAGCCTGGCAACCTCCGGGTCAAAGGGCTGAAAGTTATTCCTGTAATATTCCTCTGCGTCCTCTTTTCTGGCCAGGCGCAGGCGATAGCCGTCTTTCTCATATACCTTATCCATATTTCTGTCTCCTCTCCTGTTCATTGCTATGTTCATGAACTAAGTTTCTCGAAACTTTCCTTATTCAAATCTCATACTCATACAGATTAAAATCCGCCCAGCCTGTATCCTCATAGAAAATATTTAAAGAACCGGCATACTGGAATCCCACTTTCTCATAGAGCCTTTCCGCCGGCAAATTTCCCTCTAATACGTCCAGTCGAAGGGCTTTCAGTCCCATATCCTCTGCAATCTTCACAGCCTCTTCCATCATCCTTGTCCCAATTCCTCTGCCTGAAAATCCAGGGTGTACCCCAAAGGTATGTACGGCCATAACCTCACCTGGTCCAGCCTGGGTTTTCCAGGATATTTCCTGATATCTCTCATTGCATACCAGATTCAGGATCATACAGGCGGCAATCTTTCCCTCTGCTTCTCCGATATACAGTTCTTTCTTTTCCAGGGCTTCTTTGAGCATTTCTTCCCTAGGATAAATATCTTTTTTCCATCCCGGATTATATTCTGCATTCTGTACTTCTTCAATAAGGGAATCATAGAAAGCTTTTACTTTCTCTAGCTCTTCTACACTTCCGATTCTTATGGTAAACATGTCTTGTCTCCTTTAAAAATCCACTTTGGTCACATGCCGAATTCTTCCGGGTAGGTCACTGCTCCGTTGACAGGCGCCCCCTCCTCCCTTAGTTTCATCGCCATAAAATTAGGAGAGGGAATTCCTTCAGGAACCTGGATTCCCAGTTGTTCTGCAGGAATATAGCCGAATCTGGGATAATATTTCTCACTGCCCAGCACCAGAGAATAGGAATATCCCAGCTCTCTGGCAATCTTGTGTCCCTGCTCTATCAGGGCAGTTCCCACTCCCTGTCTCTGGAACTTAGGTTTTACTGACAGAGGCGCCAGCACAAGTACCGTATCCTCTCCCACCTTTGCTCTGGTAAACAGGATGTGCCCGGCCAGTTCTCCATCTATTTCCGCCACCAAAGATAATTCCGGTACAAAAGCAGAACCCTTTCTTAAAGCTTCTACCAGGTCCTGTTCATTGCCGTCTGCATGTTCTGCCGTTTCAAAAGCTTCCTTGACAAGTTTATATACTTCTCCATAATCTTTCTCAATTTCCTGTCTGATCTCCATAGCTACCTCCAAAATTTCTGTTAAAGTTTATTATCTTCTATCTCTTCCTCCAGCCTTTTTATCACATGGCTCATCATAAAATAAATGGTCTCATAATGAACGTAGTCCAGGATATTCTCATCCCACATAAACTTCAGCATTGCCGGAAACTCTTCATCGGAATACCAGAACTGGAAGACTGCAGGCAGGAAGGGAAAAATTTCCAGACGGAAACTCACATCTCCAACCCTCTCCGGAATACCTCCCAGCCTTTCACAGGCTCTGGCCAGCTCCCTGGTCTTCCCGTCAAAAAATTCTACTGATTTCTGGAAGATATTTCCTACTGTCCCGGAAGAAAATACCGTTCCCTTCAGACTGGTCAGACTGATATATTTTCCTGAGAGCCGGCAATCCGGCTTTGAATCGCAGAGCACGTCATAGATGGACATAGCCTCATTATAGCTGGTCTGGTCCCAGTTTCCCTCTGCCTTCTTCTGCACCTGTATTTCTCCGGTTTTCCGATTTATCTGATAGGGGCTGTTTACAAAAGTTATATAGATATACTCTGCATTACAGGCCAGCTGAAATTTCTCTATCATTTTTTCCTGGTCATATCGGAGAAATCTCTCTGCCATCTGTTCCTGCATAATCTGGTAATTGGACTTCTGCATTTTCATTCCCTCCCTGGTCTCTTTTCTGTTTCTATCTTTCTAAAATCTTCTGAGTTTATTATCCGTCAATGCATTTCCCATAGATACAAAGATCATAAATTTTGTTACCTTTGGTAACTGCCTTTTTCATAATACCTTCCAGCATAAATCCATTTTTCTCCAATACTTTTCTGGACGCTGTGTTAGGCTCATAAACCAGTCCAGTAATACGGATAAGATCCAGTTCCTTATAGGCCAAAGGGCATATCTGTTTCACCGCTTCTGTCATGATTCCCCTGGAATAGTATTCTTTTTTCAGCATATAGCCGATTTCTCCGTCTCTTCTGTAAACGTCTTCTTTTTTCTCCACAGAAATATTCCCTACGATCTTCCCATCTGCCAGGATTGCCCGAAAAACGCCTTCTTTTCCTTCCTGCTTCTCTGCCATGTTGATCCACCACTGGGCGTTGTCCTCTGTATATGGATAGGGCAGACGGTCAGACAAGAACTGCCGGTCTGCATTGTGGCATATTTCTGCCAGATCCTTTTTATCCTCCAAAGTCCAGGGTCTCAATTCTATTTTCATGGGTTATCCTCTCCTTTTCTTTACTCCATTCACTAATTTAGGCTGGATTCATCTATCCTAAACGTGCTTTCCGAGTTCATAAGCCTCTTTCTATGCTTCCCCGAACATGCTCTCAAGGAAAAGAATCCTATTGTCTTCTGCAAAAACTTCTGCTTCTACTCCGTAGGGAAGGACGCATCTTGGATAGGCATGGCCGAAATTCACATTATATACAATGGATAATTCCGGATTTCCCACAGCTTCCCGGTATACTTGTTTATACTTTTCATAGAAAACTTCGTCCTGAGGTTTTCCCGCCAGGATTCCTGTGATTTCTTCAAAAACGCCTCTTTCTCTCAGCATTGCCAGCTCTTTTGCCAGAAGTTCCGGTGCAGGCTTTTCCTCACAGGTTTCAATAAAGAGGATTTTCCCTCTCCACTCCTCTCTGTCCGGAAAAAGTCCGTATTTTTCACAGATTTCTTTTTCATCTCCGTATCTGGTTCCAGAAAGGGCATCGTAAATGCTCTCTGCACAGCCTCCCAGAAGTTTTCCCCGGAAATGGCCGCTGCCCTGCAGGATCTCAAATCCCTTTGAATCTTCATGGGCAGTCCTTTCTGTCCCCAGAGCCGCCTCAGAAAAGTCTTTCCGTTCCTCATACCACACAGGGCTCGGACAGATTTCTTTTTTCTCATGTCCGGCAAAATATCCCTGGAAATGTTCCCTGGTATATGGCAGCATTTCCTTTCCCATATCCGCCAGATCGCAGATAAAGCAAGGGCCGTAATAGGTAGTCATTCCCAGTTTATAAAACATCAGATGGTTAATGGTAGTATCGGAAAATCCGGTAAACAGCTTTGGCTTTTCTTTTACCAGCTCTGTAAATTCCTGGTCTTCCAAAAGATAAGGCAGGAGGCGGTAGGTGTCGTCTCCTCCTATGGCGCATATAACGCCTTTTATAGAATCGTCACGAAAGGCTGCTTTTAAATCCTCTGCCCTTGCCTGGGGATTCTTATTCAGATATTCCATGCCCTTTAAAGTATTTGGCATAAAAACTGGTTCCAGGCCAAATTCCCGAAGTCGTTTTATTCCCAATGTTATATTATGACGGCAAAAGTCCTCTCCCAGCATACCGCTGGAAAGACTGACTACAGCTACCTTATCGCCTCTTCTTAATGGCACAGGCTTTCTCATAATTTCCCCTCCTGTAATCAAAATAATCTGTGTCAGATGTACCTATTTTATCACAGACAGGTTCCTGCAACAACCTTCCCTCTAGACATTAAGGGATATTATACATGTAATCTTATTTCTGCTTTGCAGTATTAGGGGAAGAATAGGTGATCTATGCCAGTGCCATTAACGTACTGACCACTGTAGTCTGTATCGTGACTATGCCCCTGATGGCAGCCCATCTATACTTTGTAATTTTACCTGTTTTTCCGGCCTCTTTTCTTCTTTACTGCTGCGGCTGCCACAGCTCCTGAGAGAAGCAGCCCGCAGAAGATTTTCCCAAGAGGCGCCGGGTCTCCGGTCTTTGCCGGTGCAGCTTCAGAAGTTTTTGCCTTAGCAGGAGCTGTTCCGGAAGTTTTTGTATCTGACTCCGGCACAGCAGGCGTCTGAGTCTTATGCTCCGGATACTCTACAGTCTGGCCTTTATCATCAATGTCTGTATGGGCAGCCACCTCTTTATCGCCTACATACAGCCTTTCAAAAACAACGACAGCAGGATTTCTCAGGGCCGCGCTGTCAAAGATAAATTCCACTTCCACAGCTCCGTCGGCATTCTCGGCTGTAAAGGTTTTTTCCGCCCTTACTTGTTTTTCCTTATCCAGCACTGGTTCCCCTGTCCTCTTGTCCATGAGGATGCCCTTTACTGTATATTTCTGACCTGGAATCAGATTCTTATAAGTCACCGTATCTGTGAGCTCCGTCTTTTCCTTCCGGATACCCTCCTGACGTCCAGAAGTTTTATCCTTGGCCTGGGTACTCAGAGCCGGATAATGGACGCTCTGGTCCTCATCATTGACATCTGCATGAGTTCCCACTTCCACACCGTTGTACAGGATATCTTCAAAAACAACTACTGTCTGCCCTGCAAGGAGTGTGGAATCCAGCTCATATACCAGTTCAATGCTGCCCTCTGCCTTCTCAGCTGTAAAAGTCTTCTCCGCTGTAATCTTCCTCTCCCCACTGTCCTTTATCGGTTCTCCTGTCTCCTTATTCATGAGGGTTCCTCTTACTGTGTACTCTTTGCCGGAAAGCAGACCTGTATAGGTCACAACATCTACTACCGTTGCTTTCTCACTGACAGTTCCGGTATGCCCTCCTGCAGCACCATCATAAGCATTTGTCCGAAGCTGCGGAATGGTCACTGTCTGGCCTTCATCGTTAATATCCTTATGTTCCCCAATCAGCTTATCGTTGATATAGAGTTCTTCATATACTACTACCTGACGCCCGGCCAGCATAGAAGCATCAAAGGTATATTTTAGGTCTACTGCTCCATTGGCCTCTTTTGGGGTAAACTCTTTTTCTGCTGTCACAGCTTTATCATTGAGCAGCAGTTCTTTTCCTGTCTCTTTATCCATCAGCACGCCTTTCAGGATATATTTCTGTCCCGAAAGCAGGTTCTTGTATGATACGGTATCTATGAGCGTTACCTTACCGGCACTGGCAATATGATCCTTTGTGCTGCTGTCTTTAGCCGTAGTTCCAATAACTGGGAAGCGGACACTCTGATCTTCATCTTCAATATCTGTATGGCTTCCCACTTCCTTGTCCTCATAATACAAACGTTCAAAGGCAACTACCGTCTTTCCGGCCAGAGCCCTTCCATCAAAAGTAAAGGTAATCTCCACAGAGCCGTCAGATTTTTCTGCAGTAAAAGTCTTCTCTGCTGTTACAGGCTTTCCATCCGCCAATAATTCTTTGCCGGCAGACTTGTCCATCAGAGTTCCCTTTACTGTGTACTCTTTGCCTGGAATCAGTCCTTTATAGGTAACGGTATCTGCAATGGTCACTTTGCTGTCCGGATTGCTGTTATGCGTTCCCGTTTCCTTATCAAGGGCAATTGTGCCAATCTCCGGGATATAAATAGTCTGGCCTTTGTCTTTGATGTCTTTATGCTCAGCAATGCTTATTTCGCTCTGGTACAGTTCCTCAAATACCACCAAGGCATGTCCTGCCAGAGAGGAAGCATCAAATGTAAAGGTCACATCTACAGTTCCAGAGGGTTCTTCTGGTGTGAAAGTTGTCTCGGCAGTCACTTCCTGTTCTCCCACTATTATAGCTTTCCCGGTTTCCTGGTCCATCAGGATTCCCTTCAGAGCGTACTCTGTTTTGGGTGTCAGATTGTTATAGGAAACTGTATCTACCAATGAGACCTGTCCTGCTGCTGAGAACTGTGTCCCGGATACAGCGTCTTTTACTGTAGTGCCGATTTCAGGGAAGTAAATGGTCTGGGCCTCATCATGGATGTCTGTATGTACTGCATAGACAGTATCATTTCTTTCCAGGTTTTCAAAGACTACAAGGGTCTTTCCAGCCAGATTGCTTCCGTCAAAGGTAAAAGTCACGTTTACAGTACCGTCAGCAGTTTCCGGCTTAAAGCTGGTTTTTGCAGTCACTTCTTCTCCTTCAGGGTCTTTTACCGGTTCCCCGGTCTCCTTGTCCATAAGGGTTCCGGTAAGCTTGTATTTCTTTCCTGGCTGCAGGTTCTTATAGGAAACGGTATCCACCAGAGTAATCTCTTTATCTGCTTTTGCTATATTAGATTTTGTTTCCTTGACCATAACCTTTGTCTCGATTTTTGGGAAATGGATTGTCTGGTCTTCATCTGTGATATCCCTATGCTCTGCAATCAGACTGCCGTTTAGATACAGCTCCTCAAACACAACAACATCTGCTCCGGAAAGCTTCCTGCTGTCAAAAGTAAATTCCATCTCTACAGTTCCATTTACTTTCTTTGGAGTAAAAGTCTTTTCTGAAGTAATGGGATCTCCTTTTTCATCTGTCACCGGCTCCCCGGATTCTTTATTCATCAGAATCCCTTTTAATGTGTATTCTGCCCCCTTATTCAGGTTGGTATATTCTACCGTATCTGCAATAGTCGTATTTTCTCCTGCCGGGGCATAATGCTCTTCTGTATCACTGTCCACAGCAGCAGTGGAAATTTCTACAAGTTCACTGTCATCTGTCAGAGTTCCCAGTGGAATCGTATAGCTGTCCCGATATACGGTAATTTCAATGGATAACAGTTTGTACCCTTCATTAGCCTCACATCTTTGCTCTTCAAGCAGGTAAATATCATAAGGCAGCGCCCCTTTCTCATCATTTACCGGCACTTCTTTTTCTGTGGTTCCAGAAAACCACAGGCCATCTTCCGAAGTCTCTCCCCGGTTGGTGTTCTGGCTGTGGGGATTCCATGAAGAAGAAGTGTCCACCAGACCATTTTTGTCTGATACTATGATATGCGATTCTCCTGTGGTCTTGCTGGTAATCTTAAAGGGTACATTTGCCAGACGTTCCAGGGTGCTGTCAGCTGCTTTGACAAAATTCAGGTCTCCACGTTTTATCTGGTTTTTTATTGCTCCCTCATTGTTGTCCAGGCTTACCCTCCTGCCGTCTTCCCGAATCCGGAAGGTCTTTGGCTCTTTCCCATCCGGCAGGTATCCGTCCGGTTCCTGAACTTCTTCAACCTCATAGGTACCATAAGGCAGCCAGTCTTTTGCAGACGCCCAAAGGCCCTTTTCGTTGGTTTCCACAGTTGCAATGACTTCTCCTGGAGCATATAACTGGCCCGCTACCAGGACTGCTTTTGCAGACCGGTTGGTAATGGTAAATTTAGCGCCGCCCAGGACCGCATTTCCCTGAGGCTTACGTTCATCAGTCTCCAGGCTCCACTTGGCAATGGTAACGCCGCCGCGGATCACTTCATTCTTGATGGCGGTTTCCCCGGTGTTCATCTGCAGGATTCTGCCGTCTTCCCGGATTTCAAAATCCCGGACAATAGTTCCTCCAGAAGTATAACCGGTAGGAGGAACGATTTCTTTCAGCTGATAATCTCCATATGGCAGGAAGTCTGCTGCTGTGCTGGTTTTACCATCCTTATCCGTCTTTAAGACCGTGATGACCTCCCCTTTTTTATATTCCTTTCCACCTATAAGGACTGTACGGTCATTCCTGGAAATGAGTTGGATCTGAGATCCCTCCAGACTTGCATCTCCCTGGGGTACACGCTGTTCCAGTTCGCTGTCCCACTTTTCTACAGCAACGCCCCCACGGATTACTTCATTTTTAATGGCTGTATCTGAAGTATTCATCTGAACGACCTTTCCATCTTCCCGGATTTCAAAATTCCGAGTAATGGTCCCCTCCGATGTATAACCAGTTGGGGGAATGCTTTCTTTCAGCTGGTAATTCCCATAAGGAAGCAGGTCTGCCGCTGTGCTGGCTTTGCCGTTCTTATCTATAGTAAGAGTTGCGACCACTTCATTTTTTGTATAGGATGTTCCATCCACTAAGACTTCATGATCGTTCTGAGAAATAATCTGAATCTTTGCGCCTTCCAAGTCTGCAGTTCCCTGAGGTTCTCTCTTATCTTTCTCACTGTCCCATTTTTCTACAGCTACACCGCCGCGGATCACCTCATTCTTGATAGCTGTACCAGATGCGTTCATCTGGACGATCTTTCCATTTTCTCGAATTTTAAAGCTTCGGATAATGGTCCCTACTGATGTATAGCCAGTTGGGGGAACGCTTTCTTTTAGCTGGTAGTCTCCGTATGGAAGAAGATTTGCTGCTGTGCTGGCCCTGCCATCTTTATCTGTTATAAGAGTAGCGACCACTTCACCTTTTTTATATTCCTTCTCCCCTACAATGACCGTTTCATCATTCTGGGAAATGATCTGAATCTGGGCTCCTTCCAGACTTGCGGCTCCCTGGGCAGCTCTTTTGTTCAGTTCGCTGTCCCACTTTTCTACAGCAACGCCCCCACGGATCACTTCATTTTTAATGGCTGTATCCGACGTGTTCATCTGAACAATCTTGCCATTTTCCCGGATTTCAAAGTTCCGTGCAGTTGTGCCGGCGGAGGTATAACCAGTTGGCGGAACACTTTCCTTAAGCTGATAGCTTCCGTATGGAAAATAACTGGCCCCCGTACTGGCTCTGCCGTTCTTATCAGTGGTAAGGACAGTAATCACTTCCCCCTTTTTGTAGGTCTTTCCTTCTATCTGGATCTCCTGGTCGTTTTGGGAGATGATCTGGATTTTTGCTCCTTCCAGGTCTGCAGCTCCCTGGGATTCTCTTTTATCCTTCTCACTGTCCCATTTTTCTACAGCTACCCCGCCGCGGATAAGTTCTTCCTTACTGGTCACAGATTTGTAGAACACCTCTGACATAGTATCTTCTGCCGTAAGATCTACTGTGTAAGTCTGAGGATCTATCTGATATCCGGGAGACGCTGTTTTCTCTTTCACTGTATAGGTACCCAGAGGCAGTCTGCCGCTTTCCGCCTTTCCATCTTTATCTGTGGTCAGGGTCCCCGCCACTTCATCACTGCTGTTTCGGATTTCATACACCGCTCCTTCCAGGCTGCCCTGGGCCTGCGCCCTATTTATTTCTGAATCCACTTTCTGAAGCCGGATAACTCCTTTCTGAGGAGTTTCTGGTACAGTTGGCTGATTATATGTAGCTACTGTCTCGGCTGTTCCCTCAGAAGTTATCTGTCGGATAAAAATCTCATGATTGAGCAGGTATCCTGCCGGAGCTTTTGTTTCCTGAACAGTTACCGTTCCCAAAGGCAGTGTTGTCTGTCCATTGGGCATATAATAGAAATCGTCCCCGGAAACTTTCCCACTGTCTTCTAATCTTACTTCACCATTTTCTTTTGTCTTCAAGACCCAGGTCCTTTCTGGATTTATCCCCTGTTGAGCCGGGTCCGTATCATAAAGTCCCTTGTAATATTTCACTGTAAACTCTGCATCTGCCAGAGAAGCTGTGCCCTGAGGTCTATTCTGGTTTGTTTCTGCATCTATTTTGCTTAACAGCACTGTAACCGGATTGCTCTGAGGGATGTCCTGGCAGCTATAGGTAACTGTCTGGCCTGCTGTAACTGTAACTGTTGCCGAAGCTGTATCCAATGCATATCCTTTCGGGGCTTTCAGTTCCCGAATATGGTAATTGCCTTCCGGTATCTCATCAACTCTGGCGTAGCCCTTTTCATCAGTGACTAATGTTGCAACCTGTTCCTCTGTCTCCTGGATATACACCCCATACTCAGCTCCGGCAAGACTGCCGTATGCCCAGTTGCCCTCTGTCCATTCCGGATTTTCAGAGGACTTCTGAAGTTCAATGGATCCGTTCTGGATATCCCAGCAGCCGCCCATGGTCTGTCCACTGCCATCCATATTGAAATAAAAAGCTTCAAAAGAAGCCGGCGGATCCGGAAGGCTTTCAATATTACTGATCTCCCACAACAATGCTTCTTTTAGTTCATCTGGAGTTCCCAAAAACGCATCCATATCTCCGGTGTAGCAGTATGCAACAATACAATGGCTCATGGCATACTCGCTCTCTTCGTTCCAGTTGTCAGAGCCCAGATTTCCAAAAGTGGAAGTGTATACCTCATACCCAGGACCTCCAAATACATAATACATAGCCTTACGCAGAAGTCCCTCTCCCATAGCTGTGGTTTCGTAATATCCATCGGAAGGTGCCGCTTCTCTGGGCTCCAGACAATAAGCATAACGGCCATCTACATGGAACCAGTGAGTATAATAATCATAATAATAGACTCTTCCGCCAGCATCCAGATAAATGGTTTCTCTGGGAGCCAGGAGGTTCATTTCTCTGCTGACCTTAAAATTAGGAAGGGTATTGTTCTCTGCTGCTGTTTCACCACTTTCGTTGCTGTTCTCTGTCTGCTCCCTCTGTTGTTCCACCGAAGACTGCTCTTCTTCCGTTTCTGCCGGAATCTCTTCGACCCGTTCATCCATATCCTGGTTGTCCGCAGGTTCTTCTGTTCGTTCTGATAATTCTTCTTTAAAACCAGCCTGGATACTGCCTGTCTCGTCTGTCTGGAACTGAGTTATATACGTCCCCTCTTCTCCTGGCTGGAAAGATGTAATCTCTTCCTTAACTTTCCCTGTATCTGTCATGGTTTTGTAGAAAGCTATCTGGTATCCCGGATCCGGTATCACCCTGATATCCAGAAGATTTCCTGGGGAGCATTCCAACATAAGGGGCTCCTGTATGGTTGCTTCGCTGATGTTTCCCGCCTCGTCTTCTATCTGTATACTCCCTTTTCCTTCTGTGACTGATATCTGGAGTTCTATTTTCTCTTCTGTTTCCTGCTCTTTTACAATTTCCTCAGCCTCTCCAGTCTCTGCCCCGGCAAAAGCCTGGGCTGTTGGAAAGAAAGAAGAAATGCATAAAACTGCAGTCAATAGATATGCCATAGTTCTTTTAAATTTTTTCATATCTGTCCTCCTCTCATTTTCCTGGTTTCAGCAATAAAAAGATACATAAATACTGTCTCTCCTGGAGCCCCCTTCCGGGAATATAAGCCCAATGGAATCACCTCCTTCCCACTGACAAAAAAACATAAGGATTTCGATAACTATTGTTTGGAACATATGGTGTGAACGCACCGCAAGAATAGGCCCAAAGGCAATGAAATGTACATTGAACAGATAACAAATTAAACGGTAATTTTAAAATATGGAAACATCCGCGGCTTTGACCATCCGCAAGGATATGAAATAGAATAAAAAATATGTATTATAAAGAATTGTACAGAATACACACTCCTGACAAAAGGACTCCTTTGTCCACATGAGTATCCGTTTATGTTAGTATATACCGGATTTCTAAAAGAATCAACACCCTATATAACCAAAAAAGGCGCCATTTTTCGGCACCTTTTCCTGGGCGGTGTTACCCGCCCTCTGAACCTCCCACTTCCGGAATACCGGCAATAGAAGTTAATATACTGATCACTCCGGCCATCACTGACGCAGACAGAACATATTTCCAGTCTACCTGCCCCAGAGCTGCCGCTGTTCCGATTCCTGCAATCGCTGCCTGGGCTACGGTCTTTACTGCGCGGATTCCTGCTGCTTTCAGCCATTTTCGGTTATCCACAGATACTTTAAACACACAATTTTTCAGCACTGCTCCTCCCCCTTTCTTTCCAGAGCTTTTTCCGGCAAGAGCAGACTTCTTATCAGGGAAGAAAACCAGCTGTCATTTTAGCCTTCCCGGCTGTCCTCCCTACTATAACAATATGCAGAAATTAAATATCTGTGACCCCATGGACCAACTGTATACAGGTTTTATGTCACTTAGAGCAAAAGAAAAAAGCCCGTAAATACGGACTTTTTGAAGTGGAGCATACGGGACTTGAACCCGTGACCTCCACACTGCCAGTGTGGCGCGCTCCCAACTGCGCTAATGCCCCATGCACCTTATTATAACACGTATTTTCACAAATGCAAGAAAAATTTCTTCAATTCCAAAACTTCATGTCTCAGTCAGTCATAAAAATTAGGATAGAAAAAAGCTGACCCAAGCTTCCTTGCAGAAGTTTTTTTCTATCCTAAGGCATATGATACCGAGTCATATGACTGAATAGGCAATTTCACTACTATTCAGCCTTCAGCTAACCTTCACCAGATTCCGCAGTTCTTTCCCGGACAGATATCTCCTCAAATTCTCTGCACAGATATCTACTACATTATCCAGGGTTACGGAAAGATGATAGCCTCCTGAAACATGAGGGGTAATAAAAACCTGAGGCATATCCCAGAGAGGATGTTCCGAAGGAAGGGGCTCCGGATCTGTCACATCTAATGCAGCCCCGGCCAGCCTTCCCTCTTTCAGGGCCTGGCACAGGTCTTCCGCCGATACGGTATCTCCCCTTCCTCCGTTCAGGAAAAAGCTTCCCGGCTTCATTAGATCAAAATACTCTTTGTCAAACATACCTCTGTTCTCTTCTGAACTTGGAAGAAAGGATACCACTGCATCAGCTCTGGGAAGAAGAGCCTTGATATCCTCCTGAAGATGAAGTTCGTCTACATACTCCGGGCAGGGGCTGTAGGTTCTCTTAATCCCAATGACATAGGCCCCGAGAGCATGAGCCAGCCGGGCAAAATGTTTCCCGATATCTCCCAGACCAAGGATCATCACCGTAGCATCACTGATAGAAGTGACCGCTCCCTGATCTCCCCATTTATGGGCCTTTTGATCATCCCGATAGAGATGGAGTTTTTTCTGCATTGCCAGCAGCATAGCAAACATATGCTCTGACACTGTCTGTCCGTAAGCGCCGCTGCAGGATGTAAGAAGCCTGTCTCCCATGATTTCTTCTTTTGCATAAACATCAAAGCCTGCGGAATTAAGCTGCAGCCATTCCAGCTTTTTGGCTTTTTTCACTATTTCTGGAGGAATATTTCCCAGAATGATCTCAGCCTGGTCTGCCAGTTCCTGGGTAACTTCCTCTGGTCTGCAGAAAATAATCTCTGCGTCTTTTGCAATTTTTTTCAGCAGTTCCCGATGTTTTTCCTTTATGGGAATCACTGTAAGTATCGTTTTTCCTTTCATAGAGCACCGCCTCTCTTCACAGCAATCTTTCTATATCAAAGGGTTTCCATAAGATCATGGATTTTATTCCGTATCCTTTGAAGGGCATTGTCAATAGATTTCGGTGACTTTTCCATCTGCCGGGCAATCTGATGATAATCCTTTCCCTCCAGATAAGCTCTCAGCACCTGATTCTCAAAGGGACTGAGCCTTTCTTTAATTTTTTCCTGCATCAGATTTGTACTTTCCCTGTCAATAATAATCTCCTCAGGGTTCTGCTGCTTTGTGTCCTCTGTATTTTTCAAAGGGCTGTTCTCTTCACTTAAAGAAATATAGGAATTCAAAGGTCTGTGCTTCTGTCTTCCTGAAATCTCAATTGCCTTATAAATCTGCCTTTCCACACACAGACTGGCAAAAGTGGCAAAGGAAGCATTTTTAGATGGACGATAGTCCCGCACTGCCCGGAACAGTCCGATCATCCCTTCCTGGATCAAATCCTCCTGCTCGCCTCCGATCAGGAACATGGCATGGGCTTTCTTTCGGACCATGCCCTTATATTTATCGATCAAAAACTCTTCCAGTTTCTTTTCTCCGTTCTGTGCACGGCGGATGAGCTCTTCATCTGGAATTCCTTCATACTCTTTTATCATAACTGAAACCTGTACTATTTACTTAATCTCTGCCTTACGATCTCATAAGCAAGAACCCCCGCTGCCACAGAGGCGTTTAAGGAGTCTATATCTCCTTTCATGGGAATTGATGCAATGAAATCGCATGTTTCTTTCACAAGCTTGGACACTCCCTGGCCTTCATTGCCGATTACCAGTCCTATAGGACCTTTCAGGTCCAGGTCATACATCTGAGTGCCTCCCATGTCTGCGCAGACAAACCAGATGCCTTCTTTTTTCAGGCTCTCAATGGTCCTGGCAATATTGGTGACCTTTGCCACAGGCGTATAATTCAGCGCTCCTGCAGAGGTTCTGGCTACCACAGCGGTAAGTCCTGCTGCCCGATTCTTAGGAATGATCACCCCGTGAGCTCCCGCTAAATTAGCAGTACGGATAATCGCGCCCAGGTTATGAGGGTCTTCAATATTATCCAGCACAAAAAGGAATGGGGGCTCTCCTTTTTTTCTGGCAGCCTCCAGAATGTCCTCTACCTGGGCGTAGGCATAAGCTGCCGTCTGGGCGATAACTCCCTGGTGAGTCCCTGTCCTGGACATCTGGTCCAGACGTTCTTTCTTTACAAATTTTACTATGGTATTCTGCTTTTTCGCTTCCCGAAGGATGGTCCTTACAGGGCCGTCCTCACAGTGCTCCAGCACAAAAAGTTTATCTACAGTCCTGCCGGAACGAAAAGCTTCCAGCACTGCATTTCGTCCCTCGATATTACTTTCCTGGAATCTGTTCTCCATCTTCTTCTCCTTCCTGAATCCCCAGCTTTACCAGCTCCAGTATCCTCTCCTGCTGCTCTGTAAGATACAGATACCCCATAAGAGCCTCAAAGCCTGTGGCTCTCCGATAATCAGACATAGTAGCGTTTTTTGCCATGGTATAAGACTTGGCATTTCTTCCTCTCCGGAAGATTCCCAGCTCCTCTTCTGTTAAATGGGGTTTCAGCTTTTCAATCATTTCTGACTGGGCGGAAGCCTTCACCAGCTTATTGGCCCTCTGGTTCAGTTTATTCACCTGGGTATTGCCCTGCTCTACTAAAAGAGTACGGATAACCAGCTCATAAACTGCATCTCCGATATAAGCCAGCGTCAGAGGCGAATAAGTCCGGATATCCGGCTCTGTCAGTCCGAAAAGCTCTCTGAAATATCCTAAGCCCTTTTCCATTGTACGCCTTCTCTCGTATCTTTCAGAATGATCCCCATAGCGGCAAGCTGGTCTCTGATCTCGTCTGCCCGTTTGAAATTCTTTTCTTTTCTGGCAGCCTGACGTTCAGCAATGAGTTTTTCCACATCTTCATCCAGCATTTCCTCTTCTTTATCTACCAGCAGTCCCAAAACGTCGCTTAATCTGACAATGGTGTCGAAAAGATACTGGATAAAGCCTTTGCTGCTTTCTCCGCTGCCATGAGTATTTGCAAATTTCACCAATTCGAAGATGGCGGCAATAGCATCTGCTGTATTGAAATCATCTTCCATGGCCTCTTCATATTTTTTTACATAACTCTGAACTTCCTCTGCAAGTTTTGCCTCTTCTTCTGTCATGGTATCCCCCTGGGCAGATTTGGCAAGGCGTTTTAACTGGTCTACGCAGGTGATGATCCTGTCAAGAGCATTCTTAGAAGCTTCCATCAGCTCTGCACTGAAGTTTAAGGGACTTCTGTAGTGGGCATTCAGCATAAAGAACCGCAGGACCTGAAGGTCGTATTTCTCACCAATTTCCCGTACTGTAAAGAAATTCCCCAAAGACTTGGACATTTTCCGGTTATCAATATTCAGGAAAGCATTGTGCATCCAGTATCTGGCAAAGATTTTTCCGTTGCAGCACTCAGACTGGGCAATTTCATTCTCATGATGAGGGAAGATCAAGTCCTCTCCTCCTGCATGGATATCGATTTCTTCACCCAGATATTTTTTAGACATCACGGAGCACTCAATATGCCATCCCGGACGTCCTTCTCCCCATGGAGATACCCAGTAAGGCTCTCCTTCTTTTTTCGGCTTCCACAGAACAAAATCCAACGGGTCTTCCTTCTGGTCTTCTCCGGAAACCTGAAGAGAACGGAAGCCAGACTGAAGGTCTTCCAGGTTCTTATGGGAAAGTTTTCCGTATTCATGAAAATTTTTGACCCGGAAATAAACAGTGCCGTTAACCTCATAAGCATAGCCTTTGTCAATCAGGGTCTGGATCATCTCAATCATCCCGTCAATCTCCTGGGTAGCCAGAGGATGGGTAGTTGCCGGTCTCACATTCATATCTGCCATATCTTTTTTGCACTCTTTGATATAGCGGGTAGAAATCTCCTCAGCGCTGACCCCTTCCTCTATGGCCTTTGCTATGATTTTGTCATCAACATCCGTAAAATTCGATACATAATTTACTTCATAACCTTTGTACTCCATATATCTGCGGACTGTGTCAAAGACAATCATAGGCCTGGCATTTCCAATATGGATAAAGTTATAGACCGTAGGTCCGCATACATACATTTTCACTTTTCCTTCTTCCAAAGGAATGAATTCTTCTTTTCTCTTTGTCAGGGTATTATAGATTTTCATTTTCTTCTCCTTTTTTCTTTGCTTTTTCTAATTGCTGTCTGTGCTCTTCTTCAGCCTTTTCTCTGGCTCTGCGGCACAGCTCTTCTTTTTCCCTCATATCCTGGAGCTCATAGCTCATCTTCTGGATTTCAGAGCGCAGACGCTCATTTTCTCTCTGAAGTATATGGATATCATCCAATGTAGGATCTGGCAGATGTACCTGGTCCATATCAATCCTGGGTACCTTCTTGTTCTCTCTTCTTACTACTCTTCCCGGCACTCCCACTACGGTACAGTTAGGAGGCACTTCCTCAAGCACCACGCTGCCGGCACCGATCTTGGAATTTTCTCCGATGGTAAAGGATCCCAGTATCTTGGCGCCTGCACTGACCATCACATTATCCTTTAATGTGGGATGACGCTTTCCAGTCTCTTTTCCAGTTCCTCCCAGGGTCACGCCTTGATACAGAGTTACATTGTCTCCGATAATGGTAGTCTCTCCTATGATCACTCCTGCCCCATGGTCAATAAATAATCCTTTTCCTATTTTTGCCCCTGGATGAATTTCAATACCTGTCTTTCTGGCTGCTCTCTGGGAAATCCACCTGGCCAGGAAATAGTGACCCTTTTCATACAGCTTGTGGGCCCTTCTATATTGGATCATCACCCGGAAACTAGGATACAGCAGTACCTCCAGAGGGGATTTAATTGCCGGATCCCTTTCCTGGATCACCTGAAATTCTTCCTTAATACGTCCGATGAATCCCATTCTCTCACCTCAATTCTAAGTAAATTTTTCTTATAAAAAGAAAATCCCTATATCCCAAAGGATATAGAGACGAATATTTCCGCGGTTCCACTCTACTTGAAGACATCTGTCTTCCGCTTATCTGCCCATAACGCTGGCCTGCGTGCCCGACTGTGTTCTGATGAACAGTCACCGGACCGGCTCCCGAATGCACTTTCCCGGATTTCTCTATAAAAGGGCTTTCAGCCGGCGGCCCCTTCTCTCTGGATAAATCTGTCCGGTACTCTTTTCGTTCTATGCCTTTCCATATCTTCTATTAGTTTATTCATAAAACCGAATTTTGTCAATAGGAAAGAAAAAGGCCGCTGCATGAAACATATATCAGGAATATGATCATTCTCGATTTCTGTTCCGTGCAGCAGCCTCGCTTCTATATCCAAAATGCGGAGGATAATAGAAATCTGATTTCAAATAGTATTAGCAGATACCCTGTGCCAGCATTGCGTCTGCAACTTTCTCAAATCCAGCTGCATTGGCGCCTACTACATAGTTTCCTTCGTATCCGTATTTCTTAGCTGCGTCAGCCATATTGTGGCAGATGTTTACCATAATGCCTTTCAGCTTCTCATCAACTTCTTCAAAACTCCAGCTTAAACGCTCGCTGTTCTGTGACATTTCCAGAGCGGAAGTAGCCACACCGCCTGCGTTTGCAGCTTTACCAGGTGCGAAAAGAATGCCGTTTTCCTGTAAATACTTTGTAGCTTCAAGAGTTGTAGGCATATTAGCACCTTCTGCTACAGCAAAGCAGCCGTTAGCTACTAACTGTTTTGCATCCTCAATGCCCAGTTCGTTCTGTGTAGCACATGGAAGAGCCACATCACATTTTACGCTCCATACGCCTTTTCCTTCATGGTATTCAGCGTTTGGTCTGTAGTTCTTATACTCTGTAAGACGAGCACGTTTTACTTCTTTAATCTCTTTCAGTGCAGCCAGGTCAATACCTTCCGGATCATATACCCAGCCTGTGGAATCAGAACATGTTACTGGTTTTGCTCCTAACTGATAAGCTTTCTCGATAGCATAGATAGCAACATTTCCTGCACCAGATACGGCTACAGTCTTTCCTGCGATATCTTTGCCGTTAATTTTCAGCATTTCCTCTGTAAGGTACAGCAGACCATATCCTGTAGCCTGTGTTCTTACCAGAGAACCACCGAATGTAAGACCTTTTCCTGTAAGAACGCCTTCATAAGCATCACGGATTCTCTTGTACTGTCCAAACAGATAGCCAATTTCTCTTCCGCCTACACCGATATCACCTGCCGGTACATCTGTGTCAGGTCCGATATGACGATATAACTCTGTCATAAAGCTCTGGCAGAATGCCATTACTTCTCTGTCTGATTTTCCCTTTGGATCGAAGTCAGAACCACCCTTGCCGCCGCCGATAGGCAGGCCGGTCAGAGAATTTTTGAAAATCTGCTCAAATCCCAGGAATTTAATAATTCCAAGATATACAGAAGGATGGAATCTCAGTCCGCCCTTGTATGGTCCGATGGCGCTGTTAAACTGTACGCGGTAACCTTTGTTTACCTGTACATTTCCGTTGTCATCTACCCAGGGAACGCGGAACATGATAACTCTTTCCGGCTCTACCAGACGCTCCAGAAGAGCTTCCTTGCGGTATTTCTCTTCATTAGCTTCTACAACCGGCTTTAAAGACTCCAGTACCTCTCTTACCGCCTGATGAAATTCAGGTTCGCCTGGATTTTTCTTCTCAACTAACTCAATTACTTCATCTACGTATGACATGGCTTTCCTCCTGTTGTTTCACTTTTTTTACTCTGTGTTGTATTATAAAGCCTTTATGAATATTTTGCAAGTTTATTTTTCTTTTCCTGCATATTTTTTAATTATATCTGTTATTCCAGATTATTATAGCATCTTTTTTGAATTCTTTTTATCTCTCCGTTTCATTTACTTTACCTCTCTACATCGGAGCCGTGAGAAAGCCTTTCCAATACCGTTTTTCCCGGTGTTTTTTTCTTGTTTCTCAGCAGCCGGAAAGCTATAATATCCTTTAAAGAGGTATTGTTTTATGATCGTATATGAATATTATCATTTTGGAGACCAGCAGGAAATCTCCCTTTATCATATCCGGGAATTCAGCCATTTTGCCCATCTGCACAGGAGCTATGAGCTTCTCCGCCTGAAAAGCGGAAAGCTTATGGCCACTGTAGACGGAAGAGAATTTCTTATGCAGCCCGGAGACCTTATCCTGATTCTACCCTATGAAATTCATTCTTATACAAATCTGGGAGGCGCAGAATGTCAGGTAAATGTTTTTTCCCCGGATTATATCCAGGAATTTTATAAGATGACTGCCAAAAAGGCTCTGAACCATCCGGTCTTCCGTCTGGAAGATCAGGTCTTCTCTTCTATGGAGAAGCACCTGTTCATAGACAGTTCAAAGCCTTTATACTGTAAAGCCTGTTTATACTATATTGCCGCCCGGCTTCTGGAAGAATCCGGGCTTTCTCCCCGGACAGCTCCTTCCTCAGACTTGCTCCATCAGATCCTGATCTATATTCAGGACCATTATCTGGAAGCACTGACTCTTCAGGACCTGGCCGTCCATCTGGGCTACAGCCGGCTGTATATCTCCAGATTTATCAACAGCCATCTGAGTCTCTCCTTTACGGATCTGGTAAATCAGCACCGGATAAACTACGGCGCCCATCTTCTGCGTACCACTGATATGCCAGTCAGCGACATTGCCTTTTCCTGCGGCTACAATAGTCTCCGGTCTTTTAACCGGTGTTTTAAGGATATCCTTCATGTCACTCCCAGGGAATACCGCAGCCAGTGATTTTCCCTCTGCGGTTCAGTCTTCCTGTTCTTCCGGTGTCTGCTGCTGACAGCATCCCTGACAAGAAGGAACGCTTCTGTCATCTCCCATAAGGTCCTGGATACTGGTAAGGGTGCATATGGCATGAGCGGAAATCCCTTCCATACTGCCGGTAAAGCCCAATCCTTCCTCTGTAGTGGCCTTGATATTCACCTGATTTTCCTCCAGGTGGAGAGCCTGGGCTACATTTTTGATCATGGTATCTATATAAGGGAGAAGCTTCGGCTTCTGGGCAATAATGGTAGCGTCTATATTATTGATCACATACATATTTTCTTCCAGAAGTTTTCCCACATGCTGAAGAAGAATAATACTGGAAATTCCTTTATACTTTGGATCTGTATCCGGAAAATGCCTTCCGATATCCCGCAGGGCCGCCGCCCCTAAAAGAGCATCCATAATGGCATGTACCACCACATCTGCATCAGAGTGCCCCAAAAGCCCCTTTTCCCAGGGGATATTTACTCCCCCCAGGATCAGGTCTCTTCCTTCTGTCAGTTTATGGACATCATATCCCATTCCAACCCGTATCATGGCTCTTCTCCTATTCTACAGATACAACTTCGTATCCAGCGTCAACTACAGCCTTGGTCAGTTCTTCTTTACTTACAGAATCTGCTGCCTCCACATAGGCTTCTTTTTTCTCCAGATCCACCTCTGCCTTTACGCCTTCAATACCGTTTAAAGCTTTTGTCACTGCTGCCTGGCAGTGAGGGCACATCATACCTTCAATCTTCATTGTATACATATTCATTTCCTCCTTATTTTCAACCGCTTCTGCGGAAGTATTTACTATCTGTTTTTTTCCTGTCTGTCCATTGATTTTTTCTGTTGTCTGAACAGTACCGTCCTCTTCCTTCTGGGGCTTTTTCAGCACATGGAAGAATCTCAGTCTAAGGGCGTTGGATACTACGAAAAGGCTGCTTAAACTCATAGCCGCTGCGCCGAACATAGGACTTAATTTCAGTCCCAAAGCCGTATAGAACACGCCTGCTGCCAGGGGAATCCCGCACACATTATAGAAAAAGGCCCAGAAAAGGTTTTCCTTAATATTCCGGATCACTGCTTTACTCAGGCTGATTGCAGTCACTACATCCAGCAGGTCGTTTTTCATCAGAACAATATGCGCGCTTTCAATAGCCACATCAGTGCCTGCGCCAATGGCAATCCCCACATCTGCTCTGGCAAGAGCCGGAGCGTCATTGATACCATCCCCTACCATTGCTACCTTCTGACCATTTTCCTGAAGCTTTGCCACTTCTCTTTCTTTATCCTGGGGAAGGACTTCTGCGATCACCGTATCAATATCCAGCTGCCGCTGAATGGCCTTTGCGGTTCTTTCGTTGTCTCCTGTAAGCATGATAACCTGAATTCCCATTTTTTTCAACTCCCGGATAGCCTGAGCGCTGGTAGATTTTACTATATCTGCAGCTCCCACTACACCCAGAAGCTCTTTCTCATCAGCAAAAAGCAGAGGCGTCTTTCCCTCCCCCGTAAGGGTCTCCAGATAATCTTTAATACCGGTGCAGTCTATCCCCTTTTCCTTCATCAGCCGGAGATTTCCTGCATAATATTTCTTTCCTTCAATAACTGCTTCTATACCCATGCCTGCCACTGCGGAAAATTCTGAAGCCTCCGGCAGGGAAATCTTTTCCTCCTCAGCTTTTGCGAGAACTGCTTCTGCAAGAGGGTGTTCGCTTTTTTTCTCCATAGCCGCCGCAATCTTCAGCAGCTCTTTACTGTCTGTCTTTACACCGTGGATATCTGTGACTGCCGGTTTTCCCTGGGTAATCGTTCCTGTCTTATCCAGGACCACACTCTGAATATTGTGGGTAACTTCCAAGGCTTCTCCTGATTTGATCAGAATGCCGTTTTCTGCTCCTTTTCCTGTTCCTACCATAATAGCCACAGGAGTTGCCAGTCCCAGAGCACAGGGGCAGGAAATGACCAGAACGGAGATGGCGCAGGACAGAGCAAATTCAAACTCTGCCCCTGCCAGCAGCCATACAACAGCAGTGATCAGAGCAATAGTCATAACAATAGGCACAAAAACTCCTGCAATCTTGTCTGCGATCTTGGCAATGGGAGCCTTGCTGGCACTGGCATCTTCCACCAGACGGATAATCTGGGAAAAAGTAGTGTCATCTCCTACTTTAGAAGCTTTCATACGGAAGAATCCGGCCTTATTCATAGTTGCGGCGATAACTGAGTCTCCCGGCACTTTCTGGACCGGAATACTCTCTCCTGTAATAGCTGCCTCGTCAATGCTGGTAACTCCCTCCAGCACCACTCCGTCAGCCGGGACACTGCTGCCAGGCTTTACCTGAAGGATATCCCCGATCTGGATTTCCTCTGCGGGAATCTCTACCACTGTTCCGTTCCGCTCCGCGAAAGCAGTCTTTGGCGCCATATCCATCAGTTTATTAATAGCCTCGCTGGTCTTCCCTTTTGACCGTGCTTCCAGATATTTTCCAATATTGATCAGTGCCAGGATCATTACCGCTGACTCGAAATACAAGTCATGAAGATACCGGTTCACCAGATCCATATCCTGAACCCCCAGTCCATATCCCATACGGTAAATAGCGAAAACACCATACACCAGAGAAGCTGCAGAACCAACGGCGATCAGGGTATCCATATTAGGAGCCCCATGGAGTAATGTGCTGAAGCCTTTTGTATAGTAAGCCCTGTTAATATAGATTACCGGAATACACAGCAGAAACTGAGTCATGGCAAATCCCACTGCGTTTACTGTACCGTGGAGAAATCCGGGAAGGGGCAGGCCGATCATATGCCCCATGGAAACATACATCAGGGGAATCAAAAAGATAAAAGACCAGATTGTCCTTTTCTTCATATATTCCATATGCTCCTGTACCGGATTTTTCTTATTTTCTTTTAAGCTCTCTCTTGTATCAGAAGCTTTCTTTTTTCCCTGGACACTGGCTCCATAACCTGCGTGGACCACTGCATCTATGATTCCCTGCTCCTGGATCACTGCATCATTGAATTCCACCTGCATACTGTTGGTCAGCAGATTCACGCTGACCTCATTTACCCCTTCCAGCTTGCTGACGCATTTCTCCACTCTGGAGGAGCAGGCAGAACAAGTCATCCCTGTTACATCAAATTTTTCTTTCATAATGATGTCCTCCTACAAAATTTTTCCAAGCATGGCTACCAGCTCGTCTACTTTCTCTTCCCGTTCCTCATCTGTCTTGGCCCCTGTTACACAGCTCTTCAGATGAGCGGTAAGAATCTCTTTGTTGGCCTTGTTCAAAATAGCTTCTGTGGCCATAAGCTGCTGGGAAATATCCATACAGTACCGGTCTTCTTCCACCATTTTCAGGATTCCGTCTATCTGTCCTCTGGCCGTCTTCAGCAGCCGGTTAATTTTACTTTTATCTGCTTTCATTTTATTTCCTCCCTACACCCCAGGGGGGTATTATTCTTGACGAAATTAGTATAGCATACAAAAAAGAGAAAAGCAAGGCGCTTTTCTCTTTTTTCCAATTCATCCTAATGCTACATCTAAGATCATCATCAGGACAAAACCTGCTGCAAAGCCTATGGTCCCTACATTGCTGTGTTCTCCTTGGCCGGTCTCTGGAATCAGCTCTTCTACTACTACATAGAGCATAGCTCCTGCTGCAAAGGCCAGAAGGTAGGGAAGAAGGGGTTCTATAAAACTGAATAAAACTATGGTGAGCAAAGCTCCCAATGGCTCCACTGCTCCTGAAAGAGTTCCATACAAAAAGGCTTTTCCTTTTCCCATGGCCTTCTCGCTCTTCAGGGGAAGGGATATAATAGCTCCCTCCGGAAAATTCTGTATGGCGATTCCCACAGACAGGGCCATGGCTCCTGCAAAAGTAATCTGGGTATTATCAGCCATCATTCCTGCAAATACCACTCCTACTGCCATTCCCTCAGGAAAATTATGAAGCGTCACTGCCAGCACTAGCATCGTTGTCTTTTTCAGATTACTCTTTCGTCCTTCGGGCTTCGATTCTCCCAGATGTAAATGAGGGATCAGACGGTCCATTGCCAGAAGAAAAAAAATCCCCAGGAGAAAACCCACTGCGGCTGGCAGGAAAGCAAGCTTTCCCATACTCTTTGACATATCCATAGCAGGGATCAGCAAAGACCACACAGAAGCGGCTACCATGACCCCGGAAGCAAAACCTAAAAGCCCTTTCTGGACCAGAGGCTTCAGCTCATCTTTCATGAAGAAAACACTGGCAGACCCCAGGCAGGTCCCAAGAAAAGGAACCATAATTCCCATAAAAAGTTCCATGTCCATCTCCTTTATTGTCTTTTTCTGTTTTATTGTTTATCAGCTTACCCCATGATATCATACTCCGGAACAAAACGCATGAACTTTTTGTACTTTATGATTAAGATATGCAGTATTTTAAAAAATGACTCAGAAAGGATTTGTAACTTATGACAGAATTTCTGTTTCTCATGCAAAGGTATTTCTCCACTTATGAAAACCTGCTACAATCTCCTTATAAGAAAGAGATTATTCAGGAGGTGCGCTTATGGCAGAAAAAAATTTTTATGAAAATCCCAGAATCCCCAGATATCCCAATACTGGCTTTCAGAAAGCGCTGAATCTTTTTTCTGTTCTTGCGCTGGTCTTTACCTTTCTATATCCGCTGCTGAAATGGAACCAGCTTCCAGATACCATCATTACTCACTGGGGGTTCAGCGGCCAGCCAGACGGCTGGGGACCAAAAGGTTCTGTCTGGGCCGTTCCTGTAGCCAGTCTGGTCCTTTACCTGCCGCTGACCATACTGGAAAGATTCCCCTCTGTCTGGAATGTACCTGTCAAAACTACTCAAAAGAATGAACAGTGGGTTTATCAGAACATAAAAACCATGCTGATCCTCATGAAATTTCTCATGACAGCAGAATTTGCCGTGATTACATACCACTGTGTCCAGGAAAAAAATCTGAGTAATCTACATACGGCCCTGTTTCTGATCTTCCTTTTCGGCTCCATGATCTTTTTCATCATAAGAAGTACCAGAAAGTCGCCGTAAAACAGCACACCTGGAAATTCCTGCCCTCTCAAGGTAACAGATATTTTCCAGGTGTGCTTTTTTATTCTTTGACTATTATTTCTGTCCGTAATATGCGTTTGCCCCATGTTTTCTGTAATAATGTTTATCCTGAAGCTCCTGAGGCGCCGGCTGTACTCTGGGGTTGATCATCTCACATCTTGCAGCCATCTTAGCCACTTCTTCCAGCACAACAGCATTATGAACTGCCTCATGACCGTCTTTTCCCCAGGTGAAAGGTCCATGATTCTTGCAGAGAACTGCAGGAACTGCCTCGTAATCCTTATCCTTGAAATAATCCGCAATAAGCAGTCCTGTATTCTTTTCATATGCAGTGTCGATCTCTTCCTTTGTCAGACATCTCACACAGGGGATCTCACCGTACATATAGTCTGCATGAGTGGTTCCGTAGCAGGGGATACCTCTTCCGGCCTGAGCCCAGCTGGTAGCCCATGGAGAATGGGTATGAACGACGCCGCCGATTTTTAGGAAGGCTTTGTACAGTTCAATATGGGTAGGTGTGTCAGAAGAAGGATTATATTTTCCTTCAATCTTATTTCCTTCCAGGTCCATGATCACCATGTCTTCAGGTGTCAGCTTGTCATAGTCCACTCCGCTGGGTTTAATGGCAAAATATCCGGTCTCCCTGTCGATTTGGCTTACATTGCCCCAGGTAAAGGTTACCAGATTGTGTTTCGGCAAAAGCATATTTGCCTCGTAAACCGCTTTTTTCAGTTCTTCTAACATTTATTTTTCCTCCTTTTTCCTTCTGTCCTTCACAGAATTCCGCAGGATCAGTTCCGGCTGGATAAGCCTGGGAATCTGGCTTTTCTCTTCAGGAACCTCCCGTATCTTTTCCAGCAGCAGCTCCGCTGCCATTTCCCCCAGCTTCTCCTGGGGATGAACAATGGTAGTAAGAGAAACATCTCCTCCGGCCATCACCGAATTGTCATAGCCTGTCACAGAAATATCATCGGGCACATTTTTTCCCATTTCCCGCAGAACATGCACCACACTTACAGCAATCTGGTCGTTATAGCACACAATACCGTCCACAGAAAGTCCCTGCTCCAGAAGCAGTCTGGTCATCAGTCCCGGTTTCGTCTTTCTGTCCTCAGTATGGAACCAGATCACCCGGTCCGGGTCATAACTGAAACCGGCCTCCTGAAGAGCCTTAACATAACCTTTATGCCGCTCCTGTCCCTGGAAATCGTCTGCCTTAAAAATCCCCAGCAAATTTTTATGCCCCATGTCCAGAAGATATTTTGTCACCAGATATCCTCCCTGACAGTCATCCATGAGAATATGAGGTTTTTCTTTCATCTGAGAATAGACGCCCTGGATAAAGACATAAGGAATCTGATACTTGTCCAGCAGTCCATACAAGTTCATATGTCTGCAGAGAATCTGGCTTTTTGCCGGTTCAATGATCAGTCCGTCAATATCCTTGGTCAGGATATCCTCCAGGACCTTGGCTTCTTTTGTCCTGCTGTTGGCTGTATTTTTCAGGATAATGCTGTACCCATTTTCTGTAAGCACCCGGTCCATTCCCTGAATCAATCTGGGAAAAATATAGTCTGAAATATATGTGGTGATCACCGCAATGTTTTTGGATTGTTTCAGGTGTCCCATCCGCTGGGAACAAAAGGTTCCCCTTCCGTGTTCTGCCACGATATATCCTTCCTGTCCCAGGATAGACAAGGCTTTTCTCACCGTATGCCTGCTGATATGATATTTCTCAGAAAGCTGGTTTTCTGAGGGCAGCTTCTCTCCAGCCTTAATCTTTCCGCTGAGGATGGACTCTTTCAGTTCTTCCATCAGCACATAGTACTTTGTTTTTCCGCTTTCCTGTGTCATAACCTGCTCCTTTGGTAATATTCTACAACTTGTACGCACCTATTAACAAGTTGTTCTTATTCCTTTTTAAGGAACTTTTCTTCCTTGATTTCCACCAGGATAATATCCTCTCCTATCTGCCGAATGCAGGAAAAAGGAATCACATATTCACTGGTAGATCCGAAAAATCCGCACATTTTCCCCGGAAGGGGTACGATCAGGGCCTTTATACATCCGGTTTTGCAGTCAAACTCCACGTCCAGCGGACAGCCCAGGGTCCTGCAGGAACAAATATTGATCACTTCTTTTTGTCTAAGTTCACAGACACGCATAAAAAATCCCCTGTGCCATAACCTGTTAATATAGCTTATGTACACAGGGGTAATTCTGTTACCTTTTATCTGTCCATCTCAAGCTGAACGCCGGTATTCTTATGATTTTTAATGATTCTGTCAATCTCCTCCAGGCCACAGGAAGGCAGGTCTCCCGGAATGGTATTCTTCACAGAGCTGGTAGCATTTCCATATTCCAATGCTTTCTGGCAGTCAAAGTCATGGGCCAGCAGTCCATAGAGGGCTCCGGAAATATAGGCGTCTCCGCTTCCGATACGGTCTACTACTTCAATGTTCCGGTATGGCTCTTCCTGATAGAACTTGTCTTCTTTTGCATTATAGATCACAGATCCGAAAGTATGTACCTTTGGACTGTGAACAATCCTCTGGGTAGAGGCCACGATGGACAGGGGATATTCCTTTGCAAAGCTTCTCATGATCTCATACACATCTCCTTCTTTTAAGAAGGTCAGTTTGGCTGTCTCCTCAGAGCAGAAGAAAATATCTACATAAGGCAGGATGCTTTCAATACACTCCTTTGCCTCCGGTCCTGTCCAGAGATTTCCTCTGAAGTTTACGTCAAATGAGATAAGAGCGCCGTTTTCTTTAAAGCGTTTCATCATTTCGATTCCCACTTTTCTGGTATTTTCAGAAAGAGCCAGGGTAATTCCGCTGGTGTGGAAACACTTTGTGGAAGAAAACATGGATTCCGGCAGCTCATCCAGGGAAATTTTACAGAAAGACGCATGTCTCCTGTCATATACCACGCTTGGCTTTCTTGGATACGCTCCGTCTTCGTAGTAGTAAATACCCAGACGGGCATCCGGATCCTGATCATAAACCAGATAATCATCGCTGACGCCGCAGAAACGGACACGGTTCTTTGCATAGGTTCCCAGGGCATTATCCGGCAGCTTGGAGATCACCCCGGTCCGCAGACCCAAAAGAGAAACTCCTGAAACTACATTCAGTTCTGCTCCTCCTACCTGTTTCTGAAAGGTCTCACCTCTTACAATCCTTTCATTGTTCGGCGGTGAAAGCCTCAGTAAGATTTCTCCCAATGACAGCAGGTCAAAGTCCTTTTTCATTTTTTTACACCTCCACTTTTATTTTCCCCGATTATAACAAGAGGATGTCCTGAGAAACAGTATGAAGATATATAAATGTTTCCCAGGGCACCCCTTTCTATTAATAAATGTTCCCCAATGGCATAAGGGTTCTCATTTAGCGATATTTAATTATCTCTGAACACGGCCTGAACCGTCTCCGCCTGCCAGCTTCAGCACCTCGTCCATGGATACCATGTTGAAGTCGCCTTCGATAGAATGTTTCAGGCAGGAAGCAGCTACTGCGAATTCGATAGTAGCCTGAGCATCATAACCATTTAAGCATGCACAGATCAGTCCGCCGCCGAAAGAATCGCCGCCGCCTACACGGTCTACGATATGCATTTTATATTTTTTGCTGAAGTAGTAGTCCTTTCCGTCATAGAGCATAGCAGACCAGTTGTTGTCGTTTGCTGACAGAGACTCTCTCAGTGTGATAGCAACTTTCTGGAATCCGAAACGGTCAGCAAGCTGTTTTGCAACATCTTTGTATCCTTCATGGTTTACAGTACCCTGAGTTACATCTGTATCTGCTGCTTTGATACCGAATACATCGGCAGCATCCTCTTCGTTTGCGATGCATACGTCTACATATTTGCACAGCTCGCCCATAACTTCTCCGGCTTTTTCTTTAGACCACAGTTTGTTTCTGTAGTTTAAGTCGCAGGAAATAGTAGCACCGGCTTCTTTTGCTGCTTTGCAGGCTTCCAGACAGATTTTTGCCACTTCGTCGTTAAGAGCCGGAGTGATACCTGTAAAGTGGAACCATTCTACACCGTCAAAGATTTTCTTCCAGTCAAAATCAGAGGAAGAAGCAGTAGCGATAGAAGATCCAGCACGATCATAGATAACCTTGGAAGGTCTCTGAGAAGCGCCTTTCTCCAGATAGTAAATACCTACCCTGTCTCCGCCGCGTACGATATCAGTTGTGTCAACGCCATATTTTCTCAGAGAATTTACAGCTGCCTGTCCGATTTCGTGTTTTGGAAGTTTTGTAACGAATTTTGCATCAAATCCGTAGTTTGCCAGAGAAACAGCTACATTTGCTTCTCCGCCGCCGTAGGTAGCGCCAAAGGTATCTGCCTGAACAAAACGATAGTAACCTTCCGGGGCCAGTCTCAACATAATTTCACCAAAAGTAACAACTTTCTTTGCCATGATCATATCTCCTCTATAATTTCTATGCTTGTTATCCTGCTTATTTATTTCTGATCTGAGCAGCCAGTTTTACGGCTTCTTCTGTCAGAGATTTAATCTCGTCAAATTTTCCTGCTTTAACCAGGTCCCCTTTTACCATCCAGCTTCCGCCGCAGGCAACGATCTTGTCGCAGCTTAAGTAGTTTTCCAGGTTCTTTGCATTTACGCCGCCGGTAGGCATGAATTTCAGCCCTACATAAGGAGCTGCCATAGCTTTGATAGTAGCTACGCCGCCAAACTGCTCAGCCGGGAAGAATTTTACAACCTTTAATCCTCTCTTAACAGCCTGAGCTACTTCAGAAGGAGTGATAACTCCCGGGAATACAGGAATGTCTTTGCTCAGACAGTAGTCTACAATCTCAGGATCGAATCCTGGACTTACGATAAATTTAGCTCCTGCTGCTACTGCTCTGTCTACCTGGTCAATAGTCAGAACTGTACCTGCTCCCACGAACATATCCGGATATTCAGAAGCCATAATCCGGATGGACTCCTCAGCTGCTGCTGTACGGAATGTTACCTCTGCACAGGGAAGACCTCCCTCTACCAGTGCTTTTGCCAGAGGCGCTGCGTCTTTTGCATCCTCCAGAACTACTACTGGTACTACACCTAACTCTGCAAATCTTTCTGCTGCTGTGCTCATAATACTTCCTCCTTATACTTTTTCGTTTCATATTATGAAATGTTGTTTCGTCATGTGGTATGTCTTTATCTGCATTATACTACTGTGACTTAAAAAGTCAAGAGATTTTTTTCAGTTGCCACAATCTTCTGAAAGTGTTACAATAGCGCCTGAATAATATTATGATTTCACAAACAGGAGTGTTTGATCATGGAAAATAAAAACCCTATCCAGGTAGCAGATCGACTGTTTCTTGTACTGGAAACTCTGGCGGACACAGGCTCCGTCACACTGGCAGATCTCTGCCGCCAGCTGGACCTAAATAAAAGCACCCTCCATCGCCTTCTCAGTTCACTGATCTACATGGGCTATGTAAAGCAGGACGGTGAAACCGGAAAATACAGCCTCTCTCTGAAGCTCCTTGGCCTTTCCAATAAACTTCTGGTACATATGGACATTCTGGATGCAGTACGTCCCAGCCTGAAAGTTCTGGCTCAGGAAACCGGAGAGACTGTCCACTTCGTCCAGTTGGACGGTGTTGAAGCTGTGTATATCTACAAAGAAGAGTCCACTCAGAATTCTGTTCGTATGGTTTCCAAAGTTGGCAGCCGGATTCCTCTTTACTGTTCCGGTGTAGGAAAAGCCATAGCCGCCGATATGGACCAGTCTCAGATACAGTCCATCTGGGAACACAGCACAATCCGAAAACTAACACCTCATACTATTATAGATTATACCCAGTTTCTGGAGAAAATTAAAGAGGCAAGGGAAAAAGGTTATGCCCTTGACGATGAGGAAAATGAGCTGGGAGTCCGCTGTATTGCCGTAGGTCTTCCAGATTACCGGGGAAGAGCCAAATACGCTTTCTCCATCTCTGCTCCGGCTTCCAGAATGACTGACCAACGCCTGGAAGAACTGGCCCAGATCCTTCTGAAAACGAAAAAAGAAATCTTGAAAAATATGTAGTCCTGCATCCTTTTCCATATCCTGAATTTTTTGAGTATGTTCAGCCGACCACAAAAAAGACTGCTGCAAAGAACTTTCCGCCGGAATTTTTCCGTTCAAAGTTCTCTGCAAGCAGTCTTCTTTATTGCTATATATATGTATCTTATATATCATAAAACGCTTCTGTTATTGAAATTTCACTGCCGTGCCGTAGGCCATGATCTCAGCGGCCCCCTGGGCTACCGTTGCAGAAGAAAATCTGGCACAGATTCTTCCCCTTTCAGGATCTTATTCTTCCGGTTTCCTGTGTTTTTTTCTGTATTTTACACATTCTGTCAGCAGATACTCGATCTGTCCATTCATGGAACGGAAATCATCCTCCGCCCACTGGGCAATCTCATTCCAAAGAGAGACCGACAGTCTCAGAGGCACCTGCTTTTTTGCCTTTTCTTTTCCTTTGCTTTTATTTTCCTGTTCCAGAATGTGTCACCACCTTATCTTTAATACAGGCTGCCGCTGTTTACAATAGGCTGGGCATCCTTGTTTCCGCAGAGCACTACCAGAAGATTGCTGACCATAGCCGCTTTTCTCTCCTCATCTAACTCTACAATGTTATTTTCATTCAGCTTATCAAGGGCCATTTCTACCATTCCTACGGCTCCTTCCACGATTTTCTGTCTGGCATCAATAATAGCGGCTGCCTGCTGTCTCTGAAGCATGGCAGATGCGATTTCCGGCGCATAAGCCAGATGAGTGATCCGCACATCCAGAATCTCGATTCCTGCGTTCTCTACCTTTTCCTGAAGTTCTCCCTGCATAATATCCGCAATCTCCTGGCTGCTGCCCCTGAGAGATTTCTCATCTCCTCCCTCAGCAGAATCGTAGGGATATATTCTGGTAGTATTCCGGATAATGGAATCGCACTGAATGGATAGATAGTCATTGAAGTTTTCCACATTCAGCACTGCTCTGGTAGGATCCACCACCCGCCATATCACTACTGCAGCAATCTCCACAGGGTTTCCCATAGCGTCATTTACTTTCTGCCTGTCATTGTTCAGTGTTCTGGTTTTAAGAGATACTTTTCTGGATTTTCCTGTAGTGGCCGGTATATCTTTCACTGTAGGATTAATCGCCGACACAAAGGGATTTACCCAGTAAAAACCATCTTTTTTCAGTGTTCCGTAATAATTACCAAAAAGAGCCAGCACCAACGCTTCATTAGGATTGATCACCTTCAGTCCGCACAGCAGAATAAAGAAGATCAGCAGCAGTACCAGTCCTGCCAGTATCAGCCAGCCTCCTGCGCCTCCTCCTGTAGCGGAAAGTCTCATAATCCCGTAGAGCAGCGCCGCTCCTCCAAGGACCAGTCCCAGAATCCCCACAAAAAGCATCAGGTATCCGGACATTGCCTTTAATTCTTTCTCTTCCTGAATCTTACCTTGATTACCCATACAATACCCTCCTTTGCAGGAGCCTGCCATCGGAATATTTTCCATGGCTCCCCTCTTATGTGATAATTTACTTTGATATTATTTTGATATCATTATAGTACCTTAGATTTTAATGATTGTCAATAGTTCTTCAAAAAGAAAACCCGCCGGACGGCATTTATAAAATGCCAGTCCTGACGGGCTTTTTATACCGTTATTATGTCTTATTCATACCTGACGATTTCTTTTTTCAGTCTCTTCATGATCCGCTTTTCCAGCCGAGAGATATAAGACTGGGAGATTCCCAGCAGATCTGCAACCTCCTTCTGGGTCTTTTCCCTGCCATCAGGCATGTTAATTCCAAAGCGGAGCCGTACAATGGTCTGTTCCCTTTTTGTCAGCTTCCCGATAGCTTTTCCGAGAAGTTTTCTCTCCACTTCATTTTCAATATCTTTGTAAATTACATCCTCATCGGTTCCAAGGATATCTGACAAAAGCAGTTCATTCCCATCCCAGTCTACATTCAGAGGCTCATCTATAGACACCTCCAGCTTTGTCTTACTGTTTCTTCTCAGATACATAAGGATCTCATTTTCAATACATCGGGAGGCATAAGTAGCCAGTTTGATTTTTTTCACCGGGTCAAAGGTATTAATAGCCTTTATCAATCCTATGGTCCCTATGGAAATCAGGTCCTCTACTCCCACTCCTGTATTGTCAAATTTTTTGGCGATATAGACTACCAGACGAAGATTATGTTCTATAAGGGCAGCCCTTGCATCCTGGTCTTCCCCTTCTCTGAGCTTATCAATCTGCACCTTTTCTTCTTCCGGAGAAAGAGGGGCAGGCAGTACCTCCGCACCCCCGATATAATGCATCTCATTTCCTGCCGGCAGTAAAATTCCTGTAAATCTCGAAAACTGAAATCCTTTTTTCATACAAACATCCATCTTCACAAAGCTCCTCCTTAACTAACTGTCCAGAATCTTGGGACTGATAATTATCTCGAATTTTCCGTAAGGAGACAGAGGGGCGTCAGAAAGTCCTATGGCAGCCTGGGACAGACAGATTTTTTTCCCTTCCCAGAAAATAACCAGCCTGTCTGCCGTTACTACAGGGAGAAGTCCCCGTTCACAGCCCAGAGCCGTATAGATGAGAAACCGCGGTTTCAGATTTTCTGCATCTCCTTCCCCGAAATCTTCCATAGCACAAAAACTTTCCAGCGCATCCTGCTGCTTTTTCTCCAGCATACCGGAAAACCTGCTCTTTTCCATAACACACACAGGTTTGCCTGTGTCTGTATCTGTTAGGCAGTTTCCGGTATCCAACAGTCCTTTTAATTCTATTTTCTGTCCTCCTGTTTCCAGGATCACCCGGCACCTGAGGACAGCTTTTCCTTTTAAGTATTTAAAGAGTCTTATGCCTGTGTTTAAAATCCAATAAGCGGTAAATGTGATCGTAAAAAAAATCAGGATTCCTTTTCCTGCCCTGGGAGGCAGGGCATACAACAGTCCTCCCAGCAAAAAAGATATGCCCCAGCAGGCCAGAACGCCTGCCAGCAGTTCCTTTCCTCTGCAAGGCCTACAGTCCAGCCAGACCATTGCAAAGGACATTCCAATGGAAAAAATCAGTATATTCACTGTATTGATCTCTTTTGAAAGCCAGAAAAACAGGGAGATTCCAAGGGCTCCCGCCAAAGCTCCCAGCAAAGCCCTCCAGGGTTTGGCAGACCCCCGGAGTATCCGGTTTGTCAGGCAGAGCACAAGAAAATCCATAAATAGATTTACTACGAAAAACACATCTATGTAAAATTCGTAGTACACAAAACACCCCCTAAACCTCTACATGACTCTCTTACTTATCTGGAATAAGCAATGTTCATTATAGAGGTCAGGGGGTGCTGATTTTGTCAAAACCGCTTGGCTGGAGCCAAAATCTTTTCGACAGCCTGCTCCTGTTTTTTTCTTCTTATGTTACCTGGGTTATGTTACCCTTTGGCCCAGAAGGGCCAAAGGACCTCTCTCTAGACCCGAAAGGCTGTATCTAGGCCTATCAGGATAAACTTTCATGGATATTTTTCAGGATATTACGCATATTCTCCACCCCGGCCTGGCCTGGAGCAGAAGCGTTCCTTCCTGCTGCAAAAGTCAGAGCCGAACCTGTGATTTCTCCGCAGATACGGCTGAGAAATCCGGTCTCTCCCATAGACATGGTGATCAGAGGCCGGTCATATTTATCCGCCGCCTCTCTGGTCACCTCCAGAAGGGAAAGGAGGTCCTTAAACTGACCGGGCATAACCGCCATCTTTAAGATATCAGCCCCACTGTCATACATCCTGTCCAGACTCTCATAAAGAGCTTCCTTGGGCGGCGTCCCTTCAAAATGATGATTGGAGGCCACCACTTTTACGCCTTTCTCCTGAAGCTGTTTTACCAGCTCCCCAGATGACTCTTCCCGGAAAAATATTTCTACATCTGTCAGCTGGACAAGACCTGTCTCAGCTGCAGCATTCAGGAGCTTTACATAATTTTCAAAAAGAATCTCCCGGCAGCCTCCTTCTCCTGCGGTGCGGAAGGTAAAAAGAAGGGGAATTTGTCCCAGTCTGTCATTTATTGTCCTCAACATTTCCAGGACTTTTTCTACTTTCTCTCCTTCTTCATAACAATCTGCCCGCCATTCTGCCAGGTCTGGTTTCTGTCTCTGGATTTCCTCAATATCCAGAAAGATTTCTTCCCTGGTTTCCCCGGTAATGGGAATACAAATTTTCGGGATTCCCCTTCCGATTTCCATATTTCCTATCTTTACTGTTTTCATTATTCTTTCTTCCTTTCTCTCCGCCCTTTCCTTCTTGACAGCAGAGATATATCATCCTAAACTAAAATCAGCGTCCATAGAGATGAAACCAGGCCTCAAAGACCTGGAATATATACAAACAGGAGGTATTTATATGTCTGCAATTACCGGCAATACCCGTCTTACAGGTCTTTTAGGAAGCCCTGTAAAGCACAGTATCTCTCCCCTGATGCATAATTTCAGTTTCCAGTATCTTGGAATGGACTGTGTCTATCTGGCCTTTGATATAAACGAACAAACTCTGGAGAAAGCTGTTGAAGGGCTAAAAGCCCTTCAGGTCATGGGATTCAACCTTACTATGCCCAATAAAAACAAAATCCTGGAATATCTGGATGGCCTCTCCCCTGCAGCCCGGCTTATTGGGGCCGTTAATACTGTGGAAAATCAGAATGGCTGTCTCATCGGCCACAATACCGACGGAATCGGTTTTATGCGTTCCGTAAAAGAACAAGGCATTCAGATGAAAGGCCAGACTATGACCCTTATGGGAATCGGCGGAGCCGCCACAGCCATCTGTGCCCAGGCTGCCCTGGACGGAGTAAAAAAAATCCATATCTTCGCCCGAAGCGCCAGCTCTCATCTTCCCAGAATCCAGCATCTCTCTTCTGAGCTGGAAAAAGAAACTGCCTGTCAGATTTTTATTCATGATACCAAAGATCTGGATACTCTAAAAACTACAATGAAAGAAAGCCGGCTTTTTGTCAATGCCACCTCCGTTGGCATGGCTCCCCACACAGAGGGCTGCATATTGCCGGATCCTTCTTTTCTCTTTCCGGAACTGGCCGTAGCAGATATCATTTATTCTCCCTGGGAGACCAGACTGCTGACTATGGCCAAAGAAGCCGGCTGTATAGCTTTTAACGGCTATTCCATGCTTCTGTGGCAGGGAGCCGAAGCCTTTCACATCTGGACAGGACAGGAAATGCCTATGAAGCAGCTGAAAGACTATCTCCGGCAGAAAACCGGCATCTCCGGCATCTAAACATTAATCATGTACCAAGAATATTTATACATTTTATGCAAATTTGTCGAGGATAGCTTTGAGATCATAGGCTCAAAGCGGCACAGACTGAGCAATAAAATGTATAAAGATTCTTGATTTTGATCAACGTGACAGCCCCATGTCAGTTCTGACCGCAGTTTCCTGCGTCGCCACGGAGGATATCGATTCCATGTCCCAATGCTTCTATCACATACTCCAGACATTCCCTTACCGCCTTGGGGCTTCCCGGAAGGTTTACGATCAGGGTCCTTTTTCGGATACCTGCTGCCTGTCTGCTGAGCATTCCCCGTTTTGTCACCTCCATGCTGCAGGCCCGCATAGCCTCTGGAATCCCCGGTACCATACGCTGGCAAACATCCTGAGTAGCTTCCGGAGTAAAATCTCTGCTGGAGAATCCTGTCCCTCCTGTAGTCAATATCAGATCCGCCATGTCTTCATCTGCAATCCTTGCCATCTCTGCAGCCAGAAGGGCTCTCTCATCTGGAAGGATTTTCTGATATACCACCTGATATCCCTCCCGCCCCAGTATCTCGCAGATAACCTGTCCGCTGACGTCCTCTCGTTCTCCTCTGAACCCGCTGTCACTGGAGGTAATAACTGCTGCTCGTCTCATATTTTTCTCCTTTCATTTTAACGCCGTCTATTATTAAAAATGGAATTCTCCGCTTTTTCCGCCAGTCTTTTCTACCAGATGTATATCTGTGATCTCCATCCTCTTGTCAATAGCCTTGCACATGTCGTAGATGGTAAGAAGGGCTGTGGTGACTCCCGTAAGAGCCTCCATCTCCACACCGGTCTTCCCCTGGCACTTCACCGTACAGTATGCAGTGATCCGATTTTCCTCCGGTGAAAGTTCAAAATCCACATTGCATTTATCCAGCAGAAGTGTGTGGCAGAGAGGAATGAGAAAAGGTGTCTGCTTCACTCCCATAATCCCGGCGGTCCGGGCTATCCCCAGCACATCTCCCTTAGGGACCTGCTTTTCTCTGACCGCTTCCATGATTTCCTTGCTCACCAGGATACTTCCTCTGGCAATAGCTGTCCTGCTAGAGGGTTCTTTTTGAGAAATATCCACCATCCTGGCATTTCCCTGTTCATCAAAATGGGTAAATCCCTGTTCCATATCTGGCTCCTTTCCCGTTAATAACAAAGAGCTGCCGCATTAAACAACCATCAAGAATATTCCTGACATATGTTTAATACGACAGCTCTGTAATCTTACAGCTTTATCTTCTGTTTTTCAGGAAATCCGGAATCTGAATGTCCTTCTGCTGTACAGTGCTCTTAAACTGCGGCTGCTGGAAGGTTGGCTGCTGGAAAGTCGGCATCTGGTAAGATGGCTGTGGCTGCTCCTGCTGTGCCTTTCTTGGTGCCTGAGCCTTTGCTCCTCTTTCAGATTTAGAAGATTTCTTTTCTCTGGATACGCTGGCTTTTCTTGCAGTCTCATCATCCAGACCTGTTGCAATAACCGTGATCCTTACATAGTCAGCCTCTTTGTCATCATAGAGAGCACCAAAGATAATATTTGTATCCTCGCCTGTAAGGTTCTGAACATAGCTTGCTGCATCGTTGGCATCCATAAGAGAAATATCTCCGGATACATTGACGATAACATGAGAAGCTCCTTCGATGGTTGTTTCCAGAAGAGGACTGGATACAGCCTGCTGAACAGCATCCATGGCTTTGTCATCGCCTTTGCCTTCACCGATACCGATATGTGCGATTCCCTTGTCGATCATAACTGTCTGAACATCGGCAAAGTCCAGATTGATCAGAGCCGGCAGGTTGATCAGATCTGTGATTCCCTGAACTGCCTGCTGAAGAACCTCGTCTGCTTTCTTCAGAGCTTCCGGCATAGATGTACGACGGTCTACGATTTCCAGCAGACGGTCATTTGGGATAATGATCAGTGTATCTACACTTTCTTTTAATTTCTCAATTCCTGCCAGAGCGTTGCTCATACGTGTCTTTGCCTCAAAACGGAAAGGCTTTGTCACAACGCCAACGGTAAGGATTCCCATTTCTTTTGCAACTCCTGCAACTACCGGAGCAGCTCCAGTACCTGTGCCGCCGCCCATACCGCAGGTTACAAATACCATATCTGCACCCTGGATGGCCTGTTTGATCTCCTCGATGCTTTCCTCTGCTGCTTTCTCACCAATCTCAGGCTTTGCTCCAGCGCCCAGTCCTTTTGTCAGCTTTTCGCCGATCTGAATGATCGTAGGGGCCTTACACAGGGTCAAGGCCTGCTTATCTGTATTCACTCCTATAAATTCAACGCCGCCGATGGCTTCCTCCACCATTCTGTTTACTGCGTTATTTCCTGCTCCGCCTACGCCGATAACAATGATCTTTGCAGATGATTCAGCTTCATTTGTCATAATCTCTAACACGGTATTTCCTCCTTTAGCTCCCTTGTATGGTCTGAAATGCTATTTCACATTTTCTTCCTATTTTATGTTCCGGCAAAACCGGTATGTATCAGTCTGTATTATCTAGTTAATCATTACATATAGATATATAATATCTTTTTTTCTAAAATTAATCAACCGCAAATTTCACTTTTTATAAAAAAATCATATCTTACTGCTCCTGTCTGCTTCTGGTATCTGCAGAATCTGAGCCGTCGCTGTACTCCAGTTCATTCCCTGAAGTCCCAGTATCCGTTCCGCCTCCGGTTCCGTCAAAGGCGCTGCTGCTCTCTTCTTCGTCTCCGGAATCCTCCTCCTGGGTGGCGTCATCAAAGACCACTGATTCTGAATCCTCCGTGGTATTCTCCAGATGGAGGATTCCTGACATATCCTCAAGCTGGGGAAGGATCCCCACAAGACGGTTGATCTTTTCATCCATGTTCTCATCATCTCCCAGCCGGACTTCTATATCTCCGTAATACATTACCAGCTGGTTCAGATCATTAAAAGCCAGCCTGTCCGGTTTTTCTTCCATCTTTTCCAGCATTTTTCCCACACTGAGGATGGTATTCAACTTTCTCGTATTAATTCCAGTCAGCCGCTCTCCCTGAACAGCCTCTTTTACATCAATCCCTTCAATCTGGGGCACATTCTCCAGAGGCTCTTCTGTAATGATCTGTATAATGCCCTGACGGTCAAAATTTACACACTGCCCCTGAAATTCAATATAGCCGATCATTTGTTTTTCTTTCACTTGAAGAAGCAGAGTATTCCTGTTCACTCTGGAAATTGTGATACTGTCGATCATAGTCTCATCTTTTGTGCTTTTCTCTGTATTGATAAATCCCGCTAAAACAGAGTTATTCGCAATAGGCGCGTCCAGAACCATATTTTTTATCTGATCATCAGTATAAAAACTGTTGCCTTCTACCTGTACGCTGGTCACCCTGAATCCCAGGAAAAATACCAGAACAAAAATCAAAAGGATTCCCGCTACAGCTTCTATGATGATCCTGTACAGTTTTCTTCTGCTCATAAAGCGTCTCCCCTAATCTTTCTCAGTTCTTGCCCCGAGACAGTTCAAATCTCTAGAGATGTCCTCATATCCTCTCTCTATAAATTCTCGGTCTTCCACATAAGTTTCTCCCTGAGCACCCAGACCGGCTACCACAAGGGCGGCCCCTCCCCGAAGCTCTTCTGCCCTTACAATATTTCCTGAAAGCCTGCCTCCCTGAATCCTGGCAGTCTGTCCCTCCAGATGAATCTGCGCTCCCATTTTTCGGAGCTGCGGAACCACCTTGAATCGGTCTTCAAATATATTCTCTTTTATCTGGCTCCATCCCCAGGCCCGGGTAAGGACTGCCAGAAATACCGATTGAAGATCTGTGGGAAAGCCGGGATAAACACCGGTTTCCATCCACCGGACAGGCCTGTATGCCCTCTGGCTGCATAGAAACAGTTTACCACTGTTATATGCGTATTGTCCACCTATTTTCTCATATGCCCCAAGGAGGGCTCCCATTTCTTTTATGGGAGGTTCCAGAAGTATTCCTTTTCCTCTGGTAATAGCGCTGGCGCACACATAAGTACCTGCGGCAATCCTGTCTGCCGGTATGGTAAATACAGTATCCTGAAGTCTGGGAACTCCCTGTATTGTCAGGCAGGAAGTTCCTATGCCCCCTATCTTTCCCCCAGCCTGGTTCAGAAATCGGCAGAGCCATGTCACTTCCGGCTCTCTGGAGCCTCCTCTTATAACTGTGGTCCCCTGGGCGCAAACCGCCCCCAGGACAGCATTCTGCGTGGCCCCTACACTAGGTCTGGGGAAGGAAATCTCTGCCCCTTTAAGCCCCCTGGTCCTTCCATAGAGCAGCCCTTCTTCTGTCTCCACAAATTCTCCTCCCAGTTCTCTGAGAGCCTTCAGATGCAGGTCAATGGGCCTGGAGCCGATTACACAGCCACCAGGAAAAGGGAGCACCGCTTCTTTGCACCTTCCCAGGAGGCTTCCCAGCAGTACAATAGACGAACGCATTCTTTCACCCAGCTTTTTTTCTACCTGGCAGCAGCTAATATTCCGAGCCCAGATTTCCAGAGTGTCTCCCTGCCAGCTGGTTCCTGCCCCCAGGCTTTTAAGCACTTCTTCCATGAGAAGGACATCGGCTATACGGGGGCATCCCTTCAGCACAGTTGTTCCTCTATTTAAAAGAGCGGCTGCCATAACAGGCAATGCCGCATTTTTTGAACCCTGTATCCTTACTTCTCCTTCTAAAGGAATTCCCCCTTTAATCCTAATTCCGCCCAAGCCACACACTCCTCTTAATACATTCCGTTTTGCAAAACACTATCTGGAATTATTCTATGCAGGGCCTCCTGCATTGGTGATTCAATCCTTTCTCCTCCTGCTTACAGACAGGGCAATCCCCATTTCTCCCAGAAGAAACAATACCGAAGTGCCTCCGTAACTGATAAAAGGCAGAGTAATCCCTGTGTTTGGAATCGTATTGGTCACCACCGCGATATTCAATATCACCTGAATAGCCATATGAGCCATGATCCCTGCAGCCAGCAGGCTCCCGCACAGATCCTGGGCATGGGTTGCTGTGACCATCAATCTCCAGATCAGCAGGCCGAAAACCAGGATTACCAGACATCCTCCTGCAAGGCCGGTCTCTTCACATATAATAGAAAAAATCATATCATTCTGAGCCTCTGGCACAAATCCCAGCTTCTGAAGACTGCTCCCCAGGCCCTTTCCGAAAATCCCTCCGCTGCCAATGGCGTACAGACCCTGGATCGTCTGAAATCCCTTCTCGTAGGCCTCGGGATTTCTCCAGATAGCCAGACGCTCCAGCCTGTAGCTGGCCATTCCAAGAAAAATTCCGATAAAAACCACTCCAACCCCGCCGATCCCCACAAAAGGCAGGTATCTGGGATTGGATACAAAAATCAGGATCACGCCGATTCCCAGAATAATAACGGCAGTACTCAGGTTGTTGGTTCCCACCAGTCCTACGATAGGAAGAAGTATTGCCATCCGCCCTGCCATATAAAGTATTCCCCGGTTTTCTTCTTTTCCCTTTGTGATCACCCAGGCAAGAAGCAGTATCACAGCTACCTTGGCAAATTCTGAAGGCTGAAAAGATAACGGCCCCAGAGACAGCCATCTCTTAGAGCCGTTATATTCATCTCCGAAAAGCAGCACTGCCAGTGACAGCAGCAAAGAAACCCCATAGAGAAAAGGAGCCATTTTCACCAGAAAATGATAATCCATGAAAGATACCAGATACATGCCCATAAGTCCCAGGGAAGTGGCAAACAGTTGTTTTTTGAAGTAATATGCAGAGTCATGAAACTTTACTCTTCCATTGTAGGCGCTGGTGCTGTAGAGAAAGATCAGTCCGCAGACCACCAGAAGAAGTACCAGGAATATCAGAAGACCGTCTGCAGTCTTCTCTTTTTTCTTCCTGCTTTCCAAACAAGCCTCGCCCCTTTTGCACCTGTTCTTTCTAAATATATGGATTCTTTTCCTCTCTTATGTCAGTTTTCTTCTTTCATCATCCTCCGGACATATTCTTTAAATTTGTCTCCCCGCTGCTCATAATTGTCAAACTGTCCCCAGCTTGCACAGGCGGGAGAAAGAAGAACGGCGTCTCCTTTCTGGGCCTTTTGGGCACAGATTTTCACCGCTTCCTCCAGATCATCTGCCAGAATGGTATTGTAAAATCCACATTCATGGGCAGCCTTCTGGATCTTTTCTCTGGTCTGACCGATCAGGACCAGATATTTTACCTTTCCGTCAAAAGCATTTATCCATTCTTCGTATGAGGACTCCTTATCATATCCCCCTCCGATAAGCAGGGTAGGCCGTTCCATAGCCTGTATGCCCTTAATGGCCGCATCAGGATTTGTTCCTTTTGAGTCATTATAGTAAGCCACTCCGTCAATTTCCTCTACAAACTCAATCCTGTGGGGAACTGCCTTAAAGGCCATGACAGTACGGCGGATAATCTCAACAGGCACTCCTGCATACCAGGCCATAGCTGCTGCCGCCATGACGTTTTCATAATTATGTTTTCCCAGAAGATAAAGGTCTCCTGTCTTTACGATTTCTGTCTCCTCATCCTCTGTCTTCATAATGATCCGGTCTCCCTCCAGGAAGATTCCCTGGGGAAGTCTCCTTTTGCTGGAGAAAAATACCGGCGTGGCAGGACATCTTTCTGCAAACTCTCTCAGTTCTTTATCTTCATAGTTCAGGATACAATAATTTTCTTTTGTCTGGTTCACTGCAATGAGCTCTTTTACCCGGATATATTCTTCCATAGTATGATGTCTGTTCAGATGGTCTTCTGTGATATTCAAAATAGCAGACACCTCAGGAGCAAAGCTCTCTATGGTCTCCAGCTGAAAACTGCTGATTTCCGCCACCACATAGCTGTCATCCTTTGTGGAAAGAGCGGCGCCGGTATAGGCATTTCCAATATTTCCCACCACAAAAACGGAATCACTGTAAGCCTTCATGATCTCTCCCAGAAGAGCCGTAGTCGTAGTCTTTCCATTGGTACCTGTGATAGCCAGGACTCTTCCTTTCCCCATCTGGTAGGCCAGTTCTACTTCTCCCCAGATTGTTATTCCCTTTGCTCTTATCCTCTCTACTGGAGAAATGTCCTGAGGCACTCCCGGACTCATCACCGCCAGTTCCAGGCTCTCTATAACATTATCAGGAAGTTCTCCCAGAATAATCTGACAGTCACAGCCTTCCGGCAGTTTTCTTCTGACCTCTTCTTCTTTCAGTTTCTCATTGCCATCATACAGCAGGATCTGGGCTTCCACTTCTGCCAGAAGTTTCACAGCGCCCATTCCGCTGATCCCGGAACCAAAGACCAGGACATTCTTTCCTTTTAAATTTTCTCTCTGTAATTTCATGCTTTTATCTCCTTATCTGCCTATACTCCCATAAGAGCTATCAGACATAAAATAGCTGTAATTACGGAAAACACTGCCACAACTCTTGTCTCAGACCATCCGCACAGCTCAAAATGATGGTGGATAGGAGCCATCTTAAAGAATCTTTTTCCATGAGTAGCTTTAAAATAAGTTACCTGAATTATTACAGATAAAACTTCCACTACATAAACCAGTCCTACGATCAATATGAACAGGGGCATCTGAAGCATGTAAGCAGTACCTGCCACAAAACCTCCAAGGGCCAGGGAACCTGTATCTCCCATAAAAATCTTGGCTGGATAGACGTTAAAGAGCAGGAATCCCATAAGGGCGCCCACCACTGCACAGGTAATAGGTTCTATACCGCTGTTTGTCCCAATAGCCACCACAGAAAAGAATGTGGCTACGATTATAGTTACAGAAGAAGCCAGCCCGTCCAGTCCGTCTGTAAAGTTTACTCCGTTTACTGTGCCGATCACTGCGATAAACAGAACAGGAACAGCCAGGATTCCAAGATTCAGCTCATATTCCGGGAAAAACGGAATCTTCATAGCCAGAGACACGTCGGTAAAATTCACCAGATAAAAAGCAAAAATCGCTGTCACGATGATCTGGCAGGCCATCTTCTGTCCAGGCATTAATCCGTCAGAACGCTTCAGCACTACTTTCAGATAGTCATCCAGAAATCCTATAATTCCAAAACCCAGAGTTAAAAATAATATGGGAATGATCTTCGGATAATTTCCAACGAAAAAAATCGATGTCACCACTGTAGAAAGCAGGAAAATAATTCCTCCCATTGTGGGAGTTCCTGCCTTCTTTAAGTGAGACTGAACGCCTTCTGTTCTCTCTGTCTGTCCCATTTTCAATTTTCTCAGATAAGGAATGATAATGGGCCCCAAGATCACGCTGATGACAAAAGCCAGCAGCACCGGTAAAACCACGTTAAAATCTGCCATAGTACACCTCATTTTTCTATGTATTTTTTGCTCTTCCTAGTATAATGCTTTTTCTCCCGATTTTCAAGACTTCCTCCAGTATCCCTATCAGCCCTCAATTCCCATGTAGGGCAGGATGTTCTGATAAATATCTTTCATCACCGGAGCCGCTATGGTTCCTCCATAATAAACGCCCTGGGGGTCATAAATCACAACAATACCCAGAATCTGTGGATTTTCCGCAGGGGTAAACCCAAGGAAAGAAGAAATATAGCGGTTTTCGCTTCTCGGCAGAGTCTGGGATGTGGCAGTCTTGCCTCCAATGGTCCTTCCCTCTATAGCGGCGTTTTTTCCGGAACCTTCGGACACTACTTTTTCCAGGATATAGCGGACCTCCTCAGATACCTGAGAGGAAACAATTCCCTCCTGGGTCTCATAAGAAAGTTCTTCTATGAGATTCCCATCATTATCTGTCACCCGGACGCCAAAATGAGGCGTCACCCTTTTACCGCCATTAACAATGGAACTGACTGTAGTCGCCAGCTGTATAGGCGTAATCTGAAAAGACTGGCCAAAAGAAATCGTCGCCAGCTCTACCTGACCGATATCCTCTTTTTTATGCATGATCGTTCCCGCCTCTCCCGGCAGGTCGATGCCAGTCTTTTCCATAAGTCCGAATTTTTCAAAATAATGATAATAGGTTTCCGCCCCCAGGCGCAGCCCGACCTCGATAAACACAGGATTACAGGAGTTCATAGCCCCCTCTACAAAGTTTTCAGCTCCATGCCCCGTTCTTTTATGGCAGTGGATCCTTCGGTCTTCTACAATCTTATAGCCAGGACAAGAAAACTGGTCATCCAGGTCTACCACACCCTGGGACAGACCTACAGCCATTGTAATAATCTTAAAAGTGGAACCAGGCTCATAAGTATCATTAATAGTAGGGTTTCTCCACATCTGATTACAGGCGTCCTGAAATTCTTCCTCTGTCATCTGGGAAGTATCCTGATCTGTATTCAGTGTAAAAGGGTCGTTCAGATTATATTCCGGCACATTTACATTGGCATAGATTTCTCCATTCTGAGGATTCATAAGAAGTATTGAAACTCCCTGGGCCTCCTTTTCCTCCATCACCTTTAAAGCTGCCTGCTGGGCATACATCTGAATGTTTTTATCCAGACTGGTCTGAAGATTATAGCCTTCTACCGGCTCTATCCGGCTTTCCCCCAGTTCAGACAATTCCACACCTCTGGCATCTGTGGTTGTAAGAATTTTGCCGTCTATTCCCTTGAGAACATCTTCATATTTTACCTCCAGACCTACGATTCCCTGGTTGTCTCCCCCGGTAAAGCCCAGCACCTTAGAGGCCAGTTCTTCATAGGGATAGTCTCTCTTATAATCTTCGTCTACTTTTACTCCATCTAATCCATAACTTCGAATTTTATCTCCCACACTTTTTTCCACATTTGTCTCTATCCTCTCTATAGAGGAAACCGTCTCTACCCGTTTTCTGGCAATCTCTTCTGAAATCCCCAGTTCCTTCACCAGCATGGCAATGACCTTCTCCGGCTCTGTAATCTGGCTGTGGATCACAGATATGGTACAGACTGCCTTATTATCTGCAAGGACTTCTCCGTTGCAGTCCAGGATCTTACCTCTGGCCGCCTTAATATCTCTCTCCCGTTCATGGAGTTCCTGGGCCTTTTCCGAATAATAATCCGAGCGGATCACCATAAGGTAAAACATTCTCCCTGCAAGACCAAGGAGCATACAGACAAACACGCCAAAGACTATTACCGTCTTCTTTTTATGATAAGTTCTGTTTTTCTTCATAAGAGAGCCGCTCCTGCTGTCTGATCCCTGCTATTATATGCAGTTCTCCCCAAAAAAAGAAGGAGCCTGCATTAATCATATGTCAGGAATATTTATACATTTTAAATGTATAAATATTCTCGATGTTGATTAATGCCGCAGCTCCTTCTTATTCTTGGGCGGATGATCCGCCGCTGTCATCTTCCTGTCCGAAGTTTTCTAATTCCTCTGTGTCATAGACATCTTCCTCATAGGAGGGATCATTTTCATCAATCTCTGCCTCTTCATTGGTAATGCCGTCTGAATATTCATCGTTCAGCTCTGTTTCCTGAGGATCTCCATCTCCGTATCCCTGATCAAGGACTGTGCCGTAAGGATTGGATACGCCGTCCTCAACAATATCTGTAAACTTAGGCACTCCATAAAAGCCCTGCCACAATACAGTCTCCCCTGTAGTTTCCTCGTCCTGAGGGATATTCATATACGGAAGTACTTCTGACAGAATGGCCTGAGCCAGATACTGAGCGTAAGTGCTGGAAGCCTGGCTGTCCACGTTGGGCGTATCCACGACTACATAGATCAGCACTTCCGGATCATCAAGGGGTGCAAAACCAATGAAAGATACCAGATAATTGTCCTTTGTATCATCTGCCAGTTTTTCTGCTGTTCCGGTCTTACCGCCCATGGAATAGCCCTGTACCTTAGCAGACTGGCTGGTACCGCTCTCCACACTCATTCCCATATATTCCCGGACAGCAGCTGAAACCTCTTCTGAAATAGGCTCTTTCATAACGGTAGGCGTAATATTCTCCAACACTTTTCCGTCCTGGTCTGTAACAGACTTTACCAGATGAGGCTGATAATAGGTTCCGCCATTGATCGCCGCTGCCATTGCTGAAATTTCCTGTATCATGGTACAGGTAAATCCCTGTCCGAAAGCCGAAGTTGCCAGCTCCATCTCATTCATGTTTTCCTCTGAGAAAAGGATACCGGTTCCCTCTCCGGGGAGGTCAATGCCTGTACGGGTTCCAAAATTAAATTTACTCTGATACTTAAGAAATTCTGCTGCTCCCATTTTTCTGCCGATAGCCATCATACCGTCGTTGCAGGAATTCTGGATAACCTCTCCCAGAGTTTCTACACCGTGAGCATTAGGATAAACTGCGCATCTTACAAAATCTTCCCCAATCTGCTGTCCGCTGTCGCAGTAAAAAGTGTCATTTTCTGTCACTGCCCCGGATTCCAGAGCACTGGCCACTACAATAGGCTTCACTACAGAACCCGGCTCATAGTCTTCGGTGATGCAGAAATTGTTCCACATAGAGAATAGGGCGTTTTTGGTTTCCTCGTCATTCATCTCTTCGATTTTTTCCTCAGTATAGATACCAGACAAATCTCTGGGATTATTTAGATCATAGCTTCCAGAGCTGGCCATTGCAAGGATTTCTCCTGTATCAGGGTCTTCAATGATAACACCTATATTTTCTGCACCCTTTTTCTGTTCTCCCTCCACATTATTGGGACCTGCGGAAAGAGCCGTGTTTAAGGCTTCAATATACTTTTCAGCAATTCCCTGTATAGTAGCATCCAGAGTCGTAGTAAGATTTTTCCCATCTACAGCCTCTACAATGGTCTGAGCCTGATCTGTATCTTCACTGAGATAGCCGAATTTTCTGCCGTTGGTCCCGTTTAGGGTACTGTTATAGTATCCCTCAAGTCCCCAGTCTGCAGTATTTCCTGCGTCAGTAAAGCCAATGACATCACAGGCCAGATCTTCCAGCGGGTAAACTCTCTCATAGTCATCCTCAAAATAGATTCCCTGGACGTTGCTCCTCCTGGTTCTTTCCTCCTCAGATAAAGCAGCACGCTCTTCTTCATCTTCTGGAAGTTCATTGGCGGCTTCAAAAGCATTTTTATCATCCATAGAAACCTCTGTCTCCAGGATCTGATATTGGCTGGAGCTGGTTTCTTCATTGTCCAAAAGGCCCTCTATGGTTTCCCTGTCAATATTAAAATATTCTTCCAGGGCTGCAATAGTAGGCTCCCTGTAATCTTCATTATAGTTTACCGCCTGGCAGTCCAGGATCAGGTTATATACCTTTACGCTGTTGGCCAGCACCGTACCGTTCCTGTCTGTAATGGTACCTCTCCGGAATGGTATGGTCGTATTGGTATACTGCTGCTGAGACTGAGAAAGAACCTGTCTGGCATAGCGGTTTCCTTCCCTGGCATTTATTACGGTAATTCCTACCAGTAAACCGGCGAAAGCCAGCAGAGTCACTCCAAATACCCCCGCCAGCTTTCGTTTCATTTTCTTTGTTAATTTTCTTTTCTTTGATTCCTGTTTATTCAATCTTCCACCTGCTTAGTTCTCCGGGACGTCCTGATACTGCCTTACATAGCTGTTATTTCCCGGCGTATAGTACCGAATCTGGTCTTCTGTTGCATACTGCATACCCAACTCATTAATGGCCCTGTCTCTGATCTCGTCCAGGTCAACTCCAGTAATCACTTCGCTGTAATATGCATCGTTGTCTTCTTTCAGCTGATTAAGCTCCAGTTCCCTGCTGGCCACCACACTTCTCTGGGCAGTGACCTGAGCAGTAAGCTTTATATAGTGGACACAGGCTGCAGTGGCAAGGGCGCATACCAGACTTAGGAAAACAATATAACCTCTGCTGATGCTGGTGCTTTTTGCCCGGTTCCTTTTTGCCCGTCTGCTTAGTTCTTTCTTTGGCTGTTCAGGTACCTCCTCCAAGCGGCGCGCTGCATTACCGTCATCATAATACCCGGTATATCTCTGCCTTTTTCGATTATCATATTTGTTTCGGTTCCTTGTACTTGCCATGAAACTCTCCCTTTTCCGGACTCTCTGCCTCTACTTACTCATTCGCTCAAATACCCGCAGCTTGGCACTTTTGGAACGGCTGTTATTTTCCAGCTCCTCCTGGCTTGGAAGAATAGGCTTTCTGGTAATGACTTTTCCTTTTGATTTCTTCCCGCATACGCATACGGGAAAATCCGGCGGGCAGGTGCAGGGGTTTTCGTTTCTCCTGAAAATCGTTTTTACGATCCTGTCCTCCAGAGAATGGAAAGTAATGATACAGATCCTGCCTCCATCATTTAAAAGGTCGATCATATCATCCAGACTGTCTCTTAAAACATCCAGCTCCTGATTCAGCTCAATCCTGATCGCCTGGAAAGTCCGTTTGGCCGGATGGCCGCCCACAGCCCTCATTTTCATAGGGATGGCATGTTTAATGATTTCTGCCAGTTCTCCTGTGGTCTCTATATCTTTTTCCTGTCTTGCCAGGCAGATATGCTTTGCGATATTTTTTGCGAATTTATCTTCCCCATAGTCACGGATAATGCGGTACAGCTCTTTTTCGCTGTAGGTATTCACAATATCCCTGGCAGTCCGGGGATTTCTCTGGTCCATACGCATGTCAAGAGGGACATCTTCCCTGTACGTAAATCCTCTCTCCTTGTTGTCCAGCTGGTAGGAAGATACCCCCAAATCTAAAATAATCCCATCTACTGATGGAATTCCAATCTTCTGTAATTCCTTTTTCATGTTGCAATAGTTGCTGCGGATGATGGTTACATTCTCCCCGAATTCCTTTAACCGCTCACCCGCAGCTTTTATCGCAGCTTCATCCTGGTCTATACCTATCAAGCTCCCCTTGGCAGATAGCTGCTGACATACCGCATAGGAATGTCCGCCGCCTCCCAGTGTTCCATCTACATAAATCCCATCCGGTTTTACCCTTAAATTCCGGACGGTCTCTTCCAGTAATACGGATTGGTGTTTAAATTCCATTTTTTTCTCCTGGCTTTCTCAGATTACAATGCCCATATCCTGCATACCCTGTGCAATGGCATCCATATCTTCATAGTTGCTGTTCTCCAGCCATTTTTCCTTACTCCAGACTTCAATCCTTGTAAGATTACCAGTCAGCACCACATCCTTAATAAGACCGGCAAATTCCCGAAGCGTCTGCGGTACGAGAATTCTCCCCTGCCTGTCCAATTCACACATTGTTGCACTGGCTACAAAGAAACGTAAGAAGGCTCTTGCATTTTTATCATTAAGTGGTAAAGCTTTCAGCTTTTCTTCAAAGTTTTTCCATTCATCTTTGGGATAGATAGACAGACATCCGTCTAAGCCTTTGGTAAGTACGAACTCCTCTCCCAGTTCTTCTCTGAACTTGGAAGGAATGATCATTCTCCCCTTTGCGTCAATCGTATGACTGTACTCTCCCATGAACATATGAATGTCACCTTCCTTCGTGAGGATACGATTCTCCCCTTCGTGCCCTCCATGGTCCAAATGGACTGCTTCTGCCATCAGCCACCCATTTGCTACCACTTTTCACCACTTTCTACCACTTATATGCCCATTCTATACTAAACTTATAGAAAACGCAAGAGGAACGTATGTTTTCTTTCAAAAACAAAAGGCAGAAAAAGCCCCTGCAAATCGTGACTTTCTCTGCCTTTTTCCCTGTTTTCAGTTTCAGCAGCCCTTCCTGTTCCCTGTCTCCATATAGGTGATATCCATATTCTCCTGGCTGTCCGGGCTGTTGTTCCTGCTCAGATATTCTTCGATCAGACCGTCCAAAAGACGGCTGATATCCAGAATCCTGCTTTCTGTCATTCTGCCTGCTATGGCGGCATTCAGATCTTCTCTGGTATTTTCAATTTCTCTTTTTAGTTCTATCTGTGTCATTTATTAACTCCTGCAGTTCTTTCTCTCTACCACTAATCTTTCAGTACCACTACTGCGCTCACGCTGGCCGCAGATAAAACTTACATCTCAGCCTCAGGGGACTGAATGTAGGATTTCTGATTTTTACCTGTTTTATACATTAAACCGGAAAAGGATCACATCTCCGTCCTGAACCACATAATCCTTGCCTTCCATGCGGACCAGCCCTTTTTCTCTGGCCCCTGCATAGGAACCGCAGTCCAGAAGATCCTGATAATTTACGACCTCAGCTTTGATAAATCCTCTTTCAAAATCTGAATGAATCTTTCCTGCCGCCTGAGGCGCCTTGGTCCCTACCTTAATAGTCCAGGCTCTTGTCTCATCCTCTCCTGAAGTAAGGAAGCTTAACAGTCCCAGAAGTCTGTAGCTGGCCACGATCAGTTTTTCCAGGCCGGACTGTTTGATTCCCAGGTCCTCCAGGAATTCCTTTTTCTCGTCATCCTCCAGCTCTGAAATCTCCTGCTCGATTTCTGCACACAGAGCAAATACCTCGCTGCCAGTCTCTGCTGCATATTCCCGTACCTTCTGTACATGAGGATTGGACTGAGCGTCATCTGCCAGATCATCCTCTGAAACATTGGCGGCATAGATTACCGGCTTATATGTGAGGAGATTATACTCCTTCATATATCCTTCCTGATCCTCATCTTCCAGCTCAACAGTGGAAGCTGGCTTTCCATCTTCCAGATGAGCCTTTATTTTCTTTAAAAATTCCAGCTCTTTTGCTGCATCTTTATCCATTCTGGCAGTTTTTGTTGTCTTCGCGATCCTTCTCTCCAGAATCTCCAGGTCAGAAAAGATCAGTTCCAGGTTAATCGTCTCAATATCTCTCATAGGGTCAATGGAACCATCCACATGGACTACATTTTCATCTTCAAAGCAGCGTACCACATGAACGATGGCGTCTACTTCCCGGATGTTAGCCAGAAACTGGTTGCCCAGCCCTTCTCCCTTGGAAGCGCCTTTTACCAGACCTGCAATGTCAACAAATTCAATAACTGCCGGAGTCACTTTCTTGGAATGATAAAAGTCACCCAGAAGCTTCAGCCTTTCATCTGGCACTGCAACAATTCCCACATTGGGGTCTATAGTGCAGAAAGGATAGTTTGCTGACTCTGCTCCTGCTTTTGTAAGAGAATTAAATAAGGTACTTTTGCCTACATTTGGCAGTCCCACAATTCCTAATTTCATAATACTGATTCCTCTCTTTACTGTATATTCAATTTCTGTCTTTCGACATGATCATCAAAACCACCCCTGACCGGAAAGTAATCTCTCCGGTTTCGTCTTCAAGCTCATTGCTGACGCCGATTTCCTCTGAATTCAGCAGAGTATAGTCCTCCAGGGGATACTTAAATCCCTTCAGAGTGACTCCCTCCACCCTGTCTCCCATGGAAAAAAAGGAGATATATTTTCCAAACTGCTGGTCCTTTGTGATTTTTATTCCCCGGTCCAGCAGGGTAATCGCATTCTGACTGTCCAAAATCCATGGCTGACTTCCCTGCTCCAGAGGAAGCAGAAGGGATTTTAAGTTTGCTATGAAATGGTCCAGCCTTCCCCCTGTTGCTCCCAGCAGGAAAATCTTCCGGCTTTTCAGCTTCAGCGCCAGTTCCAGTCCTATTCTGGTATCTGTGGCGTCTTTTTCCGGCTTATATCTTTCCAGCGGTATATCCCGGCTCTCGTAATAGCTTAAAACTTCCGGGGAAATGCTGTCGAAATCCCCCAAAATATACTGAGGGACAATATTGTACTTATAACAGAATTCCAGGCCCCTGTCAATCCCAATGATATATTCAGGCCTGATTCTGTCAAGAAAAGACAGAGCAAAGCTGTCTTCTATCTCACCTCCGCAGATCAGCACTGTGTTCATATTCTTCTATGATTCCTTTCAAAGCTCTTACATTTTCCGGAATATCTTTTCCAAATACGGCAGAACCGGCCACGATCACATTAGCTCCTGCCTCCAGCACCTGATAGATGGTCTCGCGGTTAATGCCTCCATCCACTTCGATATACAGGTCTTTTCCCCTGCTTTCTGCCATTTCTCTCAGCCGGCGGATTTTCTCCGTACAGTAGGAGATATATTTCTGTCCTCCGAATCCCGGATTCACAGTCATTATCAGAACCATATCTGCCAGCTCAATAACATTCTCCAAAACTGAAACCGGTGTTGCAGGGTTAATGGCAATCCCTGCTTTACATCCCAGCTCATGGATCATTCCCAGAGTCCTGTCCAGGTGTGTGCATGCTTCAGCGTGGACTGTTATCATGTCAGCTCCTGCCTGGGCAAATTCTTTTATCAGATGGGTCGGTTCCTGGGCCATAATATGCACATCGAAAAAAAGGCTGGTCCTTTTTCTCAGTGAAGCCACCACTGGAACTCCCATAGATATGGTCGGGACAAAACATCCGTCCATAATGTCAATGTGAAGCCATTTTACTCCTGCCTGTTCCACCTGGGCAACTTCTTCTCCCAGACGCCAGAAATCTGCCGCCAGGATAGAAGGGCATAATTGATATTCCATAAAATCAGTATCTCCTTTTCTCTTCTAATTCTTTGTATATTTCCTGATAATTCTCATATCTCCGGGAACTGATCTTCCCCTCCTGAAGAGCTTCTTTTACTTTGCAGCCAGGTTCATGAGTATGCGTACAGCCCTGAAATCTGCATTCCCCCTCATAAGGAGCAAATTCCGGAAAACAATGTCTCAGCTCTTCCTTTTCCATGTCTTCCACATAAAAAGAGGTGAACCCAGGGGTATCCATCAAATATGTCTCCTCTCCCAGTGGTATCAGCTGAGAATGCCGGGTGGTATGCCGTCCCCTTCCCAGTTTTTTGCTGATTTCTCCAGTCTCCATCTGCACGTCAGGGGCGAGAAGATTTGTGAGAGAAGATTTCCCCGCTCCTGAAGGGCCGGCCACCGCAGTGGTTTTTCCCTCCAGTTCACGGCGCAGTTCCTGGATACCCAGTTCCTTCTGGGCGCTTGTGACCAGCACCTGATATCCACAGGAAGAATAAATCTCCACAATTTCTTTTATCTCTTCCTCATCTCCCAGGTCTTCCTTATTCAGGCAGATGATCACCGGCACATTCTGCCGCTCCATAGTGATCAGAAACCGGTCCAGGAGCATGAAGTTAGGGTTTGGTTCCCTGACTGCAAAAATCACCAGGGCCTGATCTATATTTGCCACTGCAGGACGTATCAGCTGATTTTTTCTCGGCAGGATTTTTACCAGATTTCCTGTTTTCTCTTTTTCATCTATGATTTCAATCTCCCCATAGTCTCCTACCAGAGGCTTCATTTTTTCTTTACGGAAAATCCCTTTGGCCCGACATTCATAAATGTTTCCTCCAGCAGAGGCCACGTAGTAAAATCCCCCGATCCCTTTGATAATTCTTCCCTGCATCTTACCTACCTTGTCTTTTCATTATTCTCAGTCTTGTTCATGGTGTCATTATATACTTTTTTTCTCTGAAAGGCAACAAAACAAAAACTGCCCTGGCAGGCATTTCCGGGGTTTTTCCGGTTCTGTCTGCCGGGGCAGTTCTCAAATTGCTTAATTATTGTTCACTGAATTCCAGCGGATAACTCCAAATAGTTGTGTAATTTCCGCTTTCATCCATTACATCAAAGTACAGGGTACCGGTGGACTCACCGCTCTGTCCTGTGATCTGTCCCACAGAATACTCTCCGTTCTCATCAAAGGTCAGAACCTGATCCTGAAGGATCGTAGTACCGCCCTGGGCATCCTCAGAGCCCTGTACCAGTCTCAGTCTTACCATCTGGCCTTCATAATTATCCGGCTGGCCAATCTTCAGATTGCTGACAGTTGCCCATGTGCCAGAACCTTCAGATGTCTCTGTACTTGTCTCTGTGCTGTCAGACTGGGTATCTGTCTCTTCTGGCTCTGTCAGAACTCTCAGTGTAATAATACTTCCTTGTTCAATACGCTGTCCACCCTGGGGAGACATTTCATAAACCTGCCCGTATCCGACGCCAGCGCTTTCACTGTAGCTGTACTCTACATCTGGAATCAATCCCTGATCTGTTACAATCTGTACCGCCTGTGCTTCTTCATAGCCTCTTACATCCGGAATCCTGGTCATAGTATCTCCCTCGCCAACGCTGACTGTGATGGTCACATCAGAGCCTGTATCTACAGTAGCGCCTTCTTCCGGATTCAGAGAGATTACATTTCCCACTGCCACATCTGTGCTCTTCCGCTGCTCGATAACAGGATTCAGTCCTAATTCCTGGAGCTGGGACTGTACCTGGCTGAGGCTCTGTCCGATAAGTCCTGTAGGAATAGTCACAGTCTCTGCCACTGCTTCAGCAGGACCGGTGCTCACATAATAGGTTACCTGTGTATTGGGCTCCACCTGGGTATCTGCTGCCGGGTCCTGTCTGCACACCTGACCTTCCGGAACGGTATCGGAAGCTTCTTCTCCTCCCTTACTGTATCCTAAGCTCAGATTATACAGGGCAGTCCTTGCTTCATCTTCTGTCATATTTGTCAGATTCGGAACTGTCACCATTTCCTGGGCATTGCCGGTGTCTTCCTGCTGGGTCTGATTTTCCTGGCCGCTTCCGGAACCGCCAACGATTCCTGCTGCAGATGCCACGAAATAAATGAGAACACAGATGATGACTGCACCGATGATCAGGCCGCCAATGGTCATGGCTTTCTCCAGCTTGGTGTTTATGCCGCCTCTTTCATCATCTTCATCATCGTCCTCGTCATCTTCATCCTCGTCGTAATCCTCTTCTCTTTCCTCTTCTTCCTCATAATCAGGAGTACGGGAGTATCCGCTGTTCTGGATTTCCTTCATCTCGTCCGGTGTGATCATGATCGTCTGGGCATGATTGCTGAGAGGTGAAAGGTTAACAAAGTTTCCATTAGGATCTATTAAGGAATGTTTCAGGTCATTGATCAGCTCTGCCAGAGTGCTGTATCTTCTGTCAGGGCTTTTCTGGGTACATTTTAAAATAATGTCCTCCAGGCTCCGCGGAAGGTCCGGCACATAACGGGACGGCGGGACCATTTCATCCTGAAGATGTTTAATGGCAATGGCCACTGTAGTATCCCCGTCAAAGGGAACCCTGCCGGTAACCATTTCATACATGGTAATACCCAGAGAATAAATATCGCTCTTAAAATCGCTGTATCCTCCGCGAACCTGCTCCGGAGAACTGTAATGCACAGAACCCATGGCATTAGTGCTGATGGTATTAGAGGAAGCAACTCTGGCGATTCCAAAATCAGTAACCTTTACCTTTCCGTCTGTTGAAATGATAATGTTCTGAGGCTTAATATCCCGGTGTACGATATTCCGGTTATGGGCTGCCTCCAGACCCATGGAAACCTGAATGGCAATACTTGTAGCTTCTTTAATGGTCAGTTTTCCTTTTTTGGAAATATACTCCTTCAGCGTAATCCCTTCTACCAGCTCCATCACAATGTAGTTAACTCCCTGATCCTCCCCTACGTCAAAAACGTTTACCACATTGGGATGAGCCAGGCCAGCCGCTGCCTGAGCTTCTCTCTGAAATTTACGGATAAAATTTGTATCTGCGCTGAACTCCGGCTTCAGGACCTTCATTGCCACAAAGCGGTTCAGCTTATGATCTTTTGCTTTATATACATCGGCCATGCCGCCGGACCCGATCCGGCTCACAACCTCATATCGTTCTCCTATGATTACTCCCACATTTAACATACTTCCACCTCTTTTGTGTCTGGCTGTACCAGTACCACTGCTATATTATCTTTTCCGCCGTTTTCATTGGCCAGAGAAACAAGACGCATGCCCATCTCTCTCAAATCACTGCTTGTCTCGGCAATTTTCCAGATTTCTTCGTCAGAAACCATATTGGATAGCCCATCGGAACAAAGGAGAAGTCTGCTGTTCTCCTTTAGATGGATATCAAAGAAGTCCACTTCCACCTCCGGCCCGATGCCGATGACTCTGGTAATAATATTCTTATCTGGATGATGCTTGGCATCCTCCCTTGTAATCAATCCCCTGCGGACCATTTCCTCTACTAGGGAATGATCCTTTGTAATCTGGACAATCTTGTCCTCGATCAAATATAGTCTGCTGTCTCCCACATTTGCTACATAGGCATAATCATCAACGATTGTAACAAGAACCATTGTGGTCCCCATACCCGACATTTCCTCATGGAGATTTGCCTCTTCCAGAACTTTCCGGTTGGCCTCTTCAATGGCATGCCGGATAATAATAATGGGATTTTGATTTTTATCTTCCAGAATTGAATGAAGCAGGATCTGAACTGCATAGCTGGACGCGAAATCTCCTGCTTTATGACCGCCCATACCGTCTGCAACCACAAAAAGATTCGGAAGATTTCCCACCGGCTCCTCAGAAGAAAATATGTAGTCCTGATTCACCTGGCGCTTCTGTCCCACATCTGTTACAGAATATGATTTCATCCTACGAGTCCTCTTTCTTATCAATGTAACTTTTTCTTAATTGTCCACAGGCCCCGTCTATATCGCGGCCCATTTCTCTTCTAATAGTAACATTTATTTGGTATTTTTCAAGTTTATTTTGAAAATTCGCTATAACTTTTTTGTCAGACTGGACGTAGCTCCGCTCTTTTATAGGATTCACCGGGATCAGATTTATGTGGCAGTTCAGGCCTTTTATCAGGTGGGCCAGCTCCTCGGCATCCTCCTGAGAATCATTTTCTCCCCCTACCAGACTGTATTCAAAAGTCAGCCTTCGTCCTGTCTTTTTAAAATAATTCCTGCAGGCCTCCATCAGTTCTTCCAGGGAATATTTTTTTGCAACAGGCATAAGTTCTTCCCTTTTCTGCTGGTTGGAAGCATGGAGAGAAATCGCCAGGGTGATCTGAAGATTTTCCTCTGCCAGGTCATACATTCTGGGTACAATGCCACAGGTGGAAACCGTAATGTTTCTCTGGCTGATATGAAGCCCGTTTTCGTCGCTGAGCATGTGGATAAAACGGAGAAGATTGTCATAGTTGTCCAGAGGTTCTCCTGTTCCCATCACTACCACGTTAGAGACTCTTTCCTTTGACAGTTTCTGGATCTTATAGACCTGGTCCAGCATCTCTGATGGCAGCAGATTTCTTGTCCATCCGTCTATAGTTGAGGCGCAGAATCTGCATCCCATCTTACATCCTACCTGGGAAGAAATACACACACTGTTCCCATGGCGGTACTTCATCAACACACTTTCCACTACATTTCCGTCAGGGAGTGCAAAGAGGTATTTCTGGGTTCCGTCCAGCTTAGAAGTCTGTACTTCCACAACTTTCAGAGACATAACAGAGCAGTTCCTCTCCAGCTTTTCTCTGAGGCTTACGGAAAGATTGGTCATCTCCTGAAAGCTGTCCGTCTGTTTTTTATGGAGCCATTCATAAATCTGTTTTGCCCGGAAGGGCTTTTCTGAAAGTCCTTCCATGGTCTTTTTTAATTCCGAAAGGCTCTGGGATTTTATATCTAACTGTTCCATTCGTTTTTCCTCTTTAATCTGGCCATAAAGAATCCGTCGCACTTATGGATTCCCGGTAAAAGCTGCAGATACCCTTCCGCCGTAGTCTCTCCCCTGAGCTCCGGACAGATATACGGGTCCAGACTTTCCAGTTCGTAGGGATAATGCTCGGTAAACCACCGGACATTCTCTATGTTTTCTTCCTTTCCAATGGTACATGTACTGTAGATCAGAGTTCCTTCCGGTTTCACATAAGTAGAAGCCTGCTCTAAAATCTTCCTCTGAAGGCCAACTAAGTCCCGGATCTTTCCCGGATTCAGCTTGTATTTAATGTCCTTCTTTTTCCCCATAACTCCCAATCCGGAACAGGGTACGTCTGCCAGGACCACATCTGCCTTTTCCAGAGATTCCCGGTCCAGCTGGGTGGCATCTTTCTCTGTAACCACCACATTCAGGAAGTTCTGCCGCAGAGCATTGTCCCGGATCATATCTGTTTTAGTCTGAGACAGATCTCTGGCGTCCACCCGTCCTGTCCCGTGAAGTTTGTCTGCAATGTAGAGGGTCTTTCCTCCCGGCGCAGCACACAGGTCAATGACATAGTCCCCTTCTTTTACATCGGCAATCTGAGCCGCCAGCATGGAGCTCACATCCTGTATCTGGATGCTGCCTCTGCGGAAAGCTGTCAAAGCCGGAAGATAATCATAGTGCTTCACATAATAGGCCCGTTCCACATAAGGAGCCTTCTCTACAGTTACCTGCTCCTCTTTCAGGTTCTCCAGCACAGCCTCTTCTTCTACCTGATATTCCCGTATCCGGATAGTAGCAGGCTGCTCTTCCAGAAAGGCTTCCAGCATCTTTTCTGTGGTCTCAAAATCATATTCCTTCAGAAATTTTTCTACCAGCCATACAGGCATAGAGTAGAGCACTGACAGATATTCCACCGGGGAATCTTTTCCCGGAAAATGAATGCTCCCGTATTCTCTGGCAATCTTTCTGAGGACTCCGTTTACAAATCCTGTGAGATTATAGAACCCTCTTTTTCTGGCCAGTTTTACTGCTTCATTACATACTGCGCTGTCCGGCACATGATCCATATAAAGAAGCTGGTATACACTGGAACGGAGAAGTTCCCGTATCACCGGTTTCATCTTCTCTGCAGGAACGGTGGAAAACTGATCCAGAATATAATCCAGGCGTATCCGGTACTCCAGAGTTCCTTCGCATACCCTGGTAATAAAGGCCCTTTCCTGTTTTTCCAGATACTGATATTTCTCCAGGGTACTTCTAAGTACCAGATGGCTGTACTGGCCTTCTTTGTCGATTTCCAGAAGGATATTCAGTATTAATTCTCTTAAATTTACTTTATTTGCCATATTTATCCAACCTTTTATCTGCCCTTTTGGACAGTTGCTTTTCCTGTGTTTCTCAGCCTAGAAGCTCTCCGGTGTTCAGATGAAATCCCCGCAGAAAGGCTCCTGTATCCATACGTTTCTTCCCCTCAAGCTGGACCTCTTTTATCTTCAACAGACCTTTGCCAGTCTTGACATAGAAAGCATCCTTCTCTACTCGAAGGATTTCCCCAGGCCTTCCCTCTTCTTCCTGTTCTTCCACCTGGGCCTGCCAGAGTTTCAGAGTTTTTCCCTGAAGTTTTGTATATGCGCTGGGCCAGGGATTCAGACCCCTGATGAGCTGTTCAATGGACTTTGCAGACTCATTCCAGTTAACTTCTCCCATCTTTTTACTGATCATAGAAGCATAGGCTGTAGTGCTTTCCTCCGGCTGTTTTTCTCTTACTGCCTTTCCCTCTTCCAGGTCTTTTAACACTTTCACACACAGTCCGGCTCCTGCCTGACTCAGTTTGTCAAAGAGACTTCCGCCTGTCTCATCTTCTGCCAGAGGAACAACCACCTTGTCGATCATATCTCCTGTGTCCAGTCCCTCATCCATCTGCATAATAGTCACTCCTGACTCTTTCTCCCCGTTTATCACCGCCCACTGGATAGGCGCTGCTCCTCTGTAGGCAGGAAGAAGAGAGGCATGGACATTAATACAGCCATATCTTGGAATCTCCAGGATTTCCTTTGTAATGATCTGACCAAAAGCCGCCACTACGATCACATCCGGCGCCAGTCTGCGAAGGGTTTCTGTAAACTCTGTTTCCCGGACTTTTTGGGGCTGATATACTGGAATCTGATGTTTTAGAGCTACCTCTTTCACCGGTGTGGCCATAAGGGTCTTTCCCCTGCCTTTTGGCTTATCCGGCTGAGTGACTACGCCTATGAGCTCATGGCCTGCCTGGATCAGGGCTTCCAGAGTTCCCACGGCAAAATCCGGGGTTCCCATAAAAACTATTTTCATTCTTCCTCGTCCTCCTCATAATTGGTCCGGCGCAGTTCTCCTTCCACCAGTTCTGTGTACATTTTTCCATGGAGATGATCGGTTTCATGACAAATGGCTCTTGCCAGAAGCTCGGTTCCTTCCAGGATGATTTCCTCCATATTTTCGTTAAGAGCCTTTACCTTTACATAATTTGGACGGGTAACAGTACCGCTCATGCCAGGAAGGCTTAAGCATCCCTCATCTCCTGTCTGGGAACCAGAAGTCTCTATAATTTCCGGATTGATCAGCACATGGGGGTCTTCTCCTGTGGTGTCAATAACTACCACCTGTTTTAAAATTCCCACCTGGGGAGCCGCCAGACCTACTCCATAGGCGTCATACATAGTATCAAACATATCCTGGATCAATTCCTGGATCTTGGGAGTCATCTTCTCTATCTTTCTGCATTTCTTTGTCAGGATTGGATCTCCCTGTATTCTGATGTTTCTAAGTGCCATTTTTACGGCCTCCTTTTCTTTTTCGTATTTATATTTACACATTAAAATCAAATTGTATATAGATGTTCCGGAATCCCCGATTGACCTCTATATATTTTTCCAGAGCGTTTTTGATCCTTACCAGGACTTCCCGGTCCTGATGGCGCATGTAGAGGACACGGCGGTACATGTCCTGGACTTTCGCCACAGTTTCCGGTGCAGGTCCGATGAGTATCAGATCCTTTCCCTGATATATCCGCTCGATATATTTTCTGCAGTAGTCCATGGCCTGGTTCAGCAGCTCTTCTTCCTTTCCGGCGCCTCTGACAGCTGCCATAGCTGCCCTTGGGGGATAGCCCATCAAAGATCGGTAATCCATTTCCTCCTGGTAGAACCATTCATAATCCTGGGCTGCTGCAGCCTGGATACAATAATTGTCCGGGTGATAGGTCTGAATCACAGCCTCCCCGGCTGCCCTCCCTCTCCCGGCTCTTCCTACTGCCTGAAGGAGCAGCTGGAATGTTTTCTCTCCTGCCCGGTAATCTCCGCTGCACAGAGAAAGGTCCGCTGCCAGTACGCCTACCAGAGTTACCCTTGGAAAATCATGGCCTTTTACGATCATCTGTGTCCCAATGAGAATGTCCGCCTCGCCATTTCCGAAAGCCGACAGAATCTTTTCATGATCATCTTTTTTTCTGGTAGTATCTGCGTCCATCCGCAGGACTTTCGCCCCGGGAAAACTTTTCCGGACCAGACTTTCTATCTGCTGTGTTCCTGCCCGGAATCCTCCTATATAAGGCGATCCGCATACCGGGCACTGCTTCACATCCATAGTCTCATAACCGCAGTAATGGCAGATCAGTCTGCCGTTTCTATGGGAAGTCAGGGACACGTCGCAGTGGGGACATTTCATTACATGGCCGCAGGAACGGCAGCTCACAAAACCGCTGTATCCTCTTCTGTTCAGAAAAAGGATGATCTGCTCCTTTTTCTCCAGTCTTTCCCTTATTTTTTCAGTAAGAAGACTGCTGAATACTGAACGGTTTCCTGTCTTTAATTCTTCCCTTAAATCCACGATTGATACAGCCGGAAGGGCGCTTCCGCCATACCTCTGGTCCAGGCATACCAGGCGAAAAATCCCTGTTTCAGCTCTGTAATAGCTTTCCACACTGGGAGAAGCAGAGCCCATTACCACATAGGCCCCTTCTGCCTTTCCCCTCTGTATGGCAGTTTCCCTTGCATGATAGCAGGGAGTTTTTTCACTCTTATAAGAATCCTCATGCTCTTCATCTATCAGAATCAATCCCAGTTTTGGGAAGGGCGTAAACAACGCTGAACGAGGGCCGATCATAACGGAGATTTCACCTTTCTTTGCCCGCTCAAACTGATCATACCGTTCTCCCTGAGACATTCTGGAATGGATAAGAGATACTTTTTCTCCGAATCTGGCGTAAAATCTGGACACATTCTGGTAAGTCAGGGCAATCTCCGGGATAAGGAGGATCACCTGTCTCCCTCTTTCCAGAACATGGCTGATAAGTTCCATGTAAACCTGGGTTTTCCCGCTGCCGGTAACGCCTTTGATCAGACATGGCCGGGGAGCATCTGATTCCCATTCTTCCAGGATATCCTTTACTGCCTGCTGCTGTTCTTCACTGAGGACTGCCTTTTCTTCCGGAGAAATTCTTCTTGGAAGAGGCGTTCTGTAGTCTCTCTCCCTTTCAATGGAAACCAGTCCTTCTCTCTCAAAGCTCTTCACTGCTTCTCTGCTGATCTTCATTTCCTTTACCGCAGCGGAATACTCCAATGTCTTCTTCTGGAGCAGGGCCCGCATAAGGCGTTCCTTTGCCCGGTAGTGTTTTCTCACATACTCTTCCAGCAGGCTGTCACAGACCTTCGGGTCTGCTTTGAGGCAGATATATTTTTTCTCTCTGGCAGCCGCTTTTTCCTTTACAGGAAGAACTGTCTTCAGGGCCTGGTTCATGGTAGAACCATAGTTTCTGGCTATCCACGCTGCAAGAGAAATCAGCCTGGACTCGATTTCCATTCCCTGTTCTTCCACAGCCAGGATCGGTTTTATTCTTGAAACTTCAATCTTTGGTTCCCGGGAAAGGCCTATCACATATCCGGTAATCTCTCTTCCTCCGTTTCCGAAAGGAATCCTGACCCTTTTCCCTGCCTCGACCTGGGCTGCCATTTCCGGGGGGACCAGATACTGAAAGGTCTTATCTAATTTTTCCTGAGAAATATCTACAATAATATCTGCGTATAAATCCTTCATTTATTTTCTGCTGTCTTCTTCCAGGATCTCCTGGATCAGCACTCTCTCATCCATAGGATATTTTTTCCCTTTGATCTCCTGATAATCCTCATGACCTTTTCCTGCAAGCACGATAATGTCTCCAGGCTGTCCATGGTGAATGGCATAGGCAATAGCTTCTTTTCGATCTATGATCTCCACATATTTCCCCTTGGTTTTTCCGATTCCCACTTTAATATCATCAATGATCGCCTGGGGCTCCTCGTTTCTTGGGTTATCAGAGGTAATAATAGTCAGGTCTGCCAGATTTCCGGAGACTTCTCCCATCTCATATCTGCGGAGTCTGGAACGGTTTCCTCCACAGCCGAAAAGACATACCAGCCGGTTAGGCTTATATTCTTTTAAAGTAGTCAGAAGGCTTTCCAGACTCATGGCATTGTGAGCATAATCAATCATCAGCGTAAACTCATTGGAAACCTTTACCATCTCAATCCTGCCCTTTACATGGGCGTTTTTTAAAGCCTTCTGGATATTTTCCACCGTCACGCCGAAATGACGGCATACAGCGATGGCTGTAAGAGAATTATAAACGCTGAACTTCCCTGGCAGATCGATCTCCACAGGAAAATCCATCAGACCCTTCACATTATACGCAATACCCAAAGTTCCCTTTCCGGTAACCAGACGGGTATCCTCTGCTCTCAAGTCTGCATTTGGTGAAAATCCAAATGTCTCTGCCTGGCAGGTATGTCCCTCCAGTATTTTTTCCAGATGGGGATCGTCTCCGTTAAAGATTCCTACCTTGCACTGTCTGAACAGGAGGCTCTTACAGTGGAGATAATCGTCAAAATCCTTATGCTCGTTAGGACCGATATGGTCCGGCTCAATATTCGTAAAAATTCCGATATCAAAAATAAAACCAGCTGTCCGGTGGAGCATCAGTCCCTGGGAGGAAACCTCCATGACCACGCTGTCGCAGCCCGCCTTCGCCATTTTTGCAAAATATTCCTGGATCAGATAAGATTCGGGAGTAGTATTGGCAGAAGGTATTTTCTCCTCTCCGATAACGGTCTCGATAGTTCCGATAAGTCCTGTCTTGTGACCTGCATTTTCCAGAATAGATTTAATCAGATAAGTTGTTGTGGTTTTTCCCTTAGTGCCTGTGATTCCGATAGTTTTCAGCTTGTCGGAAGGATAGTCAAACCATGCCGCCGAGATACAGGCCAGGGCGTATCTGGTATCTTCTACCTGGATCACAGTTACCTCTGGCCCTACCTGGACCGGATCCTGGGCTACCAGTACAGAAACTCCCTTCTCCGTCACCTCTGCCCCATAACTGTGGCCATCTGAGACAGCTCCTTTAATGCAGACAAAAAGGGCGTCTTTTTCTGCCTTTCTGGAATCATATATCACGGCTGTAATTTCTTTATCTAAAGTTCCCTGGATACATTGGTACTCAAGTTTTTCTAACAAATCCCTTAATTTTTTCATCGTTGAATCCCCTTTCCATATACTATCTAGGATACCATAAAAGAGGGAGAAGGGGCAACCCCTTCTCCCTGAGGAATATCCACGGAAAATTAAGTATCCTTTCTTAAAACTTTAAGATACTCTTCATATGCAAAAACACGATTTCTGGAAGCATTCGTTGTTTCCTTTAGAATTCCAAGTTCCACTAATTTTTTTACAGCGGTAGAAACAGTGTTATAGCTTAGCCCCAAAGCCGCTGACGTTTTTTTTATTTCAATAATTGGATACTGCTCAATATAATCAAAAAGTGCTCTTAAATTATCCCTTTTACGGTTTGTTTTCGGCAATTTTTCCAGATTTTTTTCATGAAGTTCTGATAATGCTTCTATAGTCACCAGAGAATCTTTTGCAGCCGCTGACACCGCCTCAAGAAAGAATGCCACCCATTGCTCATAGTTACCACTTCTTCTCACTTCTGAAATCCGGTCATAATACTCTATCTGATTTTTCTTTAGAAAGTAAGAAATATATATAACTGGTTTATCCAGCAATCCCTGCACCATTAAATACAGTAAAATAATCAATCGTCCTACACGGCCATTACCGTCTAAAAATGGATGTATCGTTTCAAATTGATAATGAATCAGTGCAATCCTGATCAATGGATCATAATCATCACCTTCATTCATATATCTTTCCAAATCTGACATTGCCCGATTCATATCTTCTACATTAGGCGGTATATATCTGGCTTCCGATAAAGAACAATTTGCTGCTCCGATCCAGTTTTGTGATTTTCTAAATTCTCCCGGATTTTTTTCTTGTCCACGAACACCAGACAATAATTTCTCATGTACCTCTCTGAATAGCCGCCCACACAAAGGTAATTTTTTTATTCTTTGCAAAGCATAAAAGCATGCATCCACATAATTGATGACATCAATAACATCCAAATTAGCAGTATTGTCCAGCTCTGGATCCAACACATCGTCCAATGTACATTGCGTTCCTTCAATCTGAGAAGAAATAAGAGCTTCTTTTCGAACATACATGGAAATAAAAAGTTCAACATTTGGTATCAGTTTTGAGGCTGTATCCAATTTTACCAGTTCTCGATTGGCTTCCACCAGTTTTTTTACCATATCACTATTTATTTCTAATGCCGGATCTGGCGGTAAAGCTGCAGGCTTAAAAGATTTATACTGTGCACTGCCTGTTAAATTATTTACCCATTCTCCTGAACGGTTCATCAAAATCACCTCTTTTTGAAATATACATAAAATTATAGCCTTCTTATTTCAAAAAGTAAACATTATTTGAAATAAATAACTTTTTGGAAGTTTCTTATTTCAATTTCTCTCTAACTGTTTTCCGGCCAGAGCCGGAACAGTTCCTGCACTGCTGCCCGATACTCCGGCAGTCTCTGGGCCTTTTTTATTTTCTTCATAGCCTTTTTGTCCTCTCCAAAAAGGCTTCCCATATAGAACCACAGTTCCTTCATTTTAAACAGCACATTTTTATCTCCGGACATGACTTTTTCATATTCCTGGCATAAAGCGTCATGAAAAGCCAGAAATTTTTCTTTATCCAGCTTCCCTTCCCCTTTGATCTCCTGTACCAGGGCCGGATTTCTCAGAAGCCCTCTTCCCATCATGACCTTTTCCATCTGAGGGAATCTCTTGCAGAAATCTTCGTAAAGCTCTGCCGTAAACAGGTCTCCGTTATAGCAGACGGAAGCTTTAGCCTTTTCCAGGGCCATTGCAAAAACTTCCAGATTAGGAGAGTTTTTGTAGTAATCTGTCTGGATTCTGGGATGGATGATCAGCTCTTTTAAAGGATATTTATTGTAGATTTCCAGAAGTTCCTCAAACTCTTCCGGCTCATCCTTTCCAATCCTGGTTTTTATAGAAATTTCCAGATCCGTTTCCCCAAAGATCTCTCCTAAAAACCGATCCAGTTCATTGGGATATTCCAGAAATCCTGCTCCCTTTTTCTTGGAAACTACCGTTCCTGAAGGACATCCCAGGTTCAGATTCACTTCTTTATATCCGTATTCTTTCAGATCCCGGCACAGTCTCAGAAAGTCTTCCGACCTGTTGGTGAGGATCTGAGGGATCAGGGTATAGCTCTGGTTATTCTCCGGCAGGATATCCCGAAGCTCCTTCGGGGTCATAGTCTTCTTCGTCCCCGGGGAGAGAAAAGGTGAAAAATATTTGTCTATTCCGGGAAAAAATCTGTGGTGGACATTTCGGTAAATGTATCCTGTAATGCCCTCCATAGGGGCGAAATAATACTGCATTTTCAGAGGCTCCTTCTTCTGCTTTTTCTATGAAAAGCTGGTTTTGACTTTCCCATCTTATCACGGCAGTTTACGATTGACAAGGTTTCTTTCCCAGCATCCCGCCAGCAGTCTCCGGCACAGCCTCCCCATCACCAGGACCGCCAGACAGACCAGTCCCCCTCCAGTGAGAAAAAGACCTGCATTTTTCCCCGGTGCCTGATAGGAAATGGAAATGCTGTGTACCCCTTTCGGAATCTTGGCTCCCAGAAAAGCTGTATTTACCTTTTTCTTTTCCACATTCTCCCCATCCACAGTAATCTTAAAATTCTTATCATAGGGAATACTTGTGATCAGATAGCCCTGCTTCTCTGTCCGGACTGCTCCTGTCAGTCTGTCTCCTCCTTCAGAAAACCAGATACCCTCCAGGGGATTTTCACAGAGTTTTTCTTCCCGCAGCTCTTCCAGATTTCCTGTAAAAATCTGGATATCTTCTATAATATAGCTGCCTTTTCCAAAAATAAAAACCGCCTTGTCTTTCTGCTTTTCTGTGGTTACTGTATAAGAAAAATCCTGATTCTTATTTGCGTATTCATAACCCTTTTCTGCCGAAAGCCGGTTGGTCTGTCCTTCCAGACGGATATACATATCTCTTTGGAGATTTTGATTTTTTACATGAAATTTTACTGCCAGAAGATCATCTGTCTCACCCCTTCCGGAAAGCTGTGCAGTTATCTCTGTCTCTTTTAAGGCATGTATCTCATATCCTTTCTCTGTTTTTCTGATCTGGATATTCTGGTTCTCTGTAACCGGCAGTTCCAGGCTGCAGGCTTTCATGGAAGAAATGGGCTTCTTTTTCCCCGGTTTTTCCTGATCTGCTTTTTCTATTACCCCGTATTGCAACAGCACGCTCTGATTATCTGGAAAAGAAAGTTCCTGGTATTCTTTCTCGCTGAGGACTCTGTCCGTAACAAAGGCCAGAGGAAAAGCCTTTTCATTTTCGTAAAGGCAGGTGTCACCTTTCTTTTTCAAAAGAGTATAGCCTGCCGGAGGCCTGTTCCCGGTCACATATCGCACACCCATCAGGTTTAGAAAAATCGGATTATCTGTTGCCGCCTCCATAAGGCAGTTCCGGAAATGCCGGTTCACCTGAAAGGTTTTATTCCGAAATCCGGCATAATCCTGATTGTAGGCGGAGGAGTATATGCTGGAAATGTTTTGCCCTATATCCCGGATCCGGTTCATATCCGCAAATTCCTGGGTGCCTCCTTCCAGTTCCTCCATACGGTACCAGCCTTTGTCTTTTTCCAATGTTTCTTTTATAAGATCTGTTTTTTCTGGCTTTATGATTTCCTCATAGTCCCCTGCCGGGAGCATTTTCTTCCACTGACTATTCATGGCCCACCCGGAGAAGAAAAGGATCCCAACGGAAAACAGCAGAGGCCACGGGAACCTGGGAAATTTTCCATATATCTTTTGAGATAATAAAAAAAAGGCCATGTCAGCCGCTACTGCCAGACCGATACCCCCAATGAGCCATTTCTGGGAAATTCCCTGGGCAGACTCCCTGAACAGGCTGTATCCAATGAGAAAAATCCCCGGTAAAACCTGAATCAGTAAATCTGCCCAACCTGATCTGTCCCTGCCTTTTCTGAGATTTTCTACATACTTCCCTGTTTCCAGACAGACCAATGGAAGAAAAGGAATAAACACTTTATCCTTCACATACAGTCCGCCGTTTAAAAGATATCCGAATACCGGAACAAACAATATAAGCAGAAGTCCTGCGGGAAGGATTTTTTTCTTCCAGCTTTCTTTTCTAAGAAGATTTCCCATAAGGCCGCCCAGGCTAAGATAGGTCAGGCCCACTCCATAAGGACTGTAAAAGAAACGAAGAGGAGATATAGAAAAGAGTCCCATTCCTTCTGTTGTATTTCCCCCACTTTCCCTTGACAGCAGCACCAGCGCCGTAGGAACCAGAAGTATCCCGCACAGGCAGACAGAAAGTATAAGGGGTCCGGTAAAACCTCCTGCTTTTTTTCCAAAGTCTTTCCAGGAAAATTTTTCTGTCTGGGCTATATAAGTCCCTGCGCCATACAACCCCAGTGCCAGAATTCCTCCCACACTGAAATAAAAGCTGGTCAGTATCATTCCTGTGGTTCCCAGGAGCAGCAGACCTTTCTTATTCTTCTGCAGAAATCTGTCTGTTCCTATAAGGGCCAGACACAGAAAGGGCATATAGTTTACAAACATGATCTGATTATAAGAGTGAAAGATCAGCGGTCCAGCCAGGGCAAACATACAGGCTGTCCAAAAGCCCGTATTGCCTCCGGAAAATTTCTTTTTTATCCATTGGTAAAACAATACCGCAGAAGCTCCGTAAGCAGCCATACTGCTTGCCATTATGTACAGGCCCATCGGCACAAAAGGCAGCAGATAGGAGAACAGGATCACCGGACTGAAAAGCCCGTAATAAGAAAAATTATAGATATTCTGTCCCCCGCCCAGGTTCCAGGCTATATCAGGAAAAAGATTTCCTGTAGCATAAAATCTCTGCCGGAAGTAATCCGGAAGCACACTGTGCTGGCTGATCCAGTCTACTCTGGAGCCGAAAATCCCGTACTGGAGGACAAAGAGCCAGCACAGTATCAGCGCAGCGGCCAGTAAGATCCCGGCTTCTTTATCTGTCTGTATTTTTTTCATCTTTTCTTCTCCTGCTTCTCTCTTCATAGTCCTCTTCACTGGATTCTTTCAATAGATAAATGGGCCGGTGCTTCGTCTCCAAATACGTTTTCGCCAGATACTCTCCTAAGATCCCCATGCAGAACAGCTGGATCCCACCCACCAGAAAAATAATACAGGCCATGGACGGCCACCCCCGTACCGGGTCCCCGAAGATCAGCGTCCGAAAAGCAATAAATCCGATCATCAGGAAAGAGATCACACAGAAAACCAATCCTATGACCGCAGCCAGAGAAAGGGGTGCCACCGAAAATCCGGTAATCCCTTCCAATGAATAAGAAATCAGCTTTCTGAAAGGCCACTTGCTTTTTCCCGCACATCGTTCCTGATTAGGGAACTCTATCCAGGCAGTACGAAATCCCACCCATTGAAAAATCCCTTTGGAAAACCGGTTATACTCGCTCATCTGCAGCACACTTTTGACCATCCGTCTGGTCATAAGCCGATAATCTCTGGCCCCGCTGACCAGATGAATCTTTGAGAGCTTATTGATCACTTTATAAAAACAGTCTGACAGAAAGGATTTCAGTTTCGGTTCTCCCTGACGGTCTTTTCGGCGGGTAGCCACACAGTCCCAGTCCTCCTGGCAAAGCTTCCTGTACATTTCCGGAAGAAGCCCGGGAGGATCCTGAAGGTCTGCATCCATAATCCCTATATAATCTCCGGAGGCATGGGAAAGGCCGGCATAAATAGCCGCCTCCTTTCCGAAATTTCTGGAAAAAGACAGGTACCTGCATCTTGGATCCCGTTCAGCCAGTTTTCTCAGCTTTATCAATGTCTGATCTACAGAACCGTCATCTACAAAAAGGATTTCAAAGCAGACTTCCTGCATTTTTTCCATAACTTTTTTTATCTCTGTGTAAAAATATTCCAATGCTTCTTCTTCATTGTAGCAGGGTACTACGATCGTAATCTTGTCCATATGCGCTGCCGCCTTTCTCTTCTGTTACCGGGAACTCCAGGATCACTTTAAATAAGTCCCCGTCAATCTCTACATGCAATGTTCCTCCCATATTTGCCGCATAAGCGGAAGCTATGGCAAGCCCCAGACCATGGCCCTGGGTGGTTCTGGCCTTATCTCCCCGGACAAACCGCTCCGTGATCTCTTCCGGGGCAAAATCCATTTCATAGGAAGCGATATTCTTGATTACAGCCTGGATCCGATTTCCCTGTCTTTTCGTTTCCATATAGACCCTGGTATTCTCTAAAGAATACTTCAGGGCGTTCTCCAGGAGATTCTGGACCACCCGGTACATTTTCAGATTATCTCCCAGGAAAGGAAGGGGCTCCTGGGAAAATTTCCGCCGGATATTTCTCCCGCTGGCTGTAATGGCATCTTCCATATCTCCCAGGGTCTGCTCCAGAAGTCGATTCATATCCAGCACCTCCATATTTAGCTGCTCGGAACCACTGGAAGCTTTAGAAAGATCAAAAAGATCCTGGATCATATCCTTTAACTGCTCCTGCTTTGCAGCAATAGCCTCCACATAATCTCTGGCCTGATCCGAAAGTTCTTCCTGTTTCAGCAGGTCCGTATAGCCCACCATAGAGGTAAGAGGCGTTTTCAGGTCATGGGACATATTGGTGAGAAGTTCCGCCTTCAACCGCTCTGCCTGGACCTGTTTTTCCACACTTTTTTTCATGGCAGACTCAATATTTTCCAGAGAATTTTCTGCTTCTTTTAAGAAAGAATGCTCCGGGATCCGGTACTCTTCGTCCAGCTTTCTACCATCAGATACCTCTTGTATCTGATGGTACAGATAACCGGCGTCTCTTGCCAGCGGATTATTGAAACAGACTCTTAAAAGCAGACAAAACACCGCCAGACTAAAGAATCCTGCCGTTAAAGTCCCCCAGTTGGTATACCAGTTCCAGGGCCCTACTGTCAGCCATAAAACTCCAGCCGTAAGGATTCCTCCTGCTCCCAGAAGGATCCGGAACTTGTGCTGAAACTGTTTTTCCAAAGATGTTCTCTTTTGGTACTGCCAGATCTGCTGCCAGATAAAAGAGGTTTTCTTTCCGATTCCAAGACAGATCTTCCTGACCGCCAGAAAAAGAGACGGGATCAGCAGGATCAGATAGAAAGACAGTCTCGTCAGATATTGAACAATATCATAAGAATCGATCAAAACATATCCCCATATGTAGATCTCTCTTCCAAAGGCAGGAAAAGCCCGGAAATAATTTAAAATGCACACAGCCAGCAGGAACACGTTGATTTCTGTCCAGATTTTGTCCGGCTTTGAAATTTTGAAATTGGATTTTAAAGGCCCTCTTTTCAGATAGTCATGAAATATAAAACCAATCCCGATACTGCAGACCACTGTCAGGATTCCCAGAATCACAGCGGCTTTAAAGCAGGAGTCTTTCAGTTCCTGCTCCACGTAATAATAAGCTTCACTTATACCTGCGTAGCATGCATATATATAGGTGAGATTCAGAAAAATCAGGACTAAAAATAATCCGGCTCCCAACAGGATTTCTTCCTGTCTTTTACTTAATCTTTTCAATTTTGTATCCAATTCCCCACACCACCTTTAAATATTTTGGATTCTTCGGCGTGATCTCAATTTTTTCCCGGATCCGCCGGATATGGACCATTACTGTATTCTCCACTCCATAGGCCTGCTCCTGCCAGACCTGAGTATAGATCTCCTCTGCTGAAAAAACATAGCCGGGATGGCTCATGAGAAGTTCCAGAATTTTATATTCTGTTGCAGTCAGGCGCACGGGCTGACCATCTACAGTAAGCTCTTTGGTATTTCTGTCCAGTATCAGACCGCCGTTTCTAAGCTGGTTTCCGTCCTCCTGTACCCTGGCTGCTCCCAGTGCAAAATATCGCCTCAACTGGGATTTCACCCTGGCCATCAGTTCCTGGGTATTATAGGGCTTGGTCACATAATCATCGGCTCCCATAGACAGTCCCAAAACCTTATCGCTTTCCTCTGTTTTAGCTGATAATATGATAATCGGTATGTTATTTTTCTCCCGGATCTTCATCAGAGCTGAAAGGCCGTTGAGTTTCGGCATCATTACGTCCAGCAGGATAAGATGGATCTCTTCCGTCATCAGACGGTCCAGAGCCTCCATACCGTCGTAAGCTTTGTATACCTTATACCCTTCCAGTTCCAGCAGTTTTCCAAGGGATTTCACGATCTCCCGGTCATCATCTACAAGCAATATATGGTAGTTATCCATTTTTCTGATCCTCCCTTTGTTTTTACAGGCACATTGTAGCAAAAGAAACTAAGAATTTATTAAAGGTATTCTTACATTTTTCTTAACATTTCTGAAACAGAAAAATCGCCGCACATCAACCTGCAAAGGCTGTTGTGCAGCGATTTTCTTTCTCTATTCACTTTCCCGGAGCCGTTCCACCACGCTCTTTTTCTGGGTCTGCCGATAGGCCGCCAGGGAAATTCCCAGTCCTAAGACCATACACAGTGGTATCATAAGGATAAAGGGCAGAGCCGTATACCGATACTGGAAACACATGATCACATCGTTCAATGCACTTACCAGATAATAGGCCCCCAGGCTTCCAAAAGCCACACTGATCAATCCTGAGATCAGGATATAATACCCGCTTTCCCAGAGGAGCATTTTCTTGATCTGTCCTTTCGTCATGCCGATGCTCTGCATAGCAGCCAGCTCCTGTTTTCGGGAGATAATCCCCGTAAGCATAGAATTGGCATAATTCAGGATTCCGATGATTCCGATCACCGCACACAGAGCATATCCTACTGTGGCCATGGAATTTACCATGCCGGAAAAGTCTTCCTCCAGACTGGACTTTGAAAGATAGCCCATAGAAGTATTTACCTGCTCTGTATAGTTTTCCAGATAACTTTCAAAAGCCGGCTGGTCTTTCTCATCCACTGTATAGGTTTTCGCAAACATAATGGCATTGGGAGATTTTTTCATATCCTCCAGAGGAACCACTACAGTCAGAGAATTAAGAGAAAAAGCATGCATATTCATGCTTGCAGGCAGCGGTTCAATAACTGCCATGACTTCATATTCTTTCTCTTCCGTATTGGTATAATGCCAGTTCACAACTTCCCCATTCTCATTGTATTCGAAAACTTCTTCTGATTCTTCTGTAGTATAGGAAAGAGTGAGCCTGTCTCCTGGTTTATAAATGCTGTCATTCTCACTGCTGTACCGGTCAAACTTCTGTACCAGTACATAATCTCCTGTGGCATATTTTTCCAGATCTATGGTTCCTTCCGCTGCTTTCAGCTTTGGCAGAAGGGAATCTGAGTAGGCGTATCTTTCCTCATCGATCTGTCCCTTACCCGCAATAGCCTCCAGAGCCTGCTCTTTTGTATCCTCGTATTCTGTATTCATCTTCCCAGCCTGATAAAGAGCCTCATACCTTTGCCGTCCAGTCTCGGTAAGGGTATGTTTCATCCCCCGGTCTCCCCACAGCTCTCCGCTTTCTAAAATTCCTGTCTGGCTGTCCGCTCCGGCAAGGTAGTTTTCATCTATGGTATAGTCCATATTCATTGGAGAAGACCTGGTAAAGTCTACACTTCCCACCATATAGTCTCCGGTAAGCCTGGTCTCCAGATACTGGTCCATACGGAAGCTTCCTACTGCAGTCATAACGATTTCCAGAAGAATCATACTCAACGATACTGACAATACCACAATGGCCGTTTTCTTTTTATTTCTCCCCAGATTTGCCAGAGCCATCCTGGATATTCTCCCGCCCTTCAACCCTTTCTTTTTTCTCCGTCGTTTCACTGTTCCATCTGTATAGCGGAGAGCCTCTACCGGGGAAACCTTTCCTGCAATCTTTGCCGGTTTCCTGCAGCTGATAAACACCGTTGCCAGGGAAAACAGAGCGCCGAAGACAAAAATCCAGGGACTGAAATAAATCCCGGCAGGGCCTTCATATCCCGAAAGACTGGTAAGAAGGGGAATCAGCATCTGGCCTGCAAAGAACCCCAGGAGCAGCCCTAAAGGAATTCCCACTGCCGAAAGTTTCCACACCTGGCGGTAGACCAGTTTTTTCAGCTGCCTCTTGGTAGTCCCCACCGTTTTCAGAAGTCCATAAAAACGGATTTCCTTTAGAATGGAAAGCTGGAAAATATTATAGATGATCAGGTATCCGGTAACCAAAATCACCAGAAAAGCCCCGGCTAAAAGGACCACAGTCCCCATATCCAGGTTTTCTGTCCGGGAGGTAAGATACGCCCAGTTTACCCCATAGCTGATTACTTTATCAGGGTCTGTTCCTTCTTCCGCCTGTCCTTCCGGCACATAGCCGGCATCCTGGATGATTTTCTGCACATTTTCCTCTATATTCCTGGCATCAGAAAAGAAAATATTACCGGCAGTGAGGCCGCATATCTCTCCTGTTTCTCTGTAATGCTCCACAAAGTCCTGTTCTGTATAGCCCCTGCTCAGCTCTTCAAAATAAGCCTGGGACACATAAAGCTCACTGGCATGGCTGATCTCGTTCCCCTGGTACCAGCCGCAGAGGATGAATTCCTGTTCTGTTTTCTCCCCCATAAATTCAAATTCCAGGGGAACTTTCTCTCCTATTTCCGCCGGTATTCCCAGAGCCTCCAGGGTAAGGGTATCTGCTGCCAGCTCTCCTTTTTCCCTGGGAAGTCTTCCCTCCTTCAGTCTGGCAAAACTCTGGTCCAGCTCTTCTTTTCCGCTTGCTACCCGGATTTCTGCCTGGCGCTGTTTTACATTTTCTGCAATTCCCACATAGATGTTATAGGAGGAAGATTTTACCAGAGGATTATCTGTGATCTTTTCATATTGTTCCCTGGTAACATTCTTTAGTCCGGCGTGAAACTTTCCTCCCACTTCCATCATAGCCTGTTCCTGGAATGCCTGCCCCATACCGATTCCCATGGAAAATACCGCAGTGAACAAAAGACTGGTCAGGCAGATAGCGCTTATGGCAAAAAGGTTCCGCATCCGGTTCTTTTTCATGCTTCTGGAGGAAAGCTTTCCGATGACTTTTCGGTTATTATTACGCATCTCCTCACCCCCTGTTCTCTACAATCCTGCCGTCTTCGATCCGGATGATCCGGTCACAGAGCTGAGCCAGTTCCTCTGAATGGGTGATCATCACAATGGTCTGAGAAAAACGGGAGTTGGTCAGTTTCAGCAGTCCCAATACCTCCTGAGAAGTCTTGGAGTCCAGGTTCCCGGTAGGCTCATCTGCTAAAAGGATGGCCGGTTTTGAGGCCAGGGCTCTGGCAATGGCCACCCGCTGCTGCTGTCCTCCGGAAAGCTGGTTGGGAAGGTTATAGATCTTGTCTTTAATCCCCAGAGTTTCTATGATTTCCTCCACATATTTTTTGTCCGGTTCTTCCCCGTCTAGTTCAATGGGAAGCACGATATTTTCGTAGACATTCAATATGGGAACCAGGTTGTAATTCTGGAAAACGAAGCCGATATTCCTTCTCCGAAAAATCGTCAGTTTTGTCTCATTAAGGCCGAAAATATCCTTTCCTCTCACAAAAACCTTTCCCTGTGTAGGGTAATCCAGGCCTCCCAGCATGTGAAGAAGGGTAGATTTTCCTGAGCCGCTGGTTCCTGCCACAGCTACAAACTCCCCTTCCTCCACAGACATATCCACGCCATCCAGAGCCTTCACCAGACTGGCGTCTTTTCCATAATATTTTTTCAGACCTACTGTCTTCAAAATTTCCATATAAGCACCTCGTTTCCATATTTTAATGCTTCTTATATTATACATAAGGTTCCTGACATTTCCTGGAAATTTCCCGATATTTTCCTGACAATTTTGTCAGTTTTCCTCGTCCAAAGAACCATTCCTTTACAAGGGAAGAAAATTAAACTCAAAATTATAATCAGTAATTACATAAAATTCTTCTTTAATTATTGCTTTTTTTAATATTTATATAATGTTTACAGAAATCAATTGACAAAATAACCAAAAATGGTAAAATAAGCATATTAATATAATTATATTCTACATGCGGGAGATAAAGGTCAGCATGGTAAAACAGAGCTGTCGCATTAAATAACGATCAAAATATTTAATGCAGCAGCTCTGTTTTTATTCTTGACAATGAGTCCGGCGGACATGCTTGCATCTGTGTCTTTGACCACTCTGCATCCCGCAGCAGTCGCCTGTAAACAGCCGAAACAGTGAGAGGAAAGATTCATGGGAGAAGTGATGGTTTTTTGTCTGACCTGGATCATCGGGTTGGCTATGATGCTTTTTTTGCTGTATTTTGTATCGAAACATAATCTTTGGTTTCGAAAATACGGCCTGACATTATTTATTGTATTTCTTGTAATTGGATTCAGCGTTTATTTTTGGGGATATTTCTGGGGGTTCGCCGTAGATGACAGCAGTTTGCTCCACGCAATTGGCAGCCTATTTCTTGCTTTATTCAGTTCTGGCCGTATCATGGTAATGGAATTGGATATCGGATCTACAAAGGCTTCGGAAAATATAGAGCTGTATCGGGCAATTTATGGTGTAGTCATGTTTTCTGCAATGGTATTGCTGGCGGTCATGGTAGTCGCTAATATAGGTGGCGGCATTATGGGCAGGCTGCGTCTTCTGTTCCTGCGGACTATAGGAAGCAGACACAATGTTTACTTAATTTATGGCGTTTCCCAGGAGTCTGTTTTTCTGGTAAAAGATATCCACAAAAAAGACCCGAACGGAACCATCCTTGTTCTATGCGGCAGAGATGAATATGCAGATGACACGGAAGACAGAAAGCATCTGGAAAACGATATTTACCGGTATGGTGCATTCAAACTTTCTTTTGCATTGGAGCGGCGAAACCTTTTCCTCTTAAAGATTGCCTCCAGATGCAGAAAACATTCCTACATTATCTGTATGCATTCTAAAAGATGGAAAAACATTAAGCTTCTGAATGAAATATGCCAGGCTGAAGACAAAAAAATTCCGGACAGGCTTCATTTATATGTATTAAGTGAGCGTGAGAGAATACGCAGGATTGCAGAAAATAATATCTATCAGAAATGGGATATTCATTGGGAGGATCCTGAAGAGCTGGCAGCCAGACAGTTAATCCTATCTAAAGAATATCTGACGGTCTTCCCCAAAAGTGACAATATCCTTGGGCGTGTGGAACGTGATTTCAATCTGGCAGTTATAGGTTGGTCCGGTACTGCGGAAGAATTGTGCAGATATCTGATCCCAGGAGTCCAGACAGCCGGAATGCATATACGAATCCAGCTTTTTGGTGCAGAAGCAGCGGAAAAAACTGCCTATTTTCAGGTCAGCAATCCGGCCCTCGGACAGGCAGTACAGCTTGATCTGTGCAGGGAAGAGCCTGACACAAAAGAGTTTTACGAATATTTTATACATACCTCCCATTGCCCGGACGGGATTTTCTTCACAGGGACTGACGCAGCCAAAAACATGGAGCTGGCTCTGCGTCTCGATGACATCCTGCAGCGGTATCAAAAGAAGGTTCCGTTGTTTGTAAAAGAAAAAAACATCAGTGAAGACAGCGGTATATTAAAAACCGAAGGGCTTGCAGGCTTCGGCTGCCAGGAACAGATTTACAGCTATGATATCCTGATCAACGAAAAACTGGATGGAATGGCCAAAGCGGTACATTGTTTTTATAAACAATACTATGGGGAGCAGGGAGATGAGAATACCTTCTGGAAAACTGCCAGTATTTACGAAAAATTTTCCAGCCGTGCCATGGCAGTCCATATTCCATGGAAAGTTTGCGCAGCAGGTTATGTGATCGTCTCCGGCCTTCCCGACGGTTCCTACGAACAGGATCTTGAAAAAAATCCAGTTCTTGTAGAAAATCTGTCTATAGGAGAGCATCTGCGGTGGGAAGCCAGCCTTTTCTGCGAAGGATGGAAAAGCGGGACACCGGAGCAGATGCCTCCCGGCTCCAACAAGGATCCGAAAAAACTGCTTCATACCTGTCTTGTCCCATGGGAAAAACTTCCTGAAGTCGGCAGGTACTATGACACTGACTACCAGTACTTGGATACGCACCTGGTAAAATCCATAGGACATATACTAAAAACTGCAGGATATGCAATGAAGAAGGAGGAGTAAATATGCGGAGCATCAATCCCAGAGATTATTACCATCCCCAGGACCAGAAAGCGCTGCGGGAGCTGCAGCAGATTCCCGGATTTTCCACTGCACTGAAGGCTTTTATGAAAATGTTCAGCGAGAATATGATCCGGGGGATTAATATGTCAAACAAAGTGCAGATCGGCCCCCGGCAGCTGCCGGAACTTTATGCATTGCTGCCGCCCATCTGTGAAGTACTGGGTATCCGGGAACCTGAATTTTATCTGGAACTGGATCCGGCAGCCAACGCATATACCATGGGTGACAGCATTATCTCTATAACCGTTACCTCCGGCCTTGTAGATCTGATGAACGAAAAACAGATCAGCGCCGTACTTGCCCATGAATGCGGACATATTGCCTGCCGCCATGTCTTATATCAAACTATGGCAAGCATGCTTCTGTCTGCCGGGGCCAATATTCTGGGAGGAAATCTTATTACCAGCGGACTTCAGCTGGCGTTTTTCCACTGGCAGAGATGCAGTGAATTCAGCTGTGACAGAGCAGCAGCTATCTATATGGACGGTTCTGAAACCGTAGCACAGGTCATGGCCCTTCTGGCATCCGGAAGCAGGGAAATGGCTGAACGTCTTGACATGGAACTTTATATGCGTCAGGCAGAGGAATACCGGGATTTTATGGACGATTCTAACTGGAATAAAATGCTTCAGTACTATGCTTTAATGAGCCAGAACCATCCCTTCCTGTCGGTGCGGGCGCTGGAGATCAAAGAATGGTGCTCTTCCCCGGTCTTCAAAAACATTATGGATTTCAAATATGAGCGGGAACCTGCAAAAATCCTGGAAAAGAACCTTTGTCCGGCATGCGGCAAACCTGTGGAAGGCGACTGGGGATTTTGCCGGCATTGCGGAAATAAATTGCATTAAAAGGAGGAAGAAAACTTTATGAAACTATTTGATGCAGAGACAGGTTATTTATTGCTGGATGAAGTTGTGGAAAGCAAAGACAGCTTCAAAAAAATCATGGAAGATGGGATCATTACAGATGAAGAAATGGAAGATCAGGTAAATCGGGTGATCGACAGGCTGAAAACAATGGAGGAAATCCTGTCTGACAATGAGAAAACTCTGGTATTGGATGCCATCAGTGAATTGGCGGTACTTTATGAGATGAATGCCAGAAGAGAAAAACAGGAGGGGGATTATGGGAACATTTAATTCAACGAAATTCGTACCGACACAGATGCAGGACTATTCGGAGGTCATCCGGCAGACCGGAGAACAGCTTTCCCAACAGGGCTATACCTTTACTACCGGGGACAGCGCTCTGGGAAATTATTTCAGCATAACTAAAGGCGGTTTATTCAAGTCGGTTTTGGGTATGAAAACTGCACTTAATGTAGAACTGACGCCTGTCTCAGGGGGCGTAAACATCGAAGCAAAAGTCGGGATTTTCGGTCAGCAGATCGTCCCTACCATGATCATGCTCTTTGTGGCATGGCCGGTATTGCTGACACAGATCGGCGGCATGGTCCAGCAGGCAAAACTGGATGATCAGGTAATCCAAATACTGGAGACCAATATCCGGCTACTGGAAGGCCAGGCTTCCACTGCTGGCAGAACAGATACCTCCGGAACCACCCAGGACAGTCAGACGGCAGGCGGCGGCCAGTCTGAGTTCTGTACGCAATGCGGCACAAAAGTACCTGTCGGTTCCAGATTCTGCAATTCCTGCGGAAGCAAGATAAGATGATTATTTAAGCCTGGAAATCGAAAACGAAGCAGGAGGAGATTATGGGAATTGGATCTAAAGTCTCGGAAAGGGATATAGAATTTATTGCCAAAGGAGTACACGAGGCCTGGCAGCAGGAACGTACCAGACAGGGCTGGAAATACGGAGAAACAACAGACAGGGCTCGCAAAACACATGAATCCATGATTCCTTATGAGGACCTGACAGAAGATGAAAAAGACCTTGACCGGCGTACTGTAAAACAGGTGATCGAAATGTTGGTTTCTCTTGGATACAGAATAGAAAAATAATGACCGAATAAAGACAGGCTTTGGAAATCCTCCCAAAAGGCAAAGCCTGTCTTTGTCACATATAACCGGGAGGAGGACAATCTTTGACCGAGAAGAGAAATATCACTGATTATCATTATGATGCCTTTATTTCCTACAGACATCTTCCAAAGGATATGGCTGTGGCAGATAAGCTCCAGAAACTTCTGGAAAAACATAAAATCGTTATCAAAGGAGAACACAGTACAGAAAAAAGAAAGCTGCGGATATTCCGGGATCAGACAGAACTTCCTACCAGCGGCGACCTGGGAGAGGATATCCGGCAGGCCCTGGCCCAGTCCCGTTATCTTATCCTCATTTGTTCCCCTAATCTGAAAGAATCCCGGTGGTGTATGGAAGAAGTCAATTATTTTAAACAGATATGGGGTAACAGCAATAACCGGATCCTCCCTCTGCTGATCGACGGTGAACCGGATGAGGTCTTCCCGGAACAGATCCGCTGGGAAAACCGGAGGACTATTGGGAAAGATGGAAAAGAGACCCTGCTGCGTGTAGAAGTGGAACCACTGGGGGCTGATATCCGGGGGGAGTCATTAAAAAAGCAGCTGCACCGCTTGAAAACAGAGTACTATCGTATTGCTGCCCCAATCCTGGGATGCCGGTTTGATGATCTGTACCGCAGGGCCCAGAGAGCAAGGCGAAGAAATGTTTCCATCGCCGTTGCTCTGATTCTCTGCGCTGCTTTGAGTTTTTCTGCTTACAGCCTGTTTATGCTGGAGCAGATTTCAAGCAGGCAATCAGCCCTTTACGAAAACGAATCTCTGCGTCTGGCCTCGGAAGCCGAAACCGCTGCAGGTTCCGGCAACCATCGTCTGGCCATACTCCTGGCCCAGGAATCTCTTCCGAAAAATTTGGAAAATCCGGAACGCCCAATACTTCCTGAAGCAGAGGCTGCGCTGAGAAGCGCCGTCACCCAGGAAATCGCCGATGAAGGAAAGCTCCCGCTGCTATCCCGGGCCGTAGTCCCTTTTAACGTAGTATCCTGGTGGATCTGCAAACCCTATGATGAAGGAAAAAAAGTCGCACTGACAGATTTCGATAATACCTATCTCTATGACACCTATAACGGCGATCTGATCTTTTCCTGTGATACAGAGCAGGTTTATTTCGACGAAAGTGCAGAAAGAGCCTCCAGACAAAAATGCCTGACAGAAGACGATAAAATATCTCTGCAACTGGATCTGTATTGGACAGACACCGGAGAAAACTATTTTTCCGGACAGTATGAAGCCCAGAATCGGGAAGATGCTTCTGTAAATCTTTTTGCCATATGGGAGGAAGATTCCCGAAACTGCTGGGTGGTAAAACAAACCTTCCCTTTAGGACAGAGAAATGGAGACGCCGTAGAATCGGAAATAGAACTGCTAGACAGAATTGATGAAAAGGGGCAAAGCCATACAGAAGAAACGCTTCCGGAAAAGATCCGGGAAATAGGGGAAAATTATCAGCATTCCTATCTCAATACGGATGACTATATCACAGCGCATTACGATTATATACCTGATGATACCGGAAGCACCGGAAATGAAGAAATTGATATTCTGGCAGAGGCACTTATGTCTAACGGCTATAAAGTGCATGGGGTCAGAGAAATGAAAAACGGAAATGTACTTGCCTTTTCCTGTGGCTTTGCTGATAATTCTGAAATCACGTATAACGGTTATCCGGAAACCGCAACCGCTGCTCTTTGGTCCAAAGAAGAAGGACGATGGCTGACAGTCCTTCCCGGGGTTGTCTATGAAGAACCGGAAAGCGGCCTTCTATATCAGCATACCTCCGTAGAATTCCGCACCTACTCCTGGGTAGAGGACAATTTCGGAATTGAATCTCTGGCAGACGAACAATATCTTATGGTCAGTGAAGACGGGGAAAGGTACGCAAATGTGGAGATGGAAGAAGAAGTCCTCTATCTGACTGTCTGGGAGGCCGACAACCTGAAGGAACCTATAATCCGGGTTTCTCTGAAAAATCATAAGGCATATTATATAACCCCTGATTTCTCTCATGTTTTTCTGCAGACACCAGATGACCGCCTTCAATTATGGTCGGCTGAAGGAAACTGCCTGGCAGAACTGGAACCGGAGGTTGCTTCAGAGGAAATCTGTCTGACCGTTGACCGGGATCACCGGCGATTAGCTGTCAGTTACCACATCGGCGAGGGGGAAAACCATATTGTGATCTACAGCGGAGAAACCGGAGAGACTTTAGATTCTTTAGACATCCGTGATCTGGGGAATTACGGGATCTCACATCTGGAGTTTGAGGGAGACTTACTATTAGCAGCTTCTTGGTCCAGATCAGCCATCATTGATCTGACAGGTGAGAAGGATGTCTCTTTTTTTGAAGATTCCAACTATGGAAGCAGAAAGGACGGTATGCTTACCTCGGACGGTTTATTGATCTGTACCTTAGAAACCAATGTGGGAAATTCCCTGGAAGCAATCTATGATCTGAATACAGGGGAAAAGCTTTTCGATTATGCCAGCGTTTTCCAATACGACGAGTCCACCGGCACATTGGCATATATTAATCATGAGAGCCAGGCTACTCTCAGCGGCTCTGTATATGTCGCACATCGGGATGAAAACGGAGCATTCCGGGAACCCATAGAAATCATTTCCCAGAATGCAAATATGGCCTTTGGCAACGGTGGCCAGAATCTGGATGGCAGTTATCTGCTGCTCAATGGAGAAAACTGCTGCGAGATCTACGATACCGATACTGGTGAGAAAGTACTGGAACTGAATTCCGGAGGTTATGGGCTTGCAAACGGATTGATCTGCGATCTGCAGAAAAACGGAAGTAAAAAGGCTTTACAATTTCCTGTCTTATCTCTGGATGAGTTGTACTTAAAGGCTGATCAGATGTTAACCTCAGAAAACGGTATCCGAAGCCTTTCCAGCAAAGAAAAAGAATTATACTATATTGTTGATTAGTCAAAGACCCCGATGCAAACATGCCCCCTTGACTCGTTGCTCGCAGGAATAAAGAGGTAAAACAATAAAAATGGATAACTATAAATATGATGCATTTATATCTTACAGGCATTTACCCCTGGATATGTCTATTGCTATAAAACTTCAAAAACTTCTGGAAAATTATCGTCCTCCAAAAACTCTGAGAAAAGCAGAAAAAGCCAAAATCCACCGTGTTTTTCGGGACCAAAGTGAACTTCCTACCAGTGGAAATCTCGGAAATGATATTCGTGAAGCCTTGATGCAATCCTGTTATCTAATCGTAATCTGTTCAGAGAAAACAAAAGAATCTGCCTGGTGCATGGAAGAAATACGCTTCTTTAAAGAGATCCATCAGGGAAAAACTGACCACATTTTAACGCTTCTGGTTTCTGGAGAGCCTGAAAATGTATTTCCCGATCTCCTCAGGCATGTAACACAGGAAATGGTCATGGATAACGGCGAGATCCTGGTGCAGGAGGAATACATTGAGCCGCTAAGTGCCGATATCAGAGCCGATACTTTGCATATGAGCCTAAGAAAATTAAAAGTAGAATTTTTGCGCTTGGCCGCTCCTTTGCTAAACTGCGGTTTTGATGAGTTATATCAAAGACACAGACGGCGTAAGAAAAAGCGGATCATCCGTGCCTCACTTGTCAGCACAGCAATCCTGGCCGGTATTTTTATCCTGACTTCAGTGTCTGTTTTACGTGCCCGTTATCAGGATATTACGGAAAATGTATTAAAAATCCGTTCTGAAATTCAAATGGACAATATGCTGAATGCCCTTCAAAGCATTAAGGAACTTAATGATACTTATCCCGGTCAGCCATATACAGAATATATCCAGGCGCTGTTAGAATCTGAATACTTAAAGGCAAATTACAGAGAGGCATTCTCTCAGCTTGGCACAATCGAAACAAATGGCAGACTTCTCGGGAAAACGCAGGACAGCAGTTGTCTGTTTAGTGCGGCTGTGAAAGAAGATGGTATTTTTCATATAGAAATCTTTAACCGGTTACTCCAGCCTCTGGACAATTTTCTCCTGAAAGGAAACGATTATACAGAGGAGTGGTTCTTTTCAGAATATGTGTCAAAAGATAAGGTTCCTGAAATCGCCTATGATGCTGAAAGACAGCAAATCACCATATGCAGAAACGGACAGAATTATATTTACGGTTCAGATGGAGCGCTTTTAGAAGAAAAAGCTGCAGAAAACCTGGATGAAACGGAGAACTCAAAAGAAAAAGCAACCCTTATTGCCTCCATCAGTGAAAATCCTTCAAACGGCCCCCTGTATATAGAATCTCCGGATGCCATATATTATCTGCAGGCTCAAAGTTCTGCAGAGCCGATAAATCTTTTAAAGAACGCCTGCCTGGTACGTCACCCTTTAACATCCGGGAATCCAGAGATTTTATTTCCTGTTTCCGCTCCGGCTGACGGATATGCATTCAGTAAAATTTATATAACACCCGATAAGGCCTATGCTATCATCCTTGCAGAGCGAGGGATTTATTATACCAATATTTACGTCTATAATCTGGATAGCGGAAAACAGTGTTTGTCTATATCTGAATTTCCGGGTACGGCGAGCATCAGCTTTGATTTTTATAGCAATTCCGGCCAGATTCTAATATATAGTGACAGTATTTTGACCCGGGCAGTTCTCAGCGGTTTTACCATTCCCCATGATAACTCCTTGACCCATTATTCAGAATTTTCTTATGAATCCGCCTCTGGCCTAGCACCGGAATATGTTTTTGACCAAGAATCTGGATTAGCGTATATTTTAGATCATGGCGAGGGAGGAAATCGAATATATGCCGTTACCTTAAAAGATATTTCTCTGTGTGATCAATGGAAAAACTTGTCGGCAGTCCATCCGGACTTTGCTGCAAAAACAGAAGAAACTTATAATGAAAATGTAAGCCTTAAACCGGAGGATAATGACTTGATAAAAAATCCTTCATCTTTTTCGGAAGAAAGTATTTCCGAATATTCCCTGACCACAAATTTTTTTCAAATCGAAGCTACCGGCACTGTTCACCGCACAGGACCTTCAGAAGCTGCATTTAGCGGCAGCGATATCGTTTTGAATGTTAAAGATTCCAACGGACAGCCATTGATACAATTCACTAATATGGATTTTGCTCACCCTTATTATAACGAATCAGATTCTATCTTTGGCTTCATAAATTATAGAACAAATAAAGTTTGCGCAGCCTACAAATTGTACACTTATCAGGAATTAATTGACTGTCTTTCTATTGTCAAGACATCTGATCTTTTAGAAGGAACAGGGAAAAACAGCTTCCCTGCCCTTCCCTGGAAGACACCGTAATATAGCCTTTCTCTTTCTGCAGGATAAGCTGGGCCAGATACAGCCCCAAACCGGTGCCTTCTTCCTGTTCCACCTGGCTGCCTCGGTAAAAACGCTGAAAGATCTTATTGAAATCCCTCTCCGGTATCCCCGGTCCCTGGTCCCGGATATTCACCTGTACATACATCTCCAGAGGCCGGACTTCTATTTTTACAGTGCTCCCGGCAGGAGAATACTTCACTGCATTTTCCAGGATATTCCCCATAGCCTCGGCAGTCCATTTGGGATTATGCACCGGAAAGCACTCGGTAAAAGGCCCTGCCTCCAGCTCTATATCCTTTTCTCTGGCCTGGGCATACACCCCGTTTATACTCTTGGCAATGGTCTCTCCCAGGGGAGCAGGATGGCTCTCAAAGGTCAGGATTCCCTGTTCCAGCCGGGAAGCCTTTACCAGATTTTTCATCAGCCACTGCATTTTTTCCGCCTGTTCCTGGTTCCGTTTCAGAAACACTTTCTGTTCTTCTTTTGTAAGCTTTTCCTCCTTTAAAATTTCTGTGTTCAGGAGAATATTTGCCAGAGGAGTCTTTAACTGATGAGAAAGGTCAGAAAGAAGGGAGGCGATCTCCCCTTTCTCCTTTCCCGCTTTCTCCCGCTCCAGAGAAGACCGTCTCAATACCCGGAACAGCTGACTGAGAAGTTTGGATTCCATCTCTTCCTTACAGTCCTCATCACCTAAAAATCCTGTCTGTTCATAGGTCTGAAGAGCTCTGGAAAACCTCCTTAGTTCCCTTCGGTAATACAGTATTGTTCCCAGACAGCAGGCCAGGCAGAGGAGGATACAGACGCCGCAGATTCCATATAAAATCCTCTCTGTCATGGCCGCTCCTCCCATATATAGCCGATTCCGTGAATGGTTTTAATAAATCTTGGTCTGGAGGGGTCTTCCTCGATTTTCTTTCTCAGCCTTCCGATATTTACCTGAAGGGTATTGGGGTTTACAAACTTTCCTTCCCGATCCCACACAGCCTCCAGGATCTGATCCTGAGTCAGCACCTGGTTCTTATTTTCCAGGAAGTATTTCAGGATCTTGAACTCCGTCACACTGCATTCCATTTCCTGCTGTGCCTTCCATACCTTGATCAGATCCGTGTCCATCACTATATCCCCGGAGCTTAAAATATGAGATTTCGCCTTTTCTCCTTTTCTTCCCAGAAGCTTTTCCAGGCGAAGCTTCAGAACCGCTACAGAAAAAGGCTTTGTCATATAGTCATCTGCCCCGCTGGACAGTCCCATGATCTCATCTGTCTCCATATCTCTGGCCGTCAGCATGAGAATGGGAACCTGGGAGCTTTCTCTGATCTTCCTGCACAGGTCATTGCCGTCCATATCCGGGAGATTCAGATCCAGCAGGATCCCCTGGGGAGCTTCCTGTAAAAAAAGCCGGTATCCCTCCTTCCCGTTCTGAGCCTGAAGAACTTCATAGCCTTCCTGGGCCAGAGAAAAGGCAATGCCCTGGCGCAGACCCTGGTCATCTTCAATGATCAATACTTTCATTTTCTCCTCCCTCTATACACCTAGTGTAATCCACTTTAAACATTCTCAGTGAAACGGTAAGGCATTTAAAGTGGATTACACTAGTTTTTTATGCTGTCTTACTACCGTTTCATAATTTCCATAGATAAAATAATAATCTGCCTGGGCCTCTCCTTCTGTATATACATAAGTACCATACATGGGAATATCACAGCCCAGCACCGTATGTCCCGCTCCAATGCTGATGCCATATCCCTGATAAGAATAGATCAATGGCATACGCATCTTTTTCCCGCCAAAGCTGATATATCTGGCCTTATGACTTAAAGGTTCCTGGTTGCCTGCCAGGATACCTTTGGCAAAAATCTTTTCTTCTTTTGGCCATTGAAAATAGGCCCAGGTTCTGGAAATTCCATCCAGCTGCCGGGGCATCTCCTGATTTTCCTCCAGCAGTTTCCGCCCCTGTCTGTCAAAAAATGTCAGGGCTCCTGTCTTCTTTCGGATCCTTACTATAAGCCTGTCTGTAGCAAGCTCCACCGTATCTTTTCCTGCCCTGGCACTCCAGTTTACCCCGGTTTCCGGCTCACTGTCCCAGTAGCCCTGAGGGAATTTTCCCTCATTTTCCCTGACAAACTGAACCCGGATCACAGTCTCTCCCAGAGGCGTCAGCCGCAGAGTTCCATATGCTCCCTTTAGTGTCAGCCAGGCTCTGCTTTTCTTTACTTCTGTAATCTCCAGTTCCCTGGGATGTATCCTTTCCTGTATCATCAGATTCTTTAAGACCTGGGTGTCCGGAATATCTCCGAAATGCCGTGGAGAAGGATTGACTGGAAGAGGTCTGGGGGCCTTCTGGATCAACCGGATATCCTCTGCCGGTTTCTCCTGACACTCTTTTTCTTTGCGGGAAATCTCTGGGCTTTTTGCTCCTGCCTTCCTACTTTCTTCTGAGGTTCCTGCTCCAGCTGCATCCCTCTTTTTTAAAGCCGGAATCTTACTGGAAACATCTCCTTTGGGCTGTCCTTCCTTCTGTATTCTGTCTGTATTTCTGTCCTGTTTTTTCTCCGGATTTTTTTCTGTTTTTTGAGTTTTTCCTTCCAGGAATTCCATATGTTTTTCTCTGGATACTGGTTTTCCGATAAGTTCTGTCAGATTTTCCCCATGAACCACTGCCAGCTCGTGAAGGGCTCTGGTAGCCGCCACATAAAGCAGTTTGACATAGCCGTCTTCCCAGGGATATTTCTCCTTCGACGGGTCGTAGAGAAGCACTGCGTCAAACTCCAGTCCCTTGGTATATTCCACTGGAAGGACCATGATCCCTTCCCCGAATTCCGCTCTTTCCAGGTCGCTCTCTGCTAAAGAAAGATGATCTTTCAGACAGCTGCTGAGCCAGGAGGCTTCCTCCTGGTCCCGACAGATCATTCCAATAGTCTCATGGCCCTCTTTCTGCCAGTTCTGGAGGATTTTTACTGTTTCCAGGACCATTTTCTCCTTCCTGCAGGGAACCAGGGACACTTCTTTTCCATGGCGCTCCACAGGTTCTACAGGATATACCGGAAAGCTTCCATGACGGAGGATTTCCGTGGCAAATCTGGAAATTTCCACAGTATTTCGGTAGCTTTTCTTCAGTATCCCGAAGGTATCACGGGGGCCGGTAAGAAGCAGTTCCTGAAGCTCTTTCCAGTCATTCAGTCCCCAGCCGAAATGTATATTCTGGGAAACATCTCCCATAACCGTATAGGTACAGCCCCTCAGACAGTAGTCCAGGACTCCGTAGGCCATCATGCCGAAGTCCTGGGCCTCATCGATGATCACATGGCTGGCTTCCCGGATGCCGTCTGTCTCTTTGATCCGTTTATAAATATAGGCCAGAGCCGCCAGGTCGTACAGGTCAAATGCACTTTCCCGGAAAGGCGCTGTTTTCCCTTTTTCCTGCTGTGTCTGGAGGAACTCCCTATAAAAATCATAGACAGATCCTTTCCAGTTTCTTCCGCCGAAATGTTTCCGGTAGGTCCGGAATAGTTCTTTTCTCTCTTCCAGTGTATAGATAGTTCCCACACAATTCAGTTCATTTTCCAGCTTTGCCATAAGAATTTTATTCAGCATACGGATCTTGCTCTGCATAGACATCAGAGGATTGTCTTTCAGATAATTTTCTATGGCTGTCCCGGACATGATCAGTCTCCTGCCTCTTTTCAGACGGATTTCTTCCCGGGGTATCTGCTGTCTTTCATATTCTCTGCAGAAATTTTCCAGATCCCGGAACCACTCCAGACTCCCCTTCAGGCAGCTGCTTTTGTCATTCTTATCTGCGGGAATGATCTGGTATTTCTCTCCGTCCCAGTCTTCATAGAGCAGCCTTACAAAGAGCTGTTCCATCGTCATCTGGGACACCCCGTATACATCCAGATCCGGCAGGACACTGGTAATATAGTTCAGCAGTATACGGTTGCTTCCGATAATATAAAAGTCCTCCGGACGAAAGGTCTCCTCATAATTATACAGAATATAAGAAATCCGGTGCATGGCCACTGTTGTCTTTCCGGAACCGGCCACACCCTGAACGATCATATTGGTCTTTGGGGATTTACGGATGATCTGGTTCTGCTCTTTCTGTATCGTTGCAATGATCTCTCCCAGAACTGCTTTTTTACTCTTTGCCAGGTATTTGTTCAGCAATTCGTCTGTAGCTACAATATCTGAATCATAAAAATCTTTTAAATGATCATTTTCAATCTCGTAGGTACGCTTCCGCCGCAGGTCAATGTTATAGGTTCCATGATCTTTTACCGTATAGCTGCATGGTCCCAGAGCGTTCTCATAATAGACAGAAGCCACCGGCGCTCTCCAGTCTATGACCAGGGGGTCTGTACTGTCTTTGGTGATTCCAACTCTTCCCACATAATAGGACTCCTCCCAGGGGATCTTGGAATCTTTAAAATCGATCCGCCCGAAATAAGGTTTTTTTCTTGCCCGCTCATATCTCAGAAGCTCCCTCTGGCTCTCCCTTAACTGGGACTGGGTATTATGGAGAAGAGACAGCCCCTCCTTGTCCTTCGGTCCATAGGTCTCTATCAAATCATGGATATCTTCCGACAGAGTCTGGATATTCTTTCTGGTCTTTTCAAGATTTTCCTGAGCTGTGTCCAGGATCAGGGCCAATTGTTTCTCTTCTGCTTCTCTGGACAGCCCTGGAACAGGGCGGAAAGTCTTCTTTTCATTCATATCTGTTGTCTCCTATTTTTTAGTATCATGCACAGAAATCCAAGGGTTTTGTACTCTGAGGGTACCACCTTCCTGCATAAAATTCAATAGGCTTCTGTCAGCTCCCGTGTGTCTGGGCCGGCTTTGTAAATTGAACTTTTCCTGTTTTTCTCATATTTATTTTGAACTTTTTATTTTTCTATTGAACTTTTAACTAAAATATACTATAATGCACTCAATCTATTGAACTTTCGGAGGAAAAACCATGTTAAAGGGAACTTTTGCAGAGCGACTAAAGACGGCAATGGACCTTCAGGGCAAAAAACAGGTGGACCTGGTCCACATAGCTTCTGAAAAAGGGGTCAAGCTGGGAAAAAGCCATATCAGCCAGTATGTAAATGGAAAGACCCTTCCCAGAGGAGATATTCTCCACTTTCTGGCGGAAACCCTCCAGGTAGATGAAGAATGGTTAATGGGAAAAGAAAAAGAAAATCAAACCTTGGGAGAAAGAGAAATGAGAGAATTCAAAAAATCATCAAAATTAGACAATGTATTATATGACGTAAGAGGACCAGTAGTAGACGAAGCAGAGCGTATGGAAGACGCAGGCATGCATATCCTGAAACTGAATATCGGCAATCCTGCCCCCTTTGGTTTTAAGACACCGGATGAAGTGATCTACGATATGCGCCGGCAGCTTACAGACTGCGAAGGCTACTCCTCTGCAAAGGGTCTGTTCTCTGCCAGAAAAGCCATTATGCAGTACGCCCAGCTAAAGAAAATCCCGAATTTATCTATAGAAGACATTTACACCGGAAACGGTGTCAGCGAACTGATCAATCTGAGTATGTCCGCCCTTCTGGACAATGGGGACGAAATCCTGATCCCTTCCCCGGACTATCCTTTGTGGACAGCCTGCGCTACTTTAGCCGGAGGAAAAGCCGTCCATTACATCTGCGACGAACAGTCAGACTGGTATCCGGATATGGAAGATATCAAAAAGAAGATAACAGACCGGACAAAGGCCATAGTGATCATTAATCCTAACAATCCTACAGGGGCCCTGTATCCAAGAGAAGTCCTTCAGCAGATCGTGGACATTGCCAGAGAGCATCAGCTTATTATATTCTCTGACGAGATTTATGACCGGCTGGTCATGGACGGGGAAGAACATGTTTCTATCGCTTCCCTGGCTCCCGACCTGTTCTGCGTTACCTACAGCGGCCTGTCAAAGTCCCACATGATCGCCGGATTCCGTATCGGCTGGATGATCCTCAGCGGAAACAAAAAAATCGCAAAAGACTACATTGAAGGCATCAAAATGCTCTCCAATATGCGTCTCTGTTCTAACGTTCCCGCCCAGTCCATTGTCCAGACTGCCTTAGGCGGCCATCAGAGCGTAAATGACTATATCCTGCCGGGAGGAAGGATCTACGAGCAGCGGGAATTTATCTACAAGCAGCTTATAGACATCCCCGGAATCACCTGTGTAAAGCCAAAGGCAGCTTTCTACATCTTTCCTAAAATGGATGTGAAAAAGTTCAATATTCTGGATGATGAGAAATTTGCCCTGGACCTCCTCCGGGAGAAGAAAATCCTGGTAGTCCACGGAGGCGGATTCAACTGGCGCCAGCCAGATCATTTCCGCATCGTATATCTGCCCCGGGTCGAGGTCTTAAAAGAATCCATGGAAAAAATGGGCGATTTCTTCAGCTATTATCATCAGTAAATGCTTTTTAGGAGACACAGACTGATGAAAGACCATAAAGAATTTTTTCAATATGTAATTCCCTCCATGCTGGCTTTCGCCCTGTCCGGAGTCTACTCCATCGCCGACGGTTTCTTTGTGGGAAATGCTATGGGGGACAGCGCCCTGGCCGCCATTAACGTGGCTTATCCTCTCACCGCCTTTCTCCAGGCCACAGGCACTGGCATAGGCATGGGCGGAGCCGTAGAATACTCCATTGCCATGGGCAGCCAAAAGCCCAGAAGAAGCCGGGAATTTTTCAGCATGGCCCTTTTTCTCCTTTTTGGGCTGGGGATTCTCTTTACTTTTCTGCTTATGGCTATAGGAGCTCCAGTGCTGAGACTTTTTGGAGCCACAGGAGAAATCTATACCCTGGGCAGAGAATATGTTTTCTTTATATCTCTGGGAGCTGTTTTTCAGGTTCTGGGCACTGGGCTGGTGCCTTTCATCCGGAATATGGGCGGCTCCGTAACAGCCATGGCGGCCATGATCGCAGGTTTTCTCACCAACATTGTCCTGGACTATCTCATGGTATGGCGTTTTCCCATGGGAATGACGGGGGCCGCCATTGCCACAGACATCGGCCAGGGAGTTACTTTCCTGGTGTGCCTGGGCTTTTTCCTGAGAAAAAAAGAAAAGCCTGTCTTCTCCTTTGGAAAGCATGCTTTTCTACTTATCAAAAAAATATTCCAGGTAGGGATTTCTCCCTTTGGACTGACTTTTGCTCCCAACATCACGCTGATCCTGGTAAATAAAAGCGCCTCTGTTTTTGGAGGGGCCATGGCTGTAACCTGCTATGCTCCCGTAAGCTATATCTGCTGCGTGGTACAGCTCCTGCTTCAGGGAGTCAGCGATGGCTGCCAGCCTCTGTTAAGCCTTTCCTATGGTCAGGGGAAAGAAGAGAAGACCCTGCAGCTTCGGAATCTGGCCTACCGCTTTTCTTTCCTGGTCAGCCTGGTATGCGTAGTGCTGCTTTTCCTCCTCCGGGACCAGGCCGGAGCCCTTTTCGGCGCCTCCCGGTCAGTCACCATAGAGATCAGCCGGATCCTGCCGGTTTTCCTGGCAGGGTACCTTTTTGTGAGCATATCCAGAGTGACTACCTCTTACTTTTACGCCACTGGAAAGGACCTAAGGGCCTATACGCTGATCTACGGGGAGCCCGTGCTTCTGGCCCTGCTGCTTCTTTTTGTGCCTGCTCTGGCAAGTATCTGGGGAACCTGGGCCAGTGTGTCTCTGTCCCAGCTGTTAGCCATGATATTGGGAATTCTGTTTATACGTATAAAGTCATAACCCGGCCAGGAGGCAGGAGATGTTTACTCTTCCTGCCTCCTGGCTTTTCCAACAGTCAGAGCCACCGCTACACAGGCCAGAGCAAAGAGAATCTGGATTCCCATTCCCTGAATCAGTGTGGTCTTCAGAGAGTCCGTCAGGGTTTCGTTAAAGCTGAGGATGGAAATATTCTGAGCATACCAGTAAGTAGGGAAAAACTGGCCGATTCTCCGGACCACTCCTGTTAATAATTCCAGAGGAACAAAAATCCCTCCCAGGAAGCAGAATCCCAGACTCAGCACATTGGCCATTCCATTTACCGCAGCCTCTGTCCTGGCCATGGAGCCTACAAAAAAGGCTGCTGCAAGTGCACCCAGCATAATGGTAAATCCATTAAGCAGGATCAGCCATTTATTAGGGCTGCTCCAGAATTCGGAAAAGCAGGTTGCTATCCCAATCCCCTCGCAAAGTATCCAGGAAAAAATCCCCACTGTGAGAAATGCCAGGAGGCTTTGGATATTCTTATTTTTCAAGGTTATGCTGGAGGCCTCCAGTCTTCGCCGGATGTCTATATTCTGATATTCCTTCTGGATAAGTCCCAGGACAAAGCAGAGGATACTAAAGTACAGATAGGGCATAAAGCGGAATACATTGTAGATTCCCAGATCTTCCCTGGAACTTTCCAGCTCTACCTGGGCCTGGATATCTGCTGTATCCAGCACATTCTCGGCGGCTTCTTCCTGGGTATATCCCCCAGCCAGATATACTCTGGCACTGTTGATAAAATTATCTACACGGCTGTTCACATAATATTCCCACTGACTTCCGGATTCGGTAACGGATTCTACTTTTCTCCCTCCCTGAATACACTCCTCGTAAAAATTCTCCGGTATGATCACTGCATAGCGGATACGTCTGCCATAAACCGCCTCTGCCAGCTCGTCCATATCATCTTCCATTATCGTCACATCATGATACTGCTCCAGATATTTCTCCAGGGCCTGGGACCACAGGCTGTTGTCCCTGTCCACAATTCCAATAGCAAGCCTTTCCTGAGAATAAGCCCCGGTATTTTCTTCTCCATTGGAAATATACACCATAGAAACTGCCACGCCGAAAAAAATGGTGCAGTACAGAATAACTGTGGATACATTTCTTTTTAGGGCGATCAGATATCCTTTATATACTTTCATATCGCATTCTCCTCATTGATAAGACTGCCGCTGCCAGAAGCAGGATTCCGAAAAAAGTCAGCAAAGACAGGCTTCTGAAATATTTTTCTCCATCTTCGTAGATCAGCACGCTGTAAAAAGCATCAGTGATTAAAGCCCCCGGATTAATCCGGTTGATGACAGGCACATATGTCTCAATGGTCTCTTTCACTCCGCTGATCATCAGATCTGCTGCAAAAGAACAGGCAAGACTTTCTGCTACGATAATACCGTTTTTCAGGTTTGTACTCCAGGTTCCCACTGTTCCTATGACCATTCCGATACTGGAAGAATAAAGGGTCGCAGCAAAACAGATCAGCAGGATTTCTCCTCCCTGTTCTCCAATGTGGATATCTCCCAGAACTGCGTCCATGTAAAAAAGCAGTACCAGAACTTCTGCGAAACTTACCAGCCAGGAAGAAAGGAGGCTGGCGGTAATGGTCTTATAACGCTTTACGCATCCTGCCGCCAGCCTGGCCCCTAAGTCAGAGGTATTTGCCTGGACGCCTACTGTATTATACATTCCCATAAAACTTCCATAGAGGCAGGTCATAGCAATCAGGGCAAAGAAATAATTCTGGGTATAATCCAGGGAATCTCCCCGGAACGTCACTGTTTCTGTATAAGCTCCCCACTCTCCCATGGCTTCTGCTGCTGCCTGGAGATTTTCCGGATGTTCTTTGGCAATCTGGGCCAGCATATGTTCATTTTTCTCATAAATCTCCAATGTCTGGGAAAGAATGCTGGTGTATGTAGAGTCCTCTCCGATGACCAGCTTCTTCTCCTCCCCTCCGTAGAAAATTCCCAGAATTTCATCGTTTTTCAGAGCTTCCCTGGCCTCCTCCTGGCTCATGGGAATAATCTGAAACCAATCCTGATCAAAACTTTCCAGGTATTTCAGAAAAGCCTCTTCTTCCTGGCTGTCTGCATTTTGGTCTGTGACAAAAGCTGCCCGGATATCCTCCATAGCATTTTCTCCTATGGTACCTCCCAGGGTAAAATGAAACAGAGTAGGCAGGATCAACGGAAAAAGCATGGTCCAGAAAATATTGGATTTCTCCCGGATATTTACCAGGATCTGTCTTTTCATGATCTGAAGCATTTTACGTCCCTCCTAATCTCTCAGCTCTTTCCCTGTAATCTCCAGGAACACATCATTTAAAGTAGGCAGCTCTGAAAAGCATCTGCCGCAGATAAGATTTTCCTCTTCCATATAGTGAAGAAGGCCCAGAAGATGACTGCCGGTTCCCTGGAAGCGCAGAGTAAGGTCTGTATCTTCATAAACAGTGGAAAATACCTGGGGCATATGGCGGATCACTTCCAGCTGCTCAGGTGTAAGATGGATACCTTCTACATGGACTTTCTCCCCGGTCTTAATCATATTTTTCAACTCTTCCTTAGTCCCCAGGGCCAGACAACGGCCCTTATCCAGTATGGCGATCCGGCTGCAGATCTGTTCCACCTCTTCCATGTAATGAGAAGTATAAATAATGGTAGAGCCCTGACGGTTCATCTGGCAGATTCCTTCCAGGATCTTATTCCGGCTTTGAGGGTCCACTGCCACCGTAGGTTCATCTAAAATGATCAGTCTGGGCTTATGGGCAATACCGCAGGCGATATTCAGTCTCCTTAAAAGCCCTCCTGACAGCTTTTGGGGCCGTTTTTTCTCATAACCCTCCAGTCCGGTGAAAGCTATGGCCTCCTCCACCAGTTTTTTCCTTTCCCTTTTATCCGGCACATAGAGACCGCAGAAATAATCGATATTTTCATAGACTGTCAGCTCATGAAATACCGCCACATTCTGCATGACAATTCCAATCTGCCGCTTGATCTCATAGCTGTCCGGCTCCATTTCCTGGCCAAAAATCTTAATGCTTCCTTTGTCAAATTTCAAAAGAGCCAGCAGACAGTTGATCACTGTGGTTTTTCCAGAACCATTTGGCCCCAGAAGGCCAAAAATCTCTCCCTCCTCTATATCCAGATTCAGATGGTCCAGGGCTACGGTGTCTTTATATCTTTTTACCAGATTTCTGATTTCAATCATAGACATGTTCCAGTCTCCTTTCCTGTAAGGTTTCACAAAATCCTGCTGCGGACTGCTCCGCTGTCTGATCCTGAATTTATCATAACAGACTTCACGGCTCCTTCACAGTGTCTCCTGTCAGAATCCTCCATGACAAATGTCACATAGGCAGTTGGGGAAAATCATGATATACTGATAAAAACGGGAAAGGGGGATTGTATTTTGAATCGTCTTACGGATAAGGCTCTGCTTCTTCTCTATTCACTGGGCTCCTGCCTGCTGCTCCAGACAGACCCTGTATATGTATGCTTCTTTTTTCTGGCCGCAGCCCTTTCTGCCTTTTTTGAAGTCTGCCCAAAGAAGCCCTTTCCTCTTCTGGCTCTGGCCCTCTATGGCCTCATAACCCTGATTTTCCCTCAGGGAGTTTTCTTCTTTCCCCTTCTGGCCTATGACTATTTTTCTGCCGTCCTCTTTTCTTCCGGCAGACTCTGGGCTCTGATGCCTCTGGGAATCCTGTTTTTCTTACCTGCCTCTAAGTATTCTTCCTTTGTCATCTATTATCTTCTCATGGGAATCTGTCTTGGAGGGATTCTGTGGTATCGCAGTGCTTCTTATGAAAAACTTTCTCAAAATTACAAGAAGGTCCGGGATGATGGAATTGAACATAATCTGTTGTTAAAGGAAAAAAATAAGACTTTGATCGAGAAACAGAATTATGAGATCTACGCCGCCACCTTAAAAGAACGGAACCGGATTGCCAGGGAAATCCATGACCATGTAGGCCATATGCTCTCCCGGGCCATCCTGCTCACCGGAGCTATGAAAACTGTCTTCCGTGACCCTTCTGCCAAAGAACCTCTGTCTCAGTTAGAAGACACCTTAAATACTGCCATGAACAATATCCGGGAAAGCGTCCACGACCTTCACAATGAGGCTGTAAATTTAAGAGAAACTGCCGAAAATCTGGTAGCAGACTTCCATTACTGCCCGGTCTCTCTGGAATATGATATAGACAATCCGCCTCCGCCTCAGGTTCGTTACTGTTTTATCGCCATTTTAAAAGAAGGGCTTTCTAATATTTCTGCCCACAGTCAGGCAGATAAAGCCTGGGTGACTATCCGGGAGCACCCGGCCATGTATCAGCTCATCATCCGGGACAACGGCGCTGGAGGAACTTTCTCTCCCGGCAAAGGGATTGGCCTGTCCAATATGCAGGAGCGTGTGGAAGCGCTGAAGGGTACCATTCATTTTCAGGAAAATAAAGGATTTCAGATTTTTGTTACGATCCCAAATAAAAAAACGGAGAATTCTATTTTAGAATAACAGGAGATGTATTATGAGAATTTTGCTTGTAGACGATGATTTTTTAATTACCACTGCCCTGAAAACCATTTTAGAGGCAGATAAAGAGATTGAAGTCTGTGGTTCCGGAAAAAGTGGAAAAGAAGCAGTATCCCTGTATGCCTCCCTGATTCCGGACATTCTTCTTATGGATATCCGTATGGAAGAGATGGACGGTCTGGCAGCTTCAAAAGAGATCCTTTCCAGGTATCCCCAGGCCAGAATCCTGCTCCTCACCACCTTTTTAGATGACGAGTACATTATCCAGGCTTTAAAGCTGGGCGCTAAAGGCTATCTTTTAAAACAGGATTACAACAGTATCATTCCTGCTCTGAAAGCAGTATACTCTGGCCAGACAGTCTACGGAAGCGAGATCACGGCAAAACTCCCGGGACTTCTGAACAATCAAAAAAGTTTTCCCTGGGAAGATTATCACATCGGTCCCAGGGAATTAGAAGTGATCGATCTGGTTGCCCAGGGGCTGAGCAACAAAGAAATTGCTGGCAAATTATATTTAAGCGAGGGAACTGTCCGGAATTATCTCAGCGCCGTACTGGATAAACTGGAACTTCGAGACAGGACGCAGCTGGCGGTGTTTTATCTGAAGAACAAATAACAGTGCCGGCTCTTTTCCAGATAGAGCAATCGGGGTGCCGCAAAATTGCCAAATTCGGTAATTTTGCGGCACCCTGTCATTTCTGCTAATATTTAATTTTTACAATCTCGCCTGTTTTCCAGGCTTCTGTTGTGGCAAATCCAATCTGTGTAGACTTTGTTCCATCGTACACTGTAACTTCCGGTTTTCTTCCGTTCATTACGCAATCGATAAATTCTTCCATCTGATGTATATTCATGGGATTTCTGACATATAGAAATCCTTCTTTCAATCTATTGATAAACCAGTCCGAATAATAGTTAGGCACGTCTGTTCTTCTGCTTACGCTTAGTATCATAACGGCTCCTCAGCATCGATTCCATCTGCTCTTTTAATTCATCGGCAGAATGGACAGCGTTTCCCAATACATTGATTATTTTGACTGCTGTAAGAACATCGGATCTTTTGCATCTCCATAGAAATCCCCAGATTTTCTTTTACAAAATCAACTGCTTTAAGAATGGAAAGATAAGAGTCACGTTTGCAGCACCGGGGACCGCCGATTTCTCCGATGGCTCCTAAAGCGCTGGCCGTCATTTTATGAGAAAGTCCAAAATTTTCCTGTCCTAAAGGTGTAGAGCCGGTAACAATGGAAATAAACATTCCTGCACTGATTCCCGCTCCACAGGCGCCCCAGAATCCACATGCTCCCCCTGGAACAGAACTTCCCCGGCTGTTCATCTCTACCAGCGCTTTTTTCAGATCCAGTTCTCCGCCGGAATTTTTATAAGCAGTCAGAAGGGCCATGCCTACCATGATATGGTGTTCCGGTCCATGGATATGGCAAAAAGGCAGCGCCATCATTTCATTGAGGATTACAACCGGATTTTTCGACGTCTGACTCATGCAGAGTCCCACAAGGCTGTCAATCCCCTGCAGATGACATTCATTGCAGACATAATGACCATTGATACATCTTGTTTTGCTCTTTTCTTTCTTATGGCACAGCTCACATTCCATTTCTATATCTTCCTGGAGATACTCCAGGGGCGCTTTACAAATTAAACATTCTTCTTTCATACGATCTACCATTCTCCCGATTGCCGGAATCCTTTGTTTTTTTCTGATTTGATTATAGCAAAAGGGCTCTGATGCTTCAATCAGAACCCCTTTATATCTTTAAGTTATAATAAATTACCGCAGACAATAATCCGAATTGCTGCCAAAGATACGTTCCATTACCTCAACCTGCTCTTTTGGGGAAATCAGTAAAGAGGATTCAATCCCAAAACCTGTTTACATCATCGAACTTTTCTGATCTAAAACAGTCATAAGATATCTATTCATATTCTATCCTGAAATTCTCTTCGCTCATATCTTTTACCAAGTCTTTCTCTGCTATTATAATCGGCATTAATTTTCTTTTTCCAATCAACCGACAATGGTGCTGCACTCGCTCTCACGCTGGTAATCTCCTCGCTGATAACCTCGTAATTGAGAGCAGTTCCAATCTGATCACAGTGATAATTTGCAGCCATAGATTCATCAATACCAAATCTTTTCGCTTCTGCCGCCGCATCAATATTAGCTCCAAGGAAAAGAAACTCCCAGCCATAACGCTCCTTTTGACGTTTAATCATACGGCTGACCTTATCATAAGTGTAATGATGACTTGCATTTTCCATGCCGTCAGTGGTAATAATAAAAAGCGTCTTCTCCGGCACATCTTCCTTCCGGGCATATTTGTGGATATTCCCAATATGATGGATCGCCCCACCCACGGCATCTAAAAGTGCTGTACAGCCGCGGACAAAATAGTCCCTTTCAGTAAGGTTTGGCACATCTGCAATGGCAATACGGTCATGGACAACTTCCGTCTGGTTATCAAACAGCACTGTAGATACTACGGCATCCCCTGGTTCCTTACGCTGCTTTTTCAACATAGAGTTGAAACCACCAATGGTATCCATCTCCAGCCCCGACATGGAACCACTACGATCTAAGATAAATACTAATTCAGTCATTTTAAAATCCTCCTGTTTTCTTTATTGTGATTTTAGTATAAGTAAAATAGGAGGATAAATGGTCGAATGGTATGCGACATTTTTATGCGCCGATCAACGGTTGGTCAAATGCAAACAGGACTTCATTTAATTCAAACACATTGTAATTTCCATTTACAAGAAAATACTCCACGATCACATCAAATTTACTGCTATAAGAAAGAGCAAATCCAGCCCGTCCAATAAAATCCTTTGTTTCATCGATATCTAATTCCAAGGCGAAGGCAAAAGCCAGCGCCGTTGTCTTGGATGGCTTGTATTCTGGGTTGTTCCGGATTTTTGAAAATAATTTTCTATCGACATTAGCCTTTTTGTAAATCTCTGAGTCCTTTTTCCCGGTACGGTCAATCAGCTTTAGGAGCGTCTCGGAAAATCCCGCATCCAAATTATTTAGAAGAGTCCCCCAATCATCAACCTCCGTTGGAGCCGGTGCTCCAACAGACATATCAAAGTTCGCTTTTGATGTCTTGGACTTATCAATCTCCCCAAAGATTTGATTACGACCCTTCAGTCGTTCACTTCTTCTCCTTGTTTTAAGCCGAGAAGTATATACACTCTCCGTACCATACTCACCAAGTATTTTGCTACGAATGTAATTTTCATCAATATAACTGCTTACGGATTTGAACAGCTTCTCTGATAGGGCAAAGGCTTCCCTTTCAAACACAACCAGATAGATCTGCATCTCATTTTCCAAAAGGAAAGAGCTGATCTCACGGACAGCTATTTGCAAGGCCAATGGCTTAGGAAAACCATAATTACCTGTGGATATCAGAGGGAAAGCAATGGACTCACACCCATGCTCCTTTGCTAACGCCAGGGACTTCCGGTAGCATGATGACAGTATCTGTTCCTCACCATGATTACCACCATCCCATACTGGGCCGACAGTATGGATCACATATCTGGCATCTAATTCAAAACCAGGGGTGACAACAGCATCACCAAAGCCGATACAGCCAATCTTCTGTCTAGCTACAAGCAGTTCATGTCCTGCCTTTTTATGTATCCCACTGTCAACTCCAAAGCCAATGACTGGATTAGGATTTGCAGTGTTCACCACTGCATCCACCTACATATTTACAATATCATTTCGTACTATTTCAAAAGGCATATCAATACTCTATCCTTTCCGTTTCACATATTCCAGTTCAATATCATATCCTAATCCCTCAAGCATCTGCACGAAGGTCTTATTTACAACTCTATACTCACAAGCAAATTGATTCGTAATTTCGTTTCTTAATTCGTCAACTTTCCTCATTGTTGTCTCCCCAATTTAATAATTTAATAACGTTATTCTATCATATTTCGTCACCCTTTACTATCCGGAAAAAGTACAAGAAAAAAAGCCGATCAGGACTCTTACATCCCAATCGGCCTCTTTTCTTATGCTTCTTCACTTCTACACTCAATCTCCGATCCGTCCAGAAATATCACCAGCAGTGTCTCATCCTCAAATACCCTGATATGATCCAGCGTTTTCAATATGGCAAGCGACTTTTCCAGTCCGCTGGTATCGCCGCCAATCTCCACTGTAATGCCCTTGATCCGGCTCGACATGTGTCACCACCTCCTGAAAATGGACGTAGAAAAAGCCCGGATCACTCCGGGCGGAATCTTTGCATATTTTCTTTTTTCTTCGAATACAATAATCGAAGGACAAAGCCGCTGGATTTGCTAAAAGCCATTGACTTTTGAGTGGATCCGTGCTAGACTCTGTCTTAGTGATCAGGTTTCAGATACTCGTGAGGACTGAGACCGGGGGAGGACCTGCGGGCCCTCCTTTTTTTATTCTGAAAACAGGAAGAGGGGAAAGCTTTGTCAAAACCGTTTCTTACATATGACCAGCAGCTTGATAAACTGCAGAATGAAAAAAAAACTTCAAATTCATGACCGGGCAGCCGCAAAAGAAATCCTAAAAAATATCGGATATTTTTCCTTGATCGGAGGATACAAAACACCGTTCATCAACCCCATGACTCGTATTTACCAGAACAATACTTCTTTTGAGGATATCTATGCCCTGTACCGGTTTGATCTTTCCCTGCGTGAACTTGTTTTCAAATATTTGTGTGAAATAGAATGTAAAATCCGGTAGCTTGTTTCCTACCATTTTTGCAGTCTCCATGGCGAACAGCAGACCGCATACCTCACTCCTGGGAATTATAATCATACAAAAAAGAATGCTGCTGATATCACCCGCCTGATCCAGATCTTATCCTACCAGGCAAATAAAAATACGGAACATAATTATGTTGTCCACCAACGGAAGGTTTACCATAACGTTCCTCTATGGGTGCTGACCAACACCCTGACTTATGGACAGATTTCCAGATTTTACGCCTTGCTCCCCTTCCAACTGCAAAGCGGTATCAGCAAAGATTTTCCAGGCGTAAATGAAAAGAACCTGGAACGTTATCTGAAAATCCTTACCCTGTTCCGGAACGTATGCGCACATAACGAGCGGCTTTATTCTTTCCGGACCCAGATTGATTTTCCAGATACAATGCTTCATCAGAAACTGAATATACCAAAAAAAGGGAATCAGTATCTTTCCGGAAAACGGGATCTGTTCGGTCTGGTCATCGCTTTCCGTTACCTGCTCCCCAAACAGGACTTTCTGGAATTTAAACGCGAATTAATCGGCATTATCAATAAGTACATAAAAAACAGCGGGCAGATCAGTGAATCTTCCCTTTTGGATATAATGGGATTCCCTGCAAACTGGAAAGATATTACCCGATACCGCATTTAAGACGGCCTCACAAGCTAGTAAAAGCACTCAAAACCTGTATCCCCGTCCGGCCACGAAAAAAGGACTTGAAATTTGTACTCCAAGCCCTCGTCTTATTTTGGCAATTCTAATGTTAGCACAGCCGATCTGAAAAAACAGTACACCTTTAGTACACTTGTCATTAATTACGAATAATATGTACCAGACTGATAATGTGGAACATATTTAATAATATAATCATTGGGATTGATTTCTCCATCAAACCATGCACTAACAGATGCCTCTTGGCCTGGTTGCCAAGAGTTAAGTTGATCTGTGTTTCCAGTTCCTACAATTACCTGCTTCTCATCATACAAATTAATCTCTGCACTAAAATACTCAAAAGTACGATCTGTAGTATTTTTCATAGATATCTTGTAGGTCTTATACCCCCATTCGTCTTCCGTTGTTTCGATTTTGAACTGCTCAGTCATTTTTTGAATCGAATCTTTTATATCAATTTGTTCCTGTGCCGCTGATGCATCCACCAAGAGATCATCCAGAGTATCCTGATATTCTTCTTTTACAACTAAGCCATAATCATCTACAAACTTTTTCAATAATATTGTTCTATTTGCGTATGTATCTGCCCATTGTGTACTAAATGTCGTATAATCCACAGTATAGAATTTAGTTGCTTCTTGAGCCTGATTTAAGTATTCTATATATTGCTTTGCGTCCGCCTCAAGCTCACTATTATCAAACGTCTGATCTGCAAAATCTCCAACCTGTTCTAATTCAAGCTCGCAGTACTTGCTGTACAGATCTGGATCTTCCCCTATAAAACCTTGCTCTGCCTGAGCGTCTGATTCAGCCCATCGAGCCATTAATCCCTTCGAAAGGCTTCTCATAAACTGACCATCTATAGATAATTCATACTCACATTTTTCTACCATCTCTGCCGAATCTTCATAATCACCAAGTTCAGCGAAAATTTCTAACGCTTCTTGAAATTTTTCTTCTTCAAACAGTTCCTTTGCAGAATTATAATTTCTAGAATCCGTGGTCAACACATAGTAGGCAATAGCTGCAACTGCAATCACTACTACTGCAACAATAATCGCAATAACTCCTCCTTTAGATAATTTCTTTCTCTCTTTTGGTTTGTTTTCTTCGGATTTAATTTTTTCTTTATTGTTTTCTTCTTTGTTTCCCTCTGAATCGTTTTTCTCCACAGCAAGTTTTTCTACCAGTTCTTCTGTTCCTGTTACCGGACAGCCACATTGAGGACAACTGCTAGCCTTATCGCTGATTTCTCTTCCACATTCTGAACACTTAATTAGAGCCAAAATGCTCCCCCCTTTATCATTTAATATTGAAATAATTATAACCTGAAGGATTGAAAAAAACAACGAAAAACTTTTTTCACATATACAGTCATGCAGTAACACTTTCACTCTCTTCTATGTACAGGCGAGTGAAAGGATATAGCCCCGTCCGGCCACGAAAAAAGGGCCTGAAGTTTTCACTTCAAGCCCCGTCTTATTTTGGCAATTATTATCATAGCTCAGTGGATCTGAAAAAACAGTACACCTTTAGTAAACCAGTTCTGCGTAACCTACCTCTTTTATAAAGGAAATCTGAACACAACAAATACGAACCGCATTCTCGTGAATAAATCCACATTATTTGTTTTCTTCCGGTTTTCCCAGACATTGTATAAAATGTCTTTTAAAACTAGCATAGCCTCCAAATCGTTATATTAAATTGCAAATATGTATTCTACTATCGCGGTTATTCTTTGAAAGATACTGTTCTGCAGCTTCCCTGGTAGGGAAGATCCGGCTTTTGCGTAACTGGATACTGCCATTGTTGTCAAACCGAACAATATAGAAATCTGAGTTCTTACGAACTATGGTTACTTCTCGAAGAATTCGATTACTTTCAATGATGAAGGCTTTGGATCCTATTTCATATTCCATATAATCATTACGCCTCCTAAGCAAGATTAAACTCAAGGGAAAGTGTCTGTTTAATCTCTTCTCGTTTCGTATCAACGATTCCTACTGTAGCGATGATTATATCATACGAACATACGTTCTATTTGTCAATAGTTCCATTTTCCTTACGAACACTACTATATCATGCCTGCAAGAATTAATCCTTCTTTCCATATGGTGTTTTCGGTTCTGCTACCATCGACAGCGACTCCTTTCCGTCAAGATCATAAGTAATCATGTTATGTCTCGGCTCGATAAAAGATGCTGAACCGCCAATACCAAAATATTTTTCAAAAAATGTCTTTAACTTATCAATGACGCCTTGCTTCTTCTTCGCCCTGGTACCAGTGCCGCCGAAGCGTGAGATCGGGGGCAGGAGTTTATCAATGTCAGTCCCGGTTGTCTTGATCTCCCCGTCCCGGAAAGCGTTCTCCATGAACTTCCGGGTGTCCTCCGGGCGCAGCCTTTCTTCCACGATAATCTCATCAAGATCTTGTTCCCGCCGCTGTGCCACGTAGTTATTCCATTCGTCCATGACGTCATCCACCTCGTTGATCCCGGCGATAAAGTTCTCGATCAGTTGTTTCTTGCTCCGCAATTCCGGACTGGCGTCTACGGCTTTACGGATCGTGATCAGCACTTCCTTATCCTCACAGTGGGTATCGTGGTACTTTTTCACGAGCATCAGGATATAATCAATGTTAATCTCGATCTGGTGGATCAGTTCCACTTCAAAGACCACGTCATCCGTGATATCCGTGCTTTCTCTCCGTTTGTGACTCCACTCGTCTCGTAAGTCCTGATAACGCCCCAGATAATCCTGCAGATCACGCTCGGAGATCCTCTCCTTGCCTTTAAAGTCATCAAAGGATATCAGAAGGTTTCGCATGCGGAGAATAGCGCCAAACAAGGCAATAAACTCTTTCTGGTTCTGCTCCCCGGTGATTCGTGGCTCCGACAATGGAAATTTCTGATTCAGTTCTTCTATCAAATCCACGTATCCCGGCATTGGCTTACCGTCTATGGATTCGTACCCGTAATAATAATCTTTAAAACTTTGTAGGAGGACGATTCCTCCCGCATTCTTATCCCCAAAAAGGGAAATGGCGCTGTCCACACGCTTTTGCAGGTTTCGGAAGCACACGACATTCCCAAAGGTCTTAATGGAATTCAGGATACGATTGGTACGGGAAAACGCCTGAATCAACCCATGCATCTTCAGGTTTTTGTCCACCCACAGCGTGTTCATAGTCGTAGCGTCAAATCCCGTGAGGAACATGTTCACGACAATCAGCAGATCCAGTTCTTTATTCTTCATACGCAGCGACACGTCTTTATAATAATTCTGGAATTTCTCACTGGAGGTGTCATAGTTCGTATGGAACATTTCGTTATAATCCCGGATTGCCTCTTCCAAAAATTCACGGGATGGCTGGTCAAGAGCAGATGTGTCTTCCGAATTCTCCTCATCCAGAATACCATCCGCTTCCTCTTCATTTGCGCCATAGCTGAAAATAGTCGCAATCCGCAGCTTCTTGGTCGGGTCTTCCGCCATCTGTTTCTGGAACTCCCGGTAATACAACTTGGCCATCGGCACGCTCGCCACCGCAAAGATGGAATTAAAACCACTGATGCGCTGTTTCCGCTTGATTTCTTCCACTTCGTCACGCTTGGCAGATGCCACTTCCTTGATATTCACCAGTGTATTATATACGTAGGTTTTATCGCCACGGTAGGTCTTCTGGTCGAAATGCTCTAGAATATAGCTGGTCACAAGGCGGATACGCTCAGGAGCCATCATGGCCTTCTCCCGGTTAATATCCCAGACCATCTCATCCGTAATCTCTTCCTCCGCCTTCATTGTCTGGACGTAATCCACCCGGAACGGGAGTACATTCTTGTCATTGATGGCGTCCACAATAGTATAGCTGTGAAGCTGGTCTCCAAATGTCTGCGCCGTAGTAAAGAATTCCGGGTTTTTTGCCCTGCCCGAATTCACGGAAAAGATCGGTGTGCCAGTGAAGCCGAACAGATGATATTTCTTAAAATGTTTCACAATCGCCGTGTGCATGTCCCCAAACTGGCTCCGATGGCACTCGTCAAAAATGATGACCACGTGTTTCGTGTACACCTCATGAACAGGATTCTTCTTGATAAAGGTTGCCAGTTTCTGAATGGTCGTAATAATGATATGGGCTTCCACGTCTTCCAGTTGCTTTTTCAAAACCGCAGTGGAGGTGTTGCTGTTTGCCGCCCCTTTTTCAAAACGATCATATTCCTTCATGGTCTGGTAGTCCAGATCCTTACGGTCTACCACGAACAGTACTTTGTCAATATACGGGAGCCTTGAGGCAAGCCTTGCTGTCTTAAAAGAAGTCAGGGTCTTGCCGGAACCTGTGGTGTGCCAGATATAACCGCCGCCTTCCACGCTGCCATATTTTTTATAATTGTTGGCAATCTCAATCCTATTAAGAATGCGCTCCGTAGCTGTGATCTGATAAGGGCGCATGACCATCAGCATATCCTCGGACGTAAAGATACAATATTTTGTCAAGATATTTAAAATCGTGTGCTTTGCGAAAAACGTCTTCGTAAAATCGATCAAATCAGGGATCACACGATTATTGGCATCTGCCCAGAAGCAGGTAAACTCAAAACTGTTACTGCTCTTGGTCTTACTTGCGCCTTTCTTTTTATGCTCCCGCTCTGCGTTCCACCGGGTACTGTTAGAATAATATTTCGTATTTGCTCCATTGGAGATAACAAAAATCTGGATGTATTCATACAGCCCACTGCCCGACCAGAAAGACTCTCTCTGGTAGCGCTCAATCTGATTGAAAGCCTCCCGGATGGCCACGCCCCTGCGTTTCAGTTCTATATGTACTAACGGGAACCCGTTGACCAGCACTGTAACATCATACCGGTTGTCGTGCTTTGCCCCATCTTTTGTACTAACCACATACTGATTGATGACCTGCAGACGGTTATTGTGGATATTTTTCTTGTCGATCAGCGTGATGTTCTTAGTCGATCCATCGTCACGACGCAGATTCTGGATATGATCCTCCTGTATCTTCCGGGTCTTTTCCACGATGTGTTCATTCGGGTTTGCTATGGCATTGTGGAAGAAGTCCTCCCATTCTGTATCGGAAAAGATATAATGGTTCAATTCCTCCAGCTGCCTGCGGAGATTACTAACCAGATCACTCTCCGTGTGAATCGGAAGGTATTCATACCCTTGTTCACACAGCATGCGGATGAATTCCTGTTCCAGGGCGGCTTCGCTCTGGTAACTGTCAGAACGCTTCTTTACCGGCTCATATTCCGTGACAACGGTATTTTCTGACGTTTCCGCCACAATATTAAAATATGGCACAGCATTTCGCCTCCTTACTTTTTCTGTAGTTCTTCAAAGGATAATAGCTTATCCCGATAGTATTCATACTGCTTCCGGCGTGCCTCGATCTCCGCCGGAAGGCCTGCAGACAGGTCGTTGCAAAGGGTGTCAAATCGGTCGAGTATATTTACAACCCTTTGTTGTTCTTCTATAGAAGGTACAGGGATTAAAATATTTAAAATTTCGTTTTTCCGTAAATTTGTCTGATCTGCTCCGTTATCATATTTCAATAGTTGAGAATTCCGATTTAATACATAATATAGATACTTGGTATTAATAAGATCGTGTCTGCGTACTGTAAATGCGCCAATTCTTTGGTTAAGTGTAAATTTATCATCTTCATCCACCAAAAAACATTTAGCCAATGCCCGGCCATTTGGTAGATCACTCATAACCATCAAAATATCATCTTTGTATAATGGACAGATTTGCTTATTTGAATATTTTTTTATTTGTCCATCTGTAGAAATAAACTTAGCATTTACCACAATATATTTTCCATTATTGACAATATTTTTTTCGTGGCCTTTCCCATTCCTAAAATCGCTAACATAAACTAAAGGTATAGTAGCATATCCAAATACATACTGAATAAGCCTAATTGCGCTCAGTTCTGTCTGTCTGTCTGTCTGTCTGTCTGTCTGTCTGTCTGTCTGTCTGTCTGTCTGTCTGTCACGAGCATGCTTCCAGTCTCGGCAAATGTCAAGAGTAAATCACGATAATATTCATATTGTTTTTGACGTGCTTCTATTTCTGCTGGCAGACCAATGTTGAGGTCAGTACATATAGATTCAAAGTTATCGAGAACCTGCACCAGGCGCTCCTGCACATCTAAAGGTGGAACTGGAACCTTATATGCAAGCACCTTTTGGAAATCTAAAGAATCCACTGTTCCGCCTTGCTTTTTCGTTTTTGTTAGAATATCTTGGCCTTTCCCCTGAATGACATGAAATGCATAGCGTGGCAAAACATCTTTATTCACAACCAGAATTTTAATATCTTGGTTAATAGTCGTTTTAAAAGGAACATATGCAACTGGAAACGTGTGTTTTAAAATTCCAGATCGAGTCACTATAGCAATACTATTTTCAGGAAACAAAGTCATAGAGGCTTCATTTATAGCCTTTTCTGTAATATGATCCTGGGTATCCGCCAAAATAGAGACTTTCATATCTTTCGATGAGATCCAAGGAATTGTTCCACCTTCCCAAAAACTCTTTTCTGCCATAGCAGGAGTCTTTCCACCAGCCCATTTACCTAAGTCAGCAAGTGGCTTCATTGGATATTCCTTATTGTGAGTAAGTAACTTATTCCTGTAAAAATCATATTGCTTTTTCCGAGCTGTAAGCTCGGCTGTAAGCTCGGCTGTAAGCTCGGCTGTAAGTAACGTGAAAGAGTCCAGCATGCGGACTATTTCACGTTGTACCTCCAGAGGAGGCACAGGCAGAACTAACGCTCTTACAATATCAGCATTTAAATTCTGAACAGCTCCGCCAAATGATGCCTTTTTCCGCATTTCGCTTTGACAACTATTGGAATTCAATAAGTGAAACAAAAAATCAGACAGATAGTTATCCGAAAAATCACTAATAGCAAGCCATCCATCATGAATACATCCATCTATTTGCAAAATATATGGTCTGCCAAAGCTCATGGAATTTGAAAGAATAAAATCTCCTTTTTTGACAGCACGAGATTTTTTGGCACCCTCTGGAGTAATTTTTTCTGCCGAAGATGTAATATATTTATCTCCCGGCTTTACATCACCAATTTTAATCCAATTCACACCTGTAGATTCTGTTGTAATGAAATTTTTTATCGGGCGTGGTGATGCCCCTCTAACTATTGTTGCACTTTCGCCAAAAGCTCTATACTCCACACCATTGGGGCAAAGTTCCGCAATCAACTCCCCTAATCTGCTCATACTTTAGTCTCCTTGCTCAAAACGGTTTGTAATCTTTTTGAAAGTTTTTGTCTTAAATCATCATCATTCTCATAAAGTACAATGTTATCACCACTAACATCAAAGTGGACTCCTTCATTATCAAAAAAACTTCTTTTACAAGTTAGAATCAATTTAATTGGATGATTACATAACTGTAGTCCTCTGGCAATTCCAGCTTCATAATAGACACCGCCACGATTACCAGTTAAATCTGCAATCAAAGCGATAGAATCCGCTATTTCTTTAGTAATTTCTCCGATAATAGAGCCATTAAATTGTTTTTCATCAATTCTCATAACTGAATAGTTCAATGACTGAATAATAGGTTTATATACTTGTTCATATGTAGAATCGCTTTCCGCAGAAAACTTCATTGCAACAAATATTTGATTCCTTTTTGTTATCGGTGGAATGGACACTTTATCATATTTTTTCTTGTACAATTGTCGCAATAATGCTACTAAATTTTCACAGCGTTGAAAGGCATCCCCCTGTTTTTTTATGCCATCAATAAGCATCCATGCTTCCTCGTTGTTTTCATTAATTTCCTCTAAAAATGCCTCAACCTCATAAACCCATTCACTGACATTAGGCTGTTTTGGATTATCAATCAGCTTTTTTAACGCTTCTTTTTCATTCATAATTACACCTCAATTTCTGCGATAATCTTATCAATCTCATCACGAAGCACTTGCTCACGCGCCACTATTTCCTTTATTTCCGCATTCAGCTTTACTATATCAATTTTCTCTCTTGTATCCTCAGCCTCAACATATGTGGTCACAGATAAATTATAATCATTGCCGGACACTTCTTCATAACTAGACAGATGTGCAAAATGCTCTACTTCTTCACGCTTTGCAAACGCATCAACAATATGATCTATATTCTCAGGCGTCAGCTTATTATTGTTTGTAACCTTAACGCACTCTCTTGTCGCATCAATGAACAGCGTCTTGTTATCTACCTTATTTTTCTTCATTACCATGATGCAAGTAGCAATAGAAGTCCCGAAGAACAGGTTACTCGGAAGCTGAATGATACAATCCACATAGTTATTATCAACCAGATATTTACGGATTTTCTGCTCGGCTCCGCCACGGTACATAATGCCAGGAAAGCATACAATGGCAGCAGTCCCATTAGATGCAAGCCATGAAAGACTATGCATAATAAATGCCATATCTGCCTTACTCTTTGGCGCCAGAACTCCGGCAGGAGCAAAACGGGGATCATTAATCAGCAACGGATTATCGTCTCCCACCCATTTGATAGAATAAGGCGGATTTGAAACAATCAATTCAAACGGCTCGTCATCCCAATGCTGCGGACTGATCAATGTGTCCTCGCAGGCAATATTAAATTTATCAAATCCCACATCATGTAAAAACATATTAATACGGCACAGGTTATAAGTGGTAATATTGATTTCCTGTCCATAAAAGCCATTCCTTATCGCATCTCTGCCCAGAATTTTTTCTGCCTTTAGCAGCAGGGAGCCGCTCCCGCAGGCCGGATCATAAACTTTATTGATCTCTGTTTTTCCCACAGTTCCAAGCCTTGTGAGCAGTTCTGAGACGTCTGCAGGGGTGAAAAATTCCCCTCCTGATTTTCCCGCATTGGAGGCATACATCATCATAAGGTACTCATATGCATCACCAAACGCATCGATGGAATGGTCTTTCACATCACCAAGTTTCATTTCTCCCACGCCATTCAGCAATTTGACCAGTTTCTCATTCCGCTTGGCTACCGTAGAACCTAATTTATTACTATTCACATCATAATCATCGAACAGTCCAGCAAAATCGTTCTCTGCCTCGCTGCCTTTCGCGGATTCTTCAATATGGCGGAACACTCGTTCCAATGTCTCATTTAAGTTTTCATCATTCGCAGCATTGGCACGAACATTGCAGAATAATTCGCTCGGCAAAATGAAAAAGCCTTTTTCTTCCACTAATCCGTCACGTGCTTCTTCTGCATCCTCGTCAGGCATTTTTGCAAAGTCAAAATCAGAGTTTCCTGCTGCTGCCTCTCCACTGTTTATGTAATTACACAAATTTTCAGAAATATATCGATAGAACATCGTTCCAAGAACATAATTCTTAAAGTCCCATCCGTCAACTGCTCCCCTCAATTCATCCGCAATTGCCCAAATAGCACGATGCAGTTCATCACGCTCTTGTTCCTTTTTAGTATCAACCATTCTCTTTTCCTCCGTTATCTTCCGGTATAAATTCCAGAATATCGTCCACACCACAATTCAAAACACGGCAGATACTTTCCACACTTTCAAGGGAAATATACCCGCCTCGTTTCAATCGCGTGATAATATTTGCGGAAAAACCCGCTTCCTGCTGCAGCTGTGCATTCGTCATGTTTTTCTCTATCAATAAATGGAATAATTTCTTATAGCTAACTGCCATATCGCACCTCCATTTTTCTGCCAGAAAATATAAGAAAAGTATATCACGCAAAAGTGAATTTTTCAATTCAGGAATACCTTTTGAAAAAGAAATTTTCTTTCAAATAAACTGTTATTCATAACAAAACGGCATTGCACTTCCAGTTAATTAAAGAAAATGCAATGCCACTTTTTTCTGATTTTGTGAAAATATATCCTTTCGTCAAAATGTATATCACTTGTTTCCTATGTCTATCCCCCTGGGTAAATCAATTTCCCTATACCCATTCTACGGAAACAGAAACACACACCTATTTTCGCTCCAAATCGGCAGAAACCTTTGATTTACTGGGCTTTTCTCGTGAGCAGAGCGACCGTCTCGTCTTTATTCACAATATCCAGACTGTACAAATCCGGATCGCTTTTGATCTGGCGTATGATGGCCGCCCATTTCTTTCCACCTGTACAGTCCTTTGTGCTGTCAGGATTTCCCGGATCTTCAAGCCTTTGCAGCGCATCATCATCAAACTGCTGGAGCAGATCCTCCACGCTGTCATACGGGCCGAGGAGCACCCCGGCTGCATCCGCCACATCGTCTGTAAGATAGGTCAATTGCTCGAGCAGCATGATTTGTTCATCTGTAAGATACATGATCATTTCCTCCGTCAGTAAACCGTAACCTTGCCGGAAGCCGAAATTGCACATTCTGCCTCAGCCGTAAATATGTCCGCTCTCAGCTTGTCCTCATATCCGGTTGCATCGATCAACTCCCACTGAGCTGCATCTGTCAGTCTCAGACAGATCTGTGCCGCCACACCCTGGCACTGGCTTTCCATCCACTGCGCACACTCTTCTGTAAAATCCCGGAGCTGCGCCTCCGTACACACGCTTTCAGAAATGAAGATGTACGTGACTGCCGATGCAGTCTGCAGTACATTTTCCTCCGTTACACTTTGTCCGTCTGTACCCTGTCCTAAGTTCCGGATATCGCTGAATACTTTGATCCCGCTCTCCGGGAAAGACTGTACGGCAAATTCTCTTACCCTGCTCTCATACAGAGGTCTGACTCCGATATTGCCGTAATCATCTTCGTAATGATATTCTCCGTCCTCATATGTCCGATATACGGTCACCACATCTGACGGTGTCCCCGACGCCGGATATGCCTCCAGGTGCTCCTTCTCCAGAGTCCCTGCTTCTGCATAAGACAGGTAGCAGAATTCCTCCTGATATTTACTCTCCAGATACGAAAGCATCGCCTCGATCGACGTGACCGCGTTCTTCTGGGTATCGGTAAGTTTATCATAATCAGCCGGCAGTCCCATCTCTTCCAACAGTTCTCTCTGCCTCTGTGTCAGTTCTGTGCTCACCTTTTCATCCTCCCTGTCCATTCCTGTTCCCGCTCCTGTGCATCCGGCTGCTGACCACAAACAGACTGATGCGAGGAATACAGCAAAAGTTCTCTTCCAAAAGGTTTTCTTTCTTATCCCCACTCTCATTCTCCTCCCCGGTAGAATCCTGCGGTACGTTCATCCGCCGCAGTGAATTCTATCTCTGCGCTGTCGAGGCGTTCCGCCGTCACAGCCGCCAGGGCGCCAAGTGCATTTCCCACACTTTTAAGCTCGGCGGCCATTGCTTCTAACTCCTTTACGAAAGCACCTTCCCCCTGCTCAAATTCCAGACGGTACGACCTGGAGCTTATCTTGGATGCAAGTTCCCGCATCCTCTCCGCCTGTATCTTCAGCATTGCCCTCTGTACTATGATTGTCATCTCTGATATCACTGTATTTCACCTCATTTCCGCCTGCCGGGAATTTACAAAAAGCCTGCAAGAGTGCTCATGATATCCCCGAACGATATGTCCGGGTATGTAAAGTTATCCGCATCCTCAATGTCCTGGATCTCCCTGCCGACAGTCTCAGAAATGTCCGGAAGCACTGCATCCAGCGCTCTCTTTATCTCTGACACCTGTCCTGAAAGCCGTGCAAGTTCCGTGCAGACCAACACGTCGTTGATCCCGATATCTGCCGTGTCAGACAGGATCTTGTTATATTCCCGGATACACTCATCCAGGAACTCGATGTAACGCTCTGTCTTATTCAATGCTGCGGACAGTTCCCCGTCCGCACATACAAGTTCTCTGCTCATTGCTGTGCCTCCCGCGCCGCGCGCTCCTGTTCTTCCCTGGCAGTATCGATCATGCTGTTGATCGAGTCTATGGATCTCTCGAGTGATGATATCCTGTTCTCGCAGTTCTGTATCTTCAGTCTGTACTCCGCAAGCTTCAGCCGTATCATCACATCCAGTCCGGTAAATGCCGCCCCTACGATCTTTGCCCCGAATCCGTTCAGAGTTCTCTGTGAGCCCTCCAGATAGAGCTGTGCTGTACGGCACCTTGAAGTTATGGATGAAAGTTCTGATGTACGGTTCAGTTTTACTGTATTTACATTGTGGAAATTACTCTGAGCCGTATCTACAGCTCCATCAAACCTGCGCAGCGACTCATACGCCCTTTCGTATTCCTGTATCTTCCGTTCCTGCTTCGCGATCTCCTGTTCGCAGGCCGCGCGGCGCCTGATAAGGTCATTTACAATATCCATCTTCTTCTCCTTCCGCTCTCCAGACTACAGTTCCTCAGATAGTCCGGGATGTTCCGGACACTGCTCGCACGCTATAGATACCTTACGATCCGCCCGGTATGTCTGTAATATTCAACCGTGACGCTGCTGCTTCCCGACAGTCTGGTGTAGTCGTCTCCCGATATCTCCAACCGGACACGTTCTCCCCGGCTGTCCGTTCCTGTCAGGTAGTAGTGGAGCGAAAAGATACCTGTATGCGCCTGGGATCTGCTGACCTGTATATCCGTCAATTGCGCCGTCTCCGGTCCGGACACAAGATCCAGAGCCGTGCTCCTCGTAAACAGTACGCCGATCACCACACATGCGGCTATGACAAGGATCCGGGCTGCTTTCACGGAAGCCTGGAACCGCCCTCTGGACTGTATGATCCGCACGATCACATAGATGCATACAGTCCAGATGGCAACTATGTCGCAGATCTCATCGATCATTACAAGAGGGCCTGTCTTCGGCATGAGCAGTCCCGCCGCGACCACGGCAAGTACAAAAATGCATAAAATAATCTCATAAGTCTGTATTTTTCTTTTCACCAACTTGTTATCCATTTGAAACTAGTCCTCTCATCTCTTGATCCACTTGTACTCTCCATTAATCTCCTGATAGGGTTTTCCGTTTATGGATCTATAAAAACAATATCGCCTTTTAGTACATTCTTCAGTTTTTCTATGGAATCACATATATCTTTCTCAGTAAGATCATTGCTGTAATCAGTCAGTTTCTTCAAAGCAATATAAGCGTCATCGTCTTTCGTTATCCTAACATTAAAACAGTTAAATTCTCCTTCAAATTGAATCATATATGGTTTCGGTATATACTGGAATTTCAACAAAAACCATCCATGATGCTCCCAAGCGTGCTTTTCCTCCTCCAGCAATATTTCGTCTCCAAACTGCCGGTGCATTTCTTTCTTTACACAGGACATTGCCGTATGCCCTGACATATATCTGCCTGACCGCATGCCATAAATCACCTTCTTTTATAAACTTTCGGTATCACAGAAATATTTTATCTCTCGTCATCAAACCGAAAAGAAAACCGCCTGTTTCTTCCGCACGTTCACGGACATATCCGTTCAGGATTGATTACTTATAATGGACCAGATCGTACGGGTAATAGGGCACATGTTCCATGCCTGTATCGTCTATATTCAATATTTTTGCCACAGCCCCGGCTTCAAAACTCCAATACCCATAATATATCTTCTGGCTGCTCTTATGCGCTTCGTAACATCCGCAGTCTTCCCTGTACCAGCAAGACAAGTATTCCTGTAGAGATTCTCTTCTATTATGAGTCAGTACCACCTTCTGCAGCAAAGAAAAATCTTTCGGAAAGATCAGATCAACGTCTTTATTATCCATTCCACTCCCTGTCCATGAGTTCAACAGAAAACCCAAAAGCCAATCGTCAATGTTTGCAGCATCCAGCATAGCTTTCGTCTCTTTTGCCAATACGATATCTTCCTCAAACAAAACTCCCAGTGAGATCATTTTCAGGTTTTTATTATAATTATCCAGTTCCCCTACTTCTCCCCAGCTTTTCAATAATTCTGCATATTCACCTTCCAAAGCCGAAAGTTCGTCCCCTCTGGAATATCTGGCTGTTAATATTCCCAGCTTTAAATCATGTATTTTTGTTTTTACTGCCAGTTGCCTCTCCGGTTTTACTTCACCATTTGCCAGCTTATCTGAGAATCTGGTTATCCTCGCCTGCTCCTCTTGCAAAAATTCATTAAAATATTCTCGATCTTTTATCTGATCTCTCATTTGCAGTCCTCTGTTCCATTCTGAAAAACTTCGGCAGCTTTGACCCTTATGGGCATCAGAAGCATCGTCTCAACAAATTCTTTTTCTCAACTGTCCTCTCCTGACAAAAGCAAGAATAAGCGCGATTACCTGAAATGCTATAGCAAATACAAGTAAAATACAACTAAGTGTCAGGTTCTCCTCTGAAATGATAGAAAACGGTGTCATAACCGCAGAATCACCTGTAAGGCTTCCGCTTGCAAGCATCCACACCCCGATCTCTACTATTGCAGTTATTATTGTAAAAAAAGCAGTGAGAACACATTCTGCTGCTGCAAGAACCTTTCCTGATTTCTTCAGCCGTTCCGAGCGGGACAGATTTTCCGCAGATACTTTATGGCTCAATTTGATCCTGACATTTGCATTGATGTCAACACAAAGGATAATAATTATTTCTACTAGTGTGAATATACCAAACAATCCCACATAAGGATTCACAAATGAACACACTACTGACAGTATTAATGGAATAAGAATATACATGAACACACCTTCCGCTTTATCTGCTCCCTATCTGACTCCTGAGATACTTAATACAATGTTCCGCATCCCCCTGTATAAATCCAGTCTTTTTTACCGGCAGGATAAGATTCCCCCGCAAACATATCACTATCATATCAGGGGTTTCCAACACTTTTTTAATATCCGACAGGGATAAACATTTTTCTTTGTCCTCTATTCTGTAAAGAATATCCTGACCTATTTCGATATGCATCAGAGGTACCGTATTCCTGTAATTTACCTGATATCTTTCTTTTTCTACTTTAATTGCCCTGCTGACCTTGAATCTTATGAGCAGCAGGAGCAGGACCGGCAGAAGTTCCAGAAACAGATAAACAAGATTTCTCCGTATGATCAACATCAAGGAAAAATACAGGAAAACCAGCGCTGTTAAGATATGCGATACTATCAGGTTTTCTCTCCACCACCGTTTCAGATATTCCGGAATACATTCTTCTGTGTATTGAAATTCACTTACAAAAAAGTTATCCATTTCTGATTTTCCCCTCTCTTAATACGCCTGTAGCCCCTGCTAATCTCCTGATAAACTTTCTGTTTATGGAGAACTTTCTGCTTATGGATCTATAAAAAGCTACGGCAAAATGTCGATATCATATCTGATATTTCATGTTTCCGGCAAATGTTCTGCAAAAACATATTTTTTTATTCAAATATAATCTGAACTGTATTTTCACTCATACTTTCCTGCACTTCCCGAATGATTTCTTCTATTTGTTCTTTACTGAGTTTCTCATTCTCATGCGGTGGCTCCCATGTTTTCATAGTGTCTGTATATACTACAAATTTTCTCCCTACAAGCATTTCTCCTTCCGCTTTTATGATATAACCATTTTCCAAATCAAATTTAACATAGTTCATACTACCTGTAATTTTCATTTTCTCACCTCTCAAAAATAACATGCTCTATACCTGTTTTCGGGTCAATTGTTGTTATCTTTGTAACATTAGGATTATTCTTAAGACGTGGCAGCTCAATATTTTCCCATATATTGCCCGGTCTTAATTCTGAACCAATGACCGCTCTTATTTCTCCTGATACCTGTTCGGCATATGCTCCAGATGCCAAGTCCCAGGCTTCCATTGTACTTGGATTATTAAAATCCCATTCCGGCATAACAATTTTTTGTTTTTCAATTGTAGATTCTAATGTAACTCCACCTCTACTTTTAGCGATATTTGCTGCATTCTCAGCTCCACCTATTCCGTCTGTTCTTCCAGACCAGAAAAAAGCCGTATCAGGTTCAGTTTTTAACTTAGGACGTATTGCATCAATATCCAGCAGTGACGAACTGCTGATTTCATCTATACTATTTTTTGATGTAATAAAACTATCGTACGCGGTAGCCTCATTTGCCCTCAATTTAACCACGGCATCCGTATCCACCTTACTGATAGCGATATGTTCATCGAGTTTAATATCCGCTAATTTCCACGCGTCTATATCCGCCTGTGTCAGTCCAGGATGATCTATATGTACTCCCTTTTCCAACTCATCCCAATACTGATTATACCGCTTTGCATCAGCAAAATTCCTCCTGATAGGTTGCGTCTGCTTCCAACAGCGGAGTGATCGTCTTTTCCCTCAGTGTTTCCACAGCTGCCTTGAACAGTTCTTTAAATTCTACGCCATCCATCATACCCTCCCGCAATCGTGTTGTACTTTGAGTTTTTTCAGCGGTGCGCCCGTAACCTTAAAAATCAGTTCGTCAACGCAGTCCGCATATCTGCCTTGCGCAAGGAGCTGATTTTTCAGTTCCACAAGGCTATGTAGCAGGATTGTCCTTTCGTGGCTATCCAGATAAATGTGGAATTTCTGTTCTCTCATACAAGCCACCTCCGTTTCTTCACTTTCATTATATGTAGGAACGGAGAGCAGCTCAAATGTGCAAAAATGTATAACTATTTCCGAGATAGCGTCAGATCATACGAAAATATTCCAATGCCTCTTTTATAGCTTTTTCTTTTTCTGGCGGGCATTTCGGCTGTCTGGAGTTTTCTGATTTCGGTAGGTTATAATTTACCCTCTCAATAATACCGCATTTCTGCTTTACCTGTGCGATATATAAATTACTGACCTTTAATCCCGTATGCTCCAGTACATACTTCTTGATTTCCTCATAAGTGGCTTTGCTCTCCGCAGCCGTCAAATCAAGCTCGTCCATTTTCACTTCTACCTCGATATGTTGGTCTGAATGAAGTTTGGACAATAAACATACCGTCTCAACATGGCACGAGAGGACAGAAAGTACGTCATTTGTCAGGCAGTTTGTCCGACTTGATCCACCGCTGTTTTGTCCTCTCGGTAGTATGTGGAAACATATCAATCAAGTAACTCATAACTCCATAAATTTTCTGGAAACCGCTCACAATTTTTTATTCCCTTGGTATTCGGTATAGCAAGCATAAGCAATCTTCTCGGTCTAGTCATTGCTACATAAGCCAAATGCATAAGTTCCTGGTCCAGAGCCCCCTCCATCAGTAATTTTGGAGTAATTGTACTCCCTGTACGGCTTTTTACATAAATTAACACAGCATCATAAGATTCTCCTTTTACTCCATGAATTGAAGAGCGGGTATACTTATCTTCTGCTTTTTTCTCAAAATATTTTCTTAGTGGTATTTGTTTAAAATTTGGTGTATTTTTATCACTCCGCTTTATCTTAAAAGTATCTTTCAAGTTTTTATCTGTTGATATTTCATAAGCATATTTGGCACATATTGCCTCAAAACCACTTGAAAAATTTTTTACCCATTCTCCAATTTCTATTTCAATATCAGGCATATCTATCAAAATATCTATTACATAATCCTTCCATGTATCTCCATTAGTATATTCTCTAATTTTCTGGTTCATCGCATATTCATCTATATCTTCATTGAAAATCATACTATATGATGCTTTTGACGCCTCTTGATAAGCTTTTTTTCTTGAACCACACTTCCATTCATATGCCGCTTTAGCAAATAATTCTATTTCTTTACTTTTCCATAAACTTATTATATCCGTATCAGAATATATCCTCCCTCTGGTTAAAACGGCAACGTTCTTAGGTAATATCTCTATCCCCATTTTGTTGCACCTATCAAGAAAGTAGTTAATAATTTCATCCTCTGAATTTTTCTTTGTCAGTAATAAAACCGGCCTTTCCTTTTCGTCTTTCCAAGCACCTATTGCATTATTGCTACCATTTCCACGCAAACTAGCAGAAAAAAATGAAGTAACATTACAGATATTCTGTGAACTTCTGAAATTCCCCGTAAGTTCTATAGTTTTCCAATTTGGATCTTCTAATTTCTGGAGCATACATTCCGGATTTGCATTTCTCCACTCATATATCGACTGATCTGGATCTCCCACTAAAAAAATTGATTTCATTCCCGATTCACTTAACAAGTCAAAAACTGCCATCTGATTTATCGATGTATCTTGAACTTCATCAATAATAATTATCGGAAATCTTTCTGCTATAGCAGATGCCACCTCCGGATATTTCTTTAATAGTTGATATGCGAATAACGCCGTTTCATTCTGAAAAACAATTCCCTTATCCGACAACATTTTTTTATATTGCTGGCATGGAAGCATCTTCGCTTTTCTTCTATCACAAATTACCTGTTCGTTTCCTTTATAAAATTTTTTATCCACTCCGTAATAAAATTGCTCTATATTGTCTACGCACCCATTTCTATGGCATTCTGACCGCCAATATTTGTATGGTATCTTCCAGTTATCAGACAATGCTATTCTTGGGCGCACCTTCCCAGCAGTATATAAATGGCCATAACGCAACACAATAAATTCATCAATAAAACTATCCACGGTTCCAATAAAATGGGGATATCCCAGTTTTCCTAAACTACCATGAATTGACTGTGCCTTTTCATATATCTCATTACTCGCTACATTTGTAAATGACAATACTGCAACACCACTGTGATAATCCTTCCAGTTATCCACATATAACAATAATTTATGCGCAACAGTATAAGTCTTCCCACTCCCTGGGCAAGCCTTTATAACTACCTTTCCCTCTGCATTCAAAAATTCTTGTTGTTCGTCAGTCATTTTCTTTACCATGCTATCGCTCCGTCACACTATAAATTGCATTTTTTAAATATTCTGGAATGACGAATTCTTTTTCAATTTGTTCTCCTTTTTTCTTTAGTTCATACTGATCACAAATAACTTGACTTATGTATTGTGCAACTGCTCCTTTACATTTATCTCTGGCTCTTATAAATAGCCATACACATGCTGCTTTTTCGCTTAATTGAGATAATAATCCAACCTTTGCTTCTAATTTGGGTCCCAAATCTGTATAACATTTTTTTAGTGCTTCTATCATATGATAAATATTTTCTTCACTACAACATAGTGCATACTCTAACGTTTTAAATGCTGTAAATACGTTTATCCCAGCACCAGAACATAGTGTTGTCAAATCATTACATCTTTCCGAAGGTTGTCCGTTTTGTAGGTTTGTGACAATTTCACTACTGATATCATCATAATCATAGTTTTTATCAATGTAGTCTTTTTCATTCTTTTTAGCGCATCTATCATCATCCGTAATAATAGATACCTTTGAAAAGCAGGTATTAACTTTATCAGATGATAAGAGATTAACAAATGGTGCAAATGCTACACTATCTACATTGACCAATTCTACTGCATACTTTTCAAAAGGTCTATCCAATGCCTTCGCCATTGCCGGAAGTAAAATTGCTTCGCTGATTCCTTCTACAAACAAAATTCCTCGTGCAAAAAACATCTGGGACTTTGTGACATCCAAGTATCTTTGTAAATATTTTTTATTTTCCTCTGTTAAGTTCGTTTGTGAGAAAGGCAAACAATATTTCTTATGCCCATACTCATACAGTAGATTAATATTTTCTATATCAATTTTAGAGGCCAATGTAGGAGAATGCGATGTATAAATAATCTGAATATTATTATCGTTCTTATTTGCATCTGATAGAAAATTATGCACCAATTCCTGTAATTGTGGATGTAGATGAGCCTCTGGTTCTTCAACTAACAAAAGATTTTGATAAACTCCGCCCTTTTCAATTGCCATATCACCGAGTACTGCTGACATAAATAACAAATTATTATATCCTAATCCATTTTGATACAGTTCAAAAGATTTATTCGCAACTTCACTAATTCTATCAGCTAATTCCTTGTCAATGTCAGTTTCACTGTCCAAAATAGAAATTTCAAAATAAATGCCCTCTGTGTCATCTTGTATTTTCTTCAAATCCGTATGTCTTTGAAAATATGCATATGCTTTTTCATAAACAGAATCAGCCTTGTTTATTAATATCCACTTAGGCTTAACCCAGGCACGTAAAGAAGATGCAATTGAATCGAATCTCGGTTCTACTAAACCAATATCAATCTGCTGATTTAAAAATTCCTGTTCAATTCTTGCAAGATTTTCATTTATTGTATTTCTCGTCTTTTTTAACTGCTCTTTTTCCAATAGATTATTATTAGCATCACTCAAAATTTGAACTAATTCCGCTCTAACATCTTCTCCTTGAACCAAATTTCTAAGTAATTGTGCCAATTTACTGTTTCTTGAAGGCTTCATCTCATTTTCCGAATCCCGTAATGCACCCAAGAATACCACATCGGTTGCCTCAAATGTATCTGAAGATAATGAATTTCCCTCTGTCCCAAATCCCCAATAAACTGACCGAACTTTTTCAGTACCACTAGGAGAGATATATTTTTCAAACCTGATATGGAAATCTCCTCCCGTACCGCTATCACTCTGTGGATTCCAAATTTCTATCATTCTACGAGGGACATCTTCCAAATACACATCAAATTGAGCATGGTTCGCCACTGTTCCATCTTCACTAACATGGAAATCCGACTTTGAAAAGAATATATCTTTTTTATATGTCACGGTTGAATAAACAATCCTTAGAGCATCTATTACAGAAGATTTACCAGAATTATTTTCTCCAATAATCGCATTTATTCCTTTATTAAAAATAAGTTCTATACCTGATTCGTCAAAAATTCTAAAATTTTTGACTATAAGTTTCTTTAGATACATATTGTTCTCCCTAATCATATTTCGAATAATTGATTGCATATTATTTAGTATACAATTGATGTTTCATTATATTTACAAATGATCAGCAAATTATATACCTCTATTTTTCTGATGCATATTTTATTTCCGAGCGGGTAATTTCTTTTATATTTATTAAAACCCATCTGGAATTGTCATTATTATAATCTTGTTTTGGAATATATCTTCCATTTTCCTTGACGTACCTTCTATATCCACTCAAACATATTGCTTGTTCTTTTTCTGGATCAGATTCCCGATATCTTAGGCTGCCTTCATACATAATATCTTTATCGTCTAAAAATACCTTCAGTACTATACCCTTTTTTTCTTTATCTCTGTATTGTATATAATCCCATACCGTATCCTCCAAAGTTGTATTAATTCCTATTTTATTCAATACCTTTTCTGCAAAATATGATCTACTAATCCAATGCCATATAACCGGTAGTAAAATGGAAAATATCAGTAAAATTACATAGTCTTTATTTGAAAATTGAGACACATCTGTTTTGAAAAAGAATTTATATAGTACTATATATACATAACTAATAACCACACTAATACCGAGCGTTGACTTATTTAATTTAGTTCCTCTGGCCTTGGCAAAATGATGAACCAGGATAGTAACAAAACCTGGATAAACATACACAAAATACTGTTCTAACAATTCAAGAACTCCTTTAACAACTTCCACCATAATAACTCCTTTCACTCATCTACAGGTGGCAATCCATCTTCAGTTGCGGGACTTGTAGCTCCTCCTCCAACTATACTTGCTTTTACAATAGTTCCTTTAACAACTTTTTTACCATCTGTAACTAATATTTTTGAATTAATCAAACTATTCGGTGTTTTAAAGGAAGAAGATATTTTTACTATCTCCCATCCTGAAGCCTTGCTTTTACCAATAATTCTATATGCACCAATTTTTCTCACACATCTCCCGTTTATTCTTTTTGGAATTCCAATCTCAACAACGGGGGCCGTACAAGTTATTGTATTCCCCTGTATTTCCGGAACTTGTATTTCTAAGTAACAGGTTTTTCTTTTGTTTATATATTTACTTGAACTCAGCTTCTTAGCTCTTACCTTGCCATAATATTTTTTCTTTTTTCTCTGTTGCATACCTGTTCTCCTTTAAACACTTTGTCTACACACATCATTTCAATTTTCCAGATATATCTTGTATCCATTTGTTAATGTAAAACTCTGCTCAAATTTGACCCCTAGTACATCTGCAATAACAATCATTTCCTCCACACTGACAGTCCCACGTTGTAACTTCTTATTAAAATTCTGTGGTGATTGCCCAATTTTCCGGGCAAGTTCTGATATACTGATATTCATTTTTTCACAAAGTTCCCGAATCATATCAGATGTTGTCATTTTCATGCCTCCATTTTTTCATTATAAACCATATGGTTGCTAAACACAATCTTATCATTCCTTTATTTTATATGTTTCCAAACAAAAAGACATCCTACAAGTCCGATTGAACTTATAGGATATCAACATACCTATTATTCCACATCCACCTTCGCCCCAGATTTGAATTCCACCTCAAACCGCTCATCGTAAACCGTGATCTTCTCTATCAGCCGCCGCACCAGCAGTTCATCATACTCCGTGACCTCGGCAGACTGCTGTTCCAGGAACTCCCGCATTTCCCTGATCCGCTGTTTCAATCCCTCCCGCTCGGCGCTCTCCACCAGTGCGTTCTGCTTCAATTCCCGCAGTCTGTCAATCTCATCCGCAACACTGTTATAATCCTTTTTCGAATTCGCCAGCTTCAGAAGTTCCTTTTGCAGTTCCAGCAGCTTGTTCTCAATCCCTTCCGATGAGGTTTCATCCTCCTGTCGGATCACTGCCTCCACGTTTTCCTGGAGAGTAGCCATCATGCTTTCTCTGTTGCCCAGCGTAAGGTTAATCGCCTGCACCACCGCCGCCTGCAGATCCGGCTCCTGAATGGTCGGTGCGTCACAGGCAGTTGGACCATGCTCCACACGGGTACAACACCGCCACACGGTGGAGTGCTTTCCACGGTTATTCCATGCAATCCGCCGGTAAATTTCGCCGCACTTTGAACAGTAGACAATACTGGATAAGGCATACTTGCTGCTGTAAACCCTCTTTTTCCGATTGGCTCCACTGTGGAGGTTCGCCCGCCGGATCATTTCCTCCTGCACCTGCATATAAAGGTCACATCCCGCACAGGCAAACCGGAAAGGTCATGAGAATATTTTTAAAAAATCTTTTTATGTCAGTAAATCTATCTGCAATAGCTTTTAAGAACCGTCCATTATTGAAATTTCTATAACATGGAAAAAGGTCAATCCACGCAAGGCAGATTGACCTATCCCGGCAAGTAACAGGCTGATGTTATCTTGCCTTGGCCTCATTATTTATAGATTCTTTGAGCTTTGAAAAACTCTCATCGCTGATAATGTGTTCAATCCGGCAGGCGTCGGCCTCTGCAGTTTTAGGGTCAACGCCTGCTGCGATAAGCTGCTCGGTAAAAAAGCAATGGCGCTCGTAGATTTTTTCGGCAACCTCGCGGCCTATATCGGTTAAATGGAGAAAGTGATCCTCGTCCATTGTGAGAAAACCGCCGTCCCGCAAGGTAGCCACTGCATGGCACACGCTGGGCTTTGACACCTCCATGTGCCGGGCCACATCTACGGAGCGTACCATACCGAGTTTCTTTTGGAGAACAAGGATGGTTTCCAGGTAGTCCTCCCCGGACGCATGAAGTTTCATTAGAACCTCCTTTACTGAGCCAGTTTCCAGCCTATGGCCTCCTGTCTGGCCGATACAAAGTCGGCATACAGGCCCTTCTGCTGGATTAGTTCTGCATGAGTACCGCGCTGGACGATATGGGTATTGTCTAACACAAGAATCTGATCGGCATTTCGAACAGTTTTCAGCCGGTGGGCAATCATGATGATGGTCTTGTCGTGGGTCAACGCCTCAATAGCCCGCTGCAATTCATCCTCATTCTCCGGGTCAACACTGCTTGTTGCCTCGTCCAAAATGATGATGGGCGCATTTTTCAGCATGGCGCGGGCGATGGAAATACGCTGTTTCTCGCCGCCGGACAAAGTGCCGCCGCCCTCGCCAATCACAGTGTCATAACCCTCCGGCAGAGCGGAAATAAAGTCATGGCAGCAAGCCTTTTTCGCCGCCTCAACCACCTGCTCATGGGTGGCGTTCGGGCAGCCAAACTTGATATTATTCTCAATCGTATCTGCAAAGAGATACACGCTCTGGAACACCATCGAGATATTCTTCATCAGGCTGTCCAGTTTGAAATCCCGTACATCCGTACCGCCTATGCTAATCTCCCCAGCGTTCACATCCCAAAAGCGGGCAATCAGATTACACATGGTTGTTTTGCCGGAGCCGGATGGCCCGACAATCGCTGTAGTCGTTTTTTCAGGAATAGATAAGCTCACATGGTCTAAAATCTTTCGAGTTGAATAGGAAAAATCCACATTATCAAAGACGATATTTGTATTCCTTGGCGTAATATCTGTACCCTTCTCGTCCATGACTGGCGTATTATCCACAGAATTTGCGGTATCAATCGAAGATGCCAGCATCTGCAACATCGTAATCTGACTACCAGCACTTTCGAGATTGTTGAACACAGTGAAGGAAAGGACAACAAAAAGGATGCCATACACAAAAGAAAATGCGTTGATCGTATAAAGATAAATGGACAGTATCAGTAAAATCGTGCTAAAAATCCGCACTATAAGCTGCTGCAGCGCAATGTAAGGAGCTACTGCATAAACCAGCTTCAAATTTCCCTTATTGCTATCCCGAATAGCAGCAGCAATGGATTGGGAACTATCCTTTTCAAAGCCAAAGGATTTTACCACACCCATGCCTTGGATGTATTCCAAAACAGCTTCTACTAATCCCCGCTGTGCGCTCTGCCTTTTTTCTGCTGTGGAAGTCGATTTTCGAGTAGCCGCTTCTGTCACCAGCAGGTAGCAGACAACCCCAACCAGAGCGACAAGTCCAAGCTGCCAATTAAAAAGAAGCAGGAACAGAATAAGAACAACGGAGTTGAAAAATCCGCCGATCATGTTGACCAATGCTACGGGTGCTGAACTTTCTACATCCCCTAATGTCGTGGTTACAATGCCGGTTATCGTGCCGATATTATTCTTGTTGAAGTAGCCCATCGGAATATAGCGGAGGCGATCACCAATCGAAATACGCTTATCAGCTACCATGCCATATCCTACTACCGTCTGCTCATTCATGGAAAAGAAGGATGAGAAAATCCGTCCGGCGATGGAAAGCATCATCATACCCAGCGCCAGCCATACAGAAGTAAGACTGTGGTTATCCGAAGCTAAAGCGTCTACAATGAAGTAGAGCGCGCCAAACTGAAATGACGCAAAAATACCGTTAAGAAAGGAAAAGAACAATGATTTTTTCAAAAGCCCTTTCCGATTGCCTGCAAATGCAAATATTTTCTTTAATGTGCCAAGCATGAAACCACCTCCTTACGCTTCATCTCTTGCACCAATGTGCGCCTGCCACATATCCTTGTAAAGCGGACAGTGGGCCAGTAATTGTTCATGGGTGCCTTGTGCTTCAATATTTCCTGCATTGACTACCACAATGTTATCTGCGCCTGTGATTGTAGAAAGCCTATGGGCAATTACAATCAGTGTCTTTCCGGCAGTTAATGCAGAAATTGCTTTCTGGACGATTGCTTCGTTCTCTGGATCAATGAAAGCTGTGGCCTCGTCTAAAATCACGCTGGGAGCGTCTTTCAGCATAGCGCGGGCAATAGCAATTCGCTGGCGCTCACCGCCGGAAAGCTGGGAACCGCTGCTGCCGACAATCGTTTCATATCCTTTATCCAGCCCACGAATAAAGCTGTCACAGCCGCTTCGGATTGCTGCTTTTTCAACTTCTTGATCAGATGCGCCAGGTTTTCCCATACGGATATTTTCACGGATACTGCGGTTAAACAGGTAGTTATCCTGGGATACATAGGAAATTTGTTCCGAAAGCTGTGACAACGGAACCTCTGTCAGCTCATGACCACCCAAAGTAATGCTGCCGCTGGTAACATCCCAATACCCGGCAATTAGTTTTGCTATCGTAGACTTGCCGGAACCGGAAGGCCCCACAAGGGCGGTCATCGTTCCGGGGCGGATGGAAAGATTTATGCCATGCAAAACTTCCTGCTGTTTATCATAAGAAAAAGATACATTCTTGAGTTCAATTTCCAAATCGTCAAACACAACAGGCTTATTGGAATGGTGAAGTTCTTCGGCATTTAAGATACTGTCGATTTCCTCTGTATTTTTTCCCAGCATAGCCAAAGAGCCGGTGAAAGAAAAAGCCTCCATGATTGGCCCTACAAGCCCAAGGGAAAAGATAACCGCCGCCATAAAGGTCACGGTTTCCAAACTGCCGGAAAGCCAAAGAGCCATACCGCCTGGAAGAACGCTTAAAAGTACGGATGGAATCACTGCATTATAAGAACACATGGTTTTCTGGCTGTTAGCCATCCATTTTATGTAGTAATCTGCATTGCCCCGGACAGCATCCGCATATTTCTCATAGGAACCTGCCGACTGGCTGAATGCTTTGACTACCTCAATACCGCCGATATACTCTACAACAGCGTCGGCCATTTTCTTGCTGGCGGCCATTGCACCTGCGCCTTCTGTGGCATAGTTCCGCATACCGATGGACATAATGACCAACCCGATAAACAGGGTTGCCAGGGAAAGGAGCGCCATCCGCCAATCCAAAACGAACAGGTACACAATGATAAACAGCGGCACCAACATATTTGAGGTCATTTCCGGCAGGAGATGGGCAAACGGCACTTCCATACCTTCTATCCGGTCAACAATAATGCTTTTATAGTGGCCGGATGGGGTGTCCAAAATCGTTCCCATTGGAACCTTTGCGAGTTTTTCCACAACACGCTCCCTCAGATCCCGCAGCGTACTATACGCCGCATTATGGGAAATTACTGTTGACAGGTTTGAAAAAAGCACCTTCCCGCAATATCCGGTCAAAGCCACAAGACATACAGGCAGATATGCAGAGAAGGCAGTCTCTCCTGCGAACATTTTAGAAATGACATTAACAACACAAAAATACGGTATCATCTGGCAGGCCACACCGAGAATTGCCAGGATAATACTGAAAACAAATTTGCCGTGATGAGCCTTCCCCCAGCTCCAAAGAGTGCCGAGGGGAGAACCCTTTTTCTGTTCTTTCACAACTTATCAACCTCCTTCTGAAATATTAGCCGACTTCCTGCGCCCGCCCCTCAGTGATTCGGATAATCTTATCACAGCATAAAGCAATCAGTTCCGGGTCATGGGTCGATACAAATATTGTCTTTCCTTCGGCCGCCAGTCTTTTCAAAAGTTCCGCTACCTCACGCATGTGGCGGTAATCCAGTCCAGATGTAGGCTCATCGAAAAGTAAAATCTGCGCCTGTGCTGCAATCGCAGATGCAATCGCTACCCGTTGCTTTTGTCCTCCTGACAAAGCCATTGGATGTTTTTCCTTGTATTCATCCAGATCAAGGCTTTCTAAAATTTTTTCGGCTGCCTTCTCATCAGGGTGTTCCATTGACAGAAGCACTTCGGAGAGAACACTGTTTGTAAATAGCTGATGGTTTACATCCTGCATAACCATATAGCAAATCTTTGTCATCTGCCGCCCATGATATGTTCTGCCTGAGACTTCAACAGTTCCTATACAGGTCTTTTCTAACCCGCATAAGCAGCGAAGAAAGGTTGATTTTCCAGAGCCGTTATCCCCAATCACTCCGACGATTTTCCCTTTTTCAATTTGAAGATGTGGTATCCGTAAATCGCAAATTTCTTCATCTTCTGGTGTCAGCTTTTTCTTTACAAAAAGATATTTTCGCGGTGTGTAGGTGAAATAGAAATCCGTAAGGCACAACAGTTCATCTCCGTCAATGCCTGTTTCCAGATTTCTCTGATCTGCGGGATTTTCATCGCCTGACTTTGAAACATTAGAGAATTGCCGGATATAGCGTTCCTCCAATGTAACAGGCCGAAGTTCATAGGATTTCAATTCCTTTTCTGTAAGCTGAGAAAATTCCTGCCTTGTCCATTTGTTGACGATACGGCCTTTTTCCATATAAACGGCCCGGTCAATAATATCTTTCAGATACCATAGGCGGTGTTCTGAAATGATGATCGTCTTGCCTTGAGATTTCCAAAGCTGCATAGCATCACGCAGATCGCGGATTGCCGCCCAATCCAAGTTTGAGGATGGCTCATCCAAAATGATGATGTCCGGTAAGAGAGCCGCCACCGATGCACAGGCAATCTTTTGTTTTTCACCGCCAGATAAGTCGAAAAGGCTGCGTCCCAAAAGATCATTTAGATTTAACTCCTGGACTACCTGCTTTTTTCTGGTTAAAATTTCCGGCTTTGGCAAGCCGATATTTTCAGGCCCAAAGACCACTTCGCCGTCTGTGTCTACGGAAAAGAATTGGCTGCGGGGATTTTGGAAAACAGACCCGACAATTCCGGCCAGATTATAAAGTTCCTGCTGCTTGATGTCTAATCCATTCACATAAACATCCCCGGTAAGCTCGCCCTTGAAAAAATGGGGGATAAGACCATTGATAAGCCTCGTCACAGTTGTTTTACCACAGCCTGATGCACCGCACAAAAGAATACATTCTCCGTCTGTAACAGACAGATTAAAATCACAAAGCCCCGCTTGGTCTAATCCTGAATAATGAAAGGTTACATTTTTTATCTCAATCATATCATCCCACTTCCACTCACACCGAAAGGTAAATATATAAAATTGACAACACTAAAGTTACTGCAATTACCACATAATCTTTGCTATGGAACCCAATCTCACAAACATTCGTCCTTTTTACCGGGGCTCCAAGACCTCTGGTGACTGCCGCCGCTGATAACTCGTCCCCGATACTGATACAGGAAAACAGCAGAGGAACTAAGCGATATTCAATCATTTTAGTTACCTTGCCGCCGCCAAAAGTAATTCCTCTCATACGCATAGCATCACGGATTGACCGGTATTCCTCTGACAATGTAGGAAAAAAGCGCATCATTACGGCAATAGAAATTGCAAGTCCTTGTGGCAGGCGCATACGGTTCATAGCAGCCATAAATTCACTGATTTTTGTTGTTGAAATGCAGTACCAGACCATAATCATCGTTGGTGCAAACTGCGTAATCATGTAGCATAGAAACAGTATCAACATGCCCGCTATGCCCCCGATGTTTTCCTGTGTAATCTCCATAAGCCATGTAGCCAAAATGAAAAGAACAGTAAATCTTGCGCCTACATGGGGTTTCCCTTCCAGGCAGACCAGAACCACAGGAATGTAGGTCATGATGGCCCGGACAATATAAGCCGGGCCATCCGTTACATCAATCATCACAACAACAGAAAACAAAATCAGCAAAAGCAGTTTTGTTCTTGGATCAAGATGGAAGCGGATATTGAGGCTTTTTCTATATCCATTTTCCATTTATACAATTCCCGCCTTTTCAAAGTTCTTCCGTACAACGGCCTTACCAATAAACGCACCGATTACTCCGCACACAAAGCAGAGCAGAATAATGACTGGATATGTAGCGGGAGTTACGAGCGTAAACAGGGTATCGGCAAAAGAGGCATCAAATCCGCCTTCAATCAGACTTTGCTTATAAGAGTCTGCCGTGAGGACGAGGGGGAGATAACTTGCGCTAACCCAAAGATTAAATACGCCGCAGCTGATAACGGTTTTTTTCCAGCTTTTATATTTCCCGGACTTGGCAATCAAATCTGCAATCACTCCTGCTGAAATACAAATAGGTGCGCCAAGAAAGCCCATACCAAAGATAAACAACAGGATTGCAACAATAACCGATGTTATTGTAAGCATCCCAAACTTCTCAATCCGCGCATAGTAGAGCATCATCGGAATACCAGTGACAATCGGGATGAGAACCGCATAGCCGGCGACGATAAACGGGGACAGAAATCCGAGATACATGATAACCATCTGCACAACCCACAGGATCGCAGTAAAGATACCAATGGTGATGAAATCTCTTGCCTTTAGTTTCTTTTCATTCATGAGAATGTCCTCCTAACCTTTTATTGTGGTTAGACTTCGCTAACCACAAAGAAGTATAACATACATGCTTTCTGTACTTCTATCCCTATATCAGCATTTTAGCCCCATATAGCAACGAGTTTTCAACTTGACAAGCAATCAAAACAAGACGATAATAATTGTGACGATTCCATACTGCAAGAATACTTTAGAAGAAAAGGGGCGGTGTAATGGGTGAAGTATTAAATCAAATGCTTGAAAACTATTTGGTTTCATCGAATGTGCAGTTGCAAAAAGGGCCAGATAGCTTGTCATTTACAATCAATTCGGCAGAGGGCATCAGTAAAACAACCCTTTTCAATATTCTGCCATACATGCACCTGATTTTCTTTGATATTCACGCTCGGTCTTTGCCGGGAGAAATCGCAGAAAATGCTGTGTATCACCCAATGCAATTTAATTATTGTGTAGGTGGCCGGATTGAGATGCTTTTGGATGATAATTCTTATATTTATCTCAAAGAAAAAGATTTTTGCATCAGTAGGCAGACCTCGCAAAGCGAATCTTATTTCCCTACGAAGTATTATCACGGTATCACCATGTATTTTGACCCTGATTTTTTCACAGAAGCCAACTCCAATATGGATAATCTTTTCAATTTGAACTTATCGCAACTGTCAGAAATCTATTTTGAAAAGAAGGATACATACATCGCAGAAGCCAGCAGCGAGATGGGTAAAATTCTTGAGCGGTTATGGCAGCTCTATGAAACACCATCTCCTTTCCACATGAAACTTTGTGTCTTAGAGTTGCTACATCTGCTATTAGATGCAAGAAATGTTGTCCAGGAAAAAACTCTCACCTTCTATACCAGCATACAAGTAGAAATTGCAAAAAAGGCAGAACAGATATTAACTGCTGATTTGAAACAGCATATTCCCATGAAGCAGATTGCACAGCAATTCGGCGTTAGTGAAACAAGCCTGAAAAACTATTTCCGTGGAGTGTATGGGAAAAATGTATCTGATTATCTGCGCGATTTGCGTATGAGCATAGCAGAAAAGTTATTGACCGAAACCAAATTGCCTATATCCGAAATCGCTTCACAAATTGGGTATACAAAACAGGGGAAGTTTGCCGAGGTATTCCGTCAACAATTTCAGATGAACCCGCTGGAATATCGGCGCTCAAAAAAATTAAAAAATATTTAGAGCAGGAGCCGAGAAATCTCTTTTGAGAAAATGTCTCGGTTCTTGCTATGTTCAAAACTATGTATAAATCAATTCTTGAAAAATAATTTCCTCCATCTGCGTTTTCAATGCATTGGCAAGCCTACCCCGCGCATGTGGTCACAGGCTTTCAGGTCTTCGGTGACGCCTGCCGCCTCCATCATACGGGGCGACATGGCGTCCATGCACTTTTATTGAGTAAGTGGTTAATCTTTTTCTCAAAAGCCTTGCTTTTCCGTCCGTGGTGTGTAAGCTGTGACTCACACGAGGCACAAGCCCAAGCACAAAAAGAAAGGTGGAAAATACAATGAAAACAGGAAAAATCACAGCGAAACTGAGGGACGCGGTTCCGGTTTGCCTTATGGTAAACGGCGAGGAAGTCAAGCGGTACAAAAACATCGAGCTGCCGGATATGCTCAAAGAGGTAGAAATGACCGACTTCCATTTCAACGTACACATGGACGGGAAGATTACCTTTGAAATCCATTATGAGGAAGGTGCACTGCCGGAGGTATTCCCGGAGGCTCGTACCAGAGTAAGCCGGGCGGCGAAGGCCGCAGCCAAAGCCGCCGCACAGGAAAGCACAGAGGTTATGGCCGTGGAGGCCGCCGAGCCGGAAATAGAGGCCGCGCCAAAAAAGCTCCGGCAGTAGATTCCGATAAGTCTGCAGCAGAATAAAACGAGAAGCCCTCGCTTCATCGGCGAGGCTTTTCTTGTTATAAAACTACTGAACTTGTGAATTACCAATTCAAATATCTTCTCAGCAAATCCTCTTGACTATTATTTTTGATCCTTCCAATCGCATATCGCAGCCATTCATCTGGCGTTGGAATATCTCCAGCACAGGGAATTTTTCTCCATTGCTCCCGTTTGACCGGATCTTTATCATTCCACCCCTTTTCAATTCTATCGGAAATTATTGCCCGCATTTCCTCAACCGAAATGTTTCTCTCTCTCGCCATTCTTTCAAAAATATGCTCCTGCATTATTCTACCTCCAGTCTTTTGTGAATAGCATTTCCATCATCTACAATAATACTATAACTGCATAAGCCCCTTTTAGGAAATATGTTGGCTACCGATTGTGACTATTATACCACCATTCTGGGACTTAGAATAGATACAGATAGGTAGGTGATGATATGGATACGCAGAAACGAATCAGAGAATTGATGGAAGAACGGAAATGGACAGACTACCGTCTGGCAAAGGAAGCAAACCTCTCCCATTCCACCGTTACAAATATGTTCAACAGAAATAACGCACCAACTCTGCCAACTTTGGAAGCAGTATGCCGTGCGTTTGGTATCACCTTGGCTCAGTTCTTTGCCGAAGGCGAAGAAGCTCAATTAACCGAAGAACAACAGAAGCTCTTTTCAAAATGGAGTACCCTGACCGACAGGCAGAAACAAATTCTTCTTGAACTGATGGATGCCATTTAAAGCACATCACTCCCACACCGGGAAAGATGTGCTTTTCTTTTTGCCTGCATCCATGCTGTCAACTCCACATACCATTTATCCAACCTGTCAACTCAACACCCCCAATATCAAAATCAACCACTCAACTCTCCGCCATTTTCCATAGTAGACCAGTTCCCCCTTACCCGTAAAATGAAAAAATCCGGGAACCGGAACCTGTCCTCTGACAAGCCCCGACTTCCGGAAACCCCTTATTTTCTACACTTTTTCACTATTCTATTCTTTGACTTTTGACATCAATACTACGCACTCCACATGTGTTGAGACTAATATAGGAACACACACCCTTTACCTCGTCACTTATATCGGAACACATTTTTTTCACTTTGTCTCCGATACTTGATGACTTCACGAATCTCTCTTTTGCGTTTCCAATTTCATTCTTAAATCCTGTTTTATATATGAAAGTAATCTTATAAGGATCTTTGTTTCCATCTTCATCTAGTCCGCCGACTATTACTTTTTCAACTATACTCTCAAATATTCCTCTGTCAAATTCTTCTAGCACTTCATTATGCGATAGTGCTTTTTTGAAATCTGAAAGCCTCCTTTGCAATGAACTCTTTTCATCCGACTGTTGCTGCAAATACTCTAGCTTTGCCCTTGTATTTGTTAGTTCAGTTTTCAGTTCTACATCCGTTTCCTCATAAATATCCTGTTCAATAATGCCTTTCAGATAATTATCAAGCAGCTTTTTTCTCTTTAAAGAAACCTTTTCAATGCTTTTCTCCAACTTATGTAACTGATCTCCAATCGAATTTTCTCCAAGTGCTTTCTCGGTTCGCTTCAAAAATTCTTCCAAAACATCTTTGTTATCATTACACAGCATCCTATAAGACTCAATAAATGCTTCTTCTATGACCTGCTCTGGAATACCTTTGCTATCCGGACAAAATCTCTTTCCTTCTTTTGTTGACTTAACGCACTGCCATATCGTCTTTTTATACTTAGAGCTACTGTGCCATCGCCTACGAGAAAGATTAGAGCCACAGAATCCGCATTCTACCATACAGCTAAACGCAAACTGCCGACTAAACTTTTCACGCTTTCCAGGAGTGACTCCACATTTCCTATTTCCGTTTCTACGTCTTCTCATCTCCTGCGCCCGTTCAAATTGTTCCTCTGTAATGATTGGTTCGTGATGATCATGTATATAATACCGATCTTCCTCCCCAAGATTTTCTAAGCGTCTTTTTGAAATCGGATCAACCGTAAAGGTTTTTCCAAGTAAAATATCTCCCTTATATTTTTCATTATTAATGATTCCCATAACGCTGGATGAAGTCCATGGATTTCCTCTGATTGTCAGATGCCCCTGCTCATTCAGTTCTCTGGCTATCATTGTGCTACCTGCCCCAGCCACATATCTATCAAAAATATACCGTACAACCACAGCACCTTCCTCATTGATTGAGATAGATTTTGTTTCCACATCATAATCATATCCCAAACAGCCTTGAAATCCTACCAATTCTCCCCGCTTCATTTTCATCTTCAAGCCCTTTTTCACATAAGCAGAAGTATTTTCAACTTCTTGCTGTGCTACAGAACTTAAAATAGTCATTAGAAATTCGCCGTCCTTTAATGTGTTAATCTTCTCAACCTCAAAATAAACAGCAATATTTCTCTCTTTCAACATACGAACATATTTCAATGTATCCAAAGTATTTCTGGCAAATCGTGGAAGGCTTTTAGCAATAATCATATCTATCTTGCCATCCATGCAATCCTGAATCAACCTCTGAAACTCGTCTCTCTTATCAACCTTTGTCCCAGTGATTGCCTTATCAGCATATATACCTGAAAATATCCATTCTTTATTATTCTTAATTAACTCTGTATAATGCGTAACCATTGAGTTATAACTTTTTATCTGATCTTCATCGTCCGTACTTACTCGGCAATAAGCCGCCACTCTCAACCGCCCAATCTTCCGTCTGGCAGAACCGTCAAATGGATCATGTGCTTTAATCAATTCAACTTCCATTTCTCCCTCCTTTTGTGTTCCTACCATAGTGTTGATTATATTATAATACAATACAGATATACCGTCAAGCCGTAATGTTGGACACGATACCATAATCTTTCATCAATCTTTTTTGTATTACATGGTACTCTGTTTCATTAATCAACTTCTTAGAAAGCAACTGCTTTAACATAGATAGCTGCATACTATATCTCAATAATTTTTTATTATCCATATATATCAGATACCCCTTTCAAAATAATACTCTCCTGCAGGCGGCTGTCGGGCACAGCCTCATTGGTATCACACCATCCTCTCGGACCGGAGCAGCTTGTCTCCGGAAGTCTCATTATCAGAAAGCAGTATCTTCGCACAAAGTCTCCGTCACTTTATCTGTGATCAGATATTTTTCGCTCGTACCTTTACTTCAATACCCAAACTGGCATTCCTTCGTTTTCAATGTCCGGCAACTTTACGCCACGATGTCGCAAAGTGCCGGACACAGGCAGTCATGGCGTATCCATCACACAGCTCCACTGTTTTCTGCGTCCTGCAGGAAAAATATGAAATTGTCAAGGTACACCTGCTCCGAAACAGCAAAAAACAGAAAGGGATATTTTCTGCCGCTTACTTCGAGCTAAATTTCAAATGCTAAAATCTTAGTGATTAACTTTGTCTCAAGCCGTCTCCGCAATGTCTCGTCTACACAGTAACGAACCTGTCTGTTCTCGTCATACATCTTTCTGGTAGACAATGCCGCTATGTAACCTTCATAGTGTTTCAGCACTGCATTGATCGCTTCAATATCTCCGTTTGAAGCCGCCCGGATCATCTGGAAAGAAGGCAGATCAAACGCTTCATTTTTTCTACTTTTCCTGCTCATTTTGATATTCCTCCATCATTTCTTTCATAAGTTCCAGCGAGCGTTTCCGATGCTCATGGACTGTGCTTCGCACAAGATTCATCATTCTGGCAATGTCTGCATCGCTCATATCCATGAAATAAGACAGCAGCACTACCTTCCGTTTGTTTTCAGAAAGCGACTGTATTGCCTCCGCAAGTAATATGTCTTTTACTTCAATGTCATATCCAAGTACCCGGAAGCACTTGTTTTCCACTGTATGCTTGTCTACGACAAAAATGCTGTCCAGTTCCTTCTGCGAAAGCTCCGAAAACAGCACTTCATGTTTCTGCCGATAAGCAATATGCCGATAATAATCAGCAGCCTCACCTTTTAGCGCCAGTTTGCATATCCGGTCAAACTGATTACGAATCGTCAGCTCATCATTGGAAGAAGATTTCCCCATAAGAGTTCACCTCCTTCCCCTTCCACCAGCACATGGATGAAGTTTCTATCTCCCTTTCATCCATAGTCCCGAATGGGTGATGCCCGATGTTCGGTTCGGGAAGAAAATTTTTCAAAAAATTTTCATATATATAAAATGCGCCCGGACAGGCTAACGAAGCCCATCGGACGCACTCTATAACTGATTCAATTATTACCCCTACTCTGATACAGGTTTTTACCATAGGTACAAGGGTGTTTGACAGAGCAGCAATAATTAAGATTTTTTTAGCTGTATATCTGATAAACGACATAACTGCCGCCCATATTTCTTCCTTAAAACCACTCTGCGCTCCAACAAAATCCCGGAAGAAAGCAAAAAAGAGTATTCAAATAACCCTTTCCGGAATTTTGTTTTTTTTATCCGAAAAAGGACTTGAATACTCTTTCTAGGTTTTAACCCCTATAAAATACCAAGCTCACACCCTTTTCACTTTTTAAATACAGGGTAATACACTATATTTATGGAGGTGAATAAACATGGATATTCCCAAGACACTCTTTGCAACAATGGTAAAAAATGCCCGGATGGATCGGCACTGGACACAGGAAGAACTTGCTGAAAAACTCGGTGTGTCTCCTACTTATCTCGGAGATTTAGAGCGCCACAAAGGTACTCCAAGCCTGCCATTGTTCTGTAAAGCCATGCGGTTATTGAATCTTTCCGCAGATGATTACGTTTATCCAAACGGAAACAGCGAGAATTCTACATATAAGCAGCTACTCCGTCTACTAACACACTGCAACGAACACCAGCTTCAGATTCTTCTGGCAACTGCCACTGCCATGCTGCAGCCTGATCTAAATGCCATTAACGATGTTAAGGAATAATTTTGGTCTAAATCTGATAAAACTCCGATATCCGCTGATATTTATTAATTGCTGACACAGAAAAGGCTCAATCCTTGTTATTGGAAAGAGCCTTTTTATCTGACTATTTTTTCATTTTTGAAAGCAGCATTTCTATGTCCGGATTGCTATTCAATACCCCCAAGCCACCTAACAACTGAATACAGTCCACATATCCTTGACAGTATGCCCGTTCTTCTTCCATAAATGCCAAGTGCTGCACAGCTTCTAAATAATTCTCTATTTGTTGTCTTTGCTCTGCATTTAGTTTTCCCATCTCTGTCTCAAAATTTGCTTTTTTTGCCTTTCTGATCTTTTCTGCTTCTTTCAGTTCCGGAAAGTGAAGATATGACTTTCTGCTCACATCTCCACATCGGAGATCATTTAAAAATGTGCTTATTTCACTCCATACTTCGTTTTCCATGTCGGTACTCCTTTCACTCTCGGCATTTGCTGCCATGCTGCTATATCTTTATTGTTGCCATTCTATAATAATTCAGCATATTTTTTCTAAAACTTCATCTTTAGAAGTATATTAGCATCCCAACTCGGTAAAATCAATTATAATACTTCAACTTTAGAAGTGAGGGATAGAATGAAGATATACTGGAACGGACAATCCAAAAATATTATTGGAAGTAGATTAAAAGAACTGCGTACTGCACAAGGCATTTCTCAAAAGACACTTGCCGCCCGATTACAGACAGAAGGGTTTGAATTTACAGATTTAACAATCCTAAGAATTGAACAAGGAAAACGCTTTGTGCCAGACTATGAAATTGTAGCTATTGCAAATTATTTTCATACATCAACAGACTACCTTTTAGGTGCTACTGACATAAAATAAGCGGCTCTGTCTTTTAGAATTGACAGCAGCCGCTTATTTTCTTTTTATTGCATTATTGAATTTATAGCCGATTCCCCACACTGTCAAAACATAAATTGGTTTTGACGGATCAGGTTCAATTTTCTTTCGTATTCTCCGAATCAGACTCATTACATTGTCCTCTGCCCTGTAATACGGCTCTTTCCACACCTGATTGTATATTTGCTCTTTAGAAAATACCTGTCCGGGATGTCGTGCCAGCAAGTATAAAATTTCAAATTCATAATTAGTTAGTTCAATACTTTCCCCGCCTGTCTCTACTATCCGATATTTTGAATCTATTACCAGATTATCATATTTTAAGTAGTTATCATTAGAGAAAGTATTTATAAGCCTTATGTATTTTCTTGATTTCAGAAACAAAAGTAGTTCATCAAGCGCCATTTCATCTTCATCATCAAATGTGGCTATTAAAACTTTCCCCACGGAATCTCACCTTCTCCTATATAAGCGTTTTTATAGCTGTAGTCTCTCTTTCTAATTGCCGCTGAAAGCTCAGCCTATAAACCTCCCCTTCAGCCGTAATTGAGTAATAAATTCTTACCTTTCCATTTACAATCTTGTTTTCCTTAACAAGCATTCCTCTCTTATTTAAAGATTTTAAAGAAGAATATATTCTGCCGGATGTTATTTCTATTCCTAGTATAGCGTCTTCCATATAACTGGACTATATGCGCAGGATAAATTTTCATTCTGCAAGGCGGAAAAAGGCGGCGTAGCGGTGGCTACGCCAACTGATGACAACGCAGCAGATGGAAATTTAGACAAGTATAGAGTCCGGTTAATTTGGAGACGCTATACTAGTGTTACTCTTGTTGCCAGCTCATATCCATATCTATCCTGTAAGGTCATTTGGTTTAGTAAAAGCAATTCCAGTAAAAATTTGTTTACGCTAAGTAAAATCATCATCGCACGACCACCGTCCCACTGTCACTTTTTATCCGCAAATCATATGCTCCTTCGCCGATTGTTCCCTGCTTGCATGCAACCGTATCCATTACATAAGAAGCGCCGTCCCACTGGACGTTTTTAATTTATATTTTTCACAAAACGAATACTCGCTTCCTGTACTTCCATTTTCCTGCCAATGCAGATATTCCTACTATCAAAACTGTGTATATAATTGAATCTCTTAAAACCATAATTCGCAGAGCTATACTTATTACAAGCAAGAAGCTGTACCAAAAAATTAATTGCCTCGATCTTTTTGCATAGAACCTACTATCGACTTTTGACAATGGATGTATCGGATTATCTACAGGAGAAAACAGAACAATTACACAAATGAAGCATAAATAAATAACAAACATACAATCCAACGAAATCACGTTGATTTTTCTTACTAGCATTGCAATATTCACGATTCCTACAAAAATCATACAGCATTTTATTTCTGTATCAGCATGATAACCGCCCGCATACGGGCGCAAAAAATATATTTCCAAAAAGGCCAAGATACTAAAACAAAATTCGTGCCACAAAACACCTGATATTGCAATTGCAAAAAAATTTAATAGTATCCAAAAAAGCTGATTTAAACCATATTGAATAATTTCCTTTTCGTTCTGATTTTCACATATTTGGTTTGATATTTTCCTGCTCCACTCACCTATCATTCAATTTTCTCCTACAGAATCTCTCTCTTTAATCATATTAGCGTCGGTGTACAAGGGGCAACACGCCTCAAACCGTGCAATTCCGGGCATTTGCTGCGTTATCTTCGCTCGGTGTACGTTCAGTACACCTCGTTCAGCTGCCTTGCAAATGACCGGAATTTCTACGGTTGAGGTCGTAGAGTCGAGAAATAGACGATTTTTGTCCTTTCAAGGCATTTGATCGACGCGTACTGGACGTACGCGGAGTGAAAATAACGCGGAAAGGGCAAAAATCAGTCATTTCTCGACCGTATTGTCCCTTTGTACACCGACGCTAACCCTACATTAAATATATCTCTTTACCTGTTTCAGCATTAACCAGCATGACATATTTTTGAGAATTATTATCATTTATCTCCAAATACCAGATTGGTTCTGCTGTATACTGCTGATCTTCATTTATGTATGCACGCTCATAAAATTTTGCCCGAGTCACTGTATAAGTAGCTTCATCTAATAAGTTTTCATACTTTGTTTCTACCGTTGCTGCGATTTCGTCAAAACCTTTTAATGGTACATTTTCCCTATCTTCCTGGAAATTATAAAGACCATACACACGCAGGCTTTCTATCCCCCGTGTAGAACAAACAGCAACCACTGGACTGGACTCTGGCGTATCATATGCAAGCGCCTGTGCCATAACCGATAATTCAGGATACACAGGAATCCCACTTACCGTCTGCCTTGCATATACGATACATACATCATCTCCACTTGTCCACTCAGGCTTTCGTTTACTCTCTTCCAACAATCCTTCAGCAACATATTGGTCTTCAATTTCCCGCAGTATATCCGCGCTCAAAGGAGAAGTCTGAAAAACTAAATTTTCTACTGTATATCCGGCATTTTCAAGAGTTTCTTTTACTTTTTGTACAGCATCCTGCTCGTTTACAACAGATTCTGTCGCAGAAGTAAATTTCTCCATATTCTCCGCATTAGTCACCCCTATTTGAGCATAATAGGTCGAATTTTTCGTTGATATTCCAAATTCAATTCCAATCCCTACATTTGTGCCGTCTGCTAAAACATAATAGTTTTCTTCTGGATATAGATTACTGGCAGGAGTATTATGCTTCTCAAGAATTTCTTTTCCTTCTATAAAATTCGCATATGCCTTTTCACTATCCACAAAATGCACACTTTCTAAAATAAATTGGGGAATCTCTTCTCCGTTCCAATTCTCTGGGACTTCTAATTCACACTGAAACCGAACTTTACCTGATGCGGATTCCTTTTCATACGTCTGCGCATACGCATTTTGAGTCAGCATAATAAGCGATAAAGCACATATACCTGAAATCATTAAGTCTTTTCTCATTTTTCTGCTCCCACTTACAAATCACGGCGTATAGCGCCCTTCTACATGTAAACTGCTTACATTTGCTTTGCTGATTACCCCTCCCTCCATCTCATATACCTCATCGCAAAGAACCTCTATATCCTCCCGATTATGACTAGCCAGAATAATCAGTTTATTTTCTTCTTTCATTTTTAACAGAAGCTCCCTGATCTCTCTTACCCCGTTTTTGTCCAGACCATTCATAGGTTCATCCAGAATCAAAATTCCCGGATCTTCCATGATGGCCTGTGCAAGAGCAAGTCTCTGACGCATACCCAGTGAATACTTTCCAACCGGTCGCTTCAATGCAGGATCCAAACCAACCTTTCTCAGAACAGAGCAGAGATAATCTTTATTCTTTTTGTTTCGCAAAGTATAAAGAAATTCCAGATTATGATAGCCACTCCAGGTCCGCAAAAAACCCGGATCCTCAATAATGATCCCCGCATCGGTCAGCATATCCTTATCTTTCCCCATCACTTTACCATTGACAGTTATCGTTCCCTCATCACAGGAAAGAAAACCGCAAATAGACTTAAACAAAACAGTCTTTCCAGAACCGTTGTGCCCTACAAGACCATAAATTTTGCCACTTTCACATAAAAGTGAAACATCCTTTAAAACTTTGTTATCTTTGAAGCTTTTACTTACATGAGATACTTCAATTACGTAATCCTGCCTGTCCATATATTTCACTCCTCGCTATATATCCTCATTTTCCCAGTTAAATTCTATTTTTTTTACCTTTATTAAAATAATGACCGTCATACACAAAATCCCTGCTATTAAAAATCCAAACATATAAGGTATAGATGGCAGCCAATAGTAACCATAATCCGGGGTTGCAATCCTTGCCAGTTCAGCCCATATCGTCGGGATAAAAAAGGCCAGTTTATGACGTATCATGGGATGTATATTCAGCACGGGAAATAGAGCGATTGTCAGGGCAAGACCACCTGCAACTGCAGCAATCTTATTCAAAAACAAACTTAGCAGAAACATCAGAACCCCAATAAATGTACAGATACAGGCACAAAGAAGAATCTCCAGCCCTATAAGCTGTAATGGCGAAAATTCAGAGAAAATCTCGTAATAAATAAACACAGAACTATCAAACTGCGTAAGAGCCCTTGTCGTTGCTGCCGTTCTCAGCAGCTTTCCCCATTCATTGCTCCATTCAATGTCCGATAAAAGAGGAAGTATTGTGCAGATGACTGCCACAACAGTAAGAACAATGGAACGGATAAAAATCCCTCCTATTTGCCCTAATGCCCAACACTTTCTTCCTACACGGATTGCATGATACATATTCACATGCTGCATAAAAGGCACATCCGAGTTCGCATAAATTACTCCAAACCAAAACATAATCAGATAAGAAAAACTACACATCGCAAATGGAAATACGCACCAAGAGGACGGGTAGTCCACTGCAACTGAAAACTGTCGGATAGCCCCTACATATGACCGGCTGACTACAATCATCAATATTACAAAAACTGTCATTTTGCTATTGGCGATTTTCATCATGGAATTTTTCCAGATATACTGTAATAACTTCATACTCCCACCTCTATAATCTGCTTTTTATTTTTTTGTCGATTCCCCAGGTAAGCAGTGCCGAAAAACACAAGCTACAGCCAAAGACTGTAAGAAAGTACTGTATATCCGTCGAAAACCGATTCAAGGTCGGATATATCAGCATTACGCTGAACCAGCCCTTTCCACGATATTCCAATAATATCTGCTGTATTAAAATAGGTGTGATCAATATCAGCATTTTATTAGAAACAAACATAGACAGAAATGAAGCCGCCAATGACAAGGTCCCTGCCAGCATTCCCATTTGCAATGCACATAAAAAAACATAAGACCAGTAGTGTTCTCCGGCAATCAGTGAACCGTACATTCCTTCCATAAAAATATCCTGTAATCCCTCTGAAGTCCAAGGTATCTTTAACCTTATAGACGCAACAAACAGAAGGCTTCCCAAAACCATAGTGATCACAGACGATCCATAAACAACCACTGCCTTGGATACCACATATTTCCATGTATTTCCTCTGTTGATGCTATATCTGGCATATTTATACTCCAAATCCTCACAAAACACAGTTGCATAAGAAAATGCACAAAAAACATAGGCAATCATGATTCCGGACATACCAACAGCGAAATCGTATGTATCCAACGCATTTCCATTTACCATTCCCTCAGTAAATGCAGAATCTTCAAGTGAAAACCACATGGATATTGCAACACCCACAATGCCTAAATATATTGGATAATTTTTTATCAGACGACGGATATCCGTTTTTAAATAATGTGCTCTATTCATCCGCTTCTCTCCTTTTGTAAACGGCTCTTTTGCTACAGAAAAAAATAAATATACAAATACCTGCAGCAAAACCACTTACATCTATCAGGAATAACATCCTTTTTTTTATTTTTCTTTGTTTCTCCTTTTCTTTAATCAGCTCTTTGCTTGTTTCTAGAATTGTATCCAATTTGTCATAAGGTATCTTCATATCTCTGATTTTTCTATATATTTCTCTCTCACATTCATTCGGAGCATTTTCTATACATTTATTAAGCCTTCTTCGTTCTTCTACAATCGAATAAGGAATTGTGGATTTATTCATAAAACATCCCTTTCGCTAATCTTTTATTGCAAGAATATTTCCTTTCCTGTTTCCGCATTAATTAAGGTTACAGATTTACTTATATTATTTTCGACTACTTCAAAATACCAGATAGGATCTGCCTTATATTTTTGTTTCTCATCCAGATATACCCTCTCATAGAATTTTGCTCTTGTTACTTCATAATCAGCATCATTCAAAATGTTCTCAAATTTTTCCTCAACCATAGCAGCAATATCCTCGAAAGGCTTCAGCGAAATTTGTTGTTCTCCCTTTTCAAATTCATAAACGCCGCTAATGTTCAGATATTCTATTCCCCGGGTAGAATATATTGCCTGAACAGGAGCATTATCCGGAGTATCGTATGCCATGCTTCTGGCAATACTCATCATTTCATGAAAAACTGGAATATCTTCATATTTTTGATACGCATAAATAAAATACGCATCATCTTCCTGGCTCCAACTTTCCTTTCTTTTTTCTTCTGTTAAATAATCTTCCTGTAAATATTGTTCTTCCATATTTTTCATTGTCTGGAAACTCAAGGGGTAACAGGCAAATATAAAGTCTTCTTGATTGTATCCCAATTCATCTATTATTTTTTTTAATTCTGTAATACATTCTTCGCCACTTTTAAAAGAAACTTCCGTTTCTTCAAATACAGCTTGATTGTCTGGATTAGTTACACCGATATTTAAATAATATTTACTATTACTGCTTCCATAAGCAATGCCTTCATTTATATCAAGACTTTCATCATTTGCAAATAGATAATAGTCTTCTGGTGCCCTCTCTTCATCTACTGGAATTTCCGGCTTTTCAATTACCTCTTTTCCTTCGCCAAACATAGACCATGCTTTTTCTCTGTCACAGCAATATAACCCCTTTACATCAGCCGCCGCTATGGATTGTCCTTTTATGTTTTCTGATATTTCCAACTTGCAATTAAACTTTACCTTCCCCGAATCAGATGTTTTTTCATACTTTTTCGGGAAACTATATTCTTCTTCCATTGAAACTATTTCTTCCTCAGTCTTTTCCTTCACCTCTGCAGCGTTCTTATTACATCCAGTTAAAACCGAACATATGCATAATATCAGACAAAACCCGCTTATTTTTTTCATCATATTCTTCCTCCTAAAATTCATCTAAAGAATACCTATACCCCAACACCTTGTTCCCTTTTGTAGAAGTTCTCTTATCCATTAACTTACACCTCCCTTTAAAATGACTGCATTGTAGCATAGAATCATTAAGTTTTTTCATGGTTGTAAAAAATCGCCCATGTTTTTGTCAAAATTAGACTTTTCATTTTGCATAAAAAAAGAGACTCCTAACAAGTCTCTTAGTTTTTAATCCGCGACATATACAAAAGAACCTGAACGCAAAATCTATTGGATGTATAATCTATTTTAATTTCTCCTCCATTGTCAATCACCACTTTCTTTACATTTTCTAATCCAATACCATGTATAGCAAGTTCTGTCTGCGTTGTCTGCAGTCCGTTTTTCTTTTCCAAAATTTTTCCCGAATAGCTGTTTTCTATAAAGATTAACAGCAGCTCTTGTTTTATTTGCATTTTTATAGTTAGTTGCTTTTCTTCCGATTTACTGGCTTCTCTTACTGCATTATCTACTAGATTCCCTAAGATCACGCAAATATTAAAATTATTCAAATACAGATCTTCCGGAATATTTATCTGAACATCTACCTGGTTCAGCGTCCTGTTTGCTTTCTGCAACATATAGTTCAACACCCCGTCTATTTCCGGGTTTCCTGTGTTTGAATATTCCTTTGGATTGAGCATAAATTCTTTCATGCCGCTTAAATATTTTATCATATCGTCATCATTATTATTTTTAGCCATTGCTGATAACTCAATAATATGATGTTTTATATCATGTCTTAGTGCCTTCACCCGCTCTTCCGATTCCCTTGCTACATCCAACTGATAAGAATAAACTTCCAGCATCTGTTTAAATACCTGCTCATTCATACGAGCAGAATAAAATTTAAGTAATGAATGATACAGATAAAAAATAAGAATATTAATAAAAAGAAGTGCCAGTGATGCAAAAATAACAATTCCTTTTATTTCATGCACAACAATAATCAGATAATATATATATGCAATACTAACAACAGGCACCATTAAAAGTGCAACCATATTTAATGCCGGTAATGTAATTTCTTTTTCGGGTTCTGTTGTCCTCTGGATAATAATTGCAATAAATAATAAAGCAAAGCTGGTAATACATTCATATACCTGATTCACCGGCTGTCCCATCGTATATTTTGTTAAAGATAAAATGACAATGCTGTCAACCAAAGCATTAATCACATATATAATAAATACAGCCAAACATTTCTTTGTTTTCTTTATGCGGTATGGAAAAAAAATCAAAAAAAGACTTGTAATGTTTGACAAAATATTCATAGCCGGAGAGGAAAATAACAAGCTTATCGCACTTGTCCATGCCCAGCCTATAATATATAAAATAGAGACATGCTTCCATACACTCTCTTCTTTTTGCACAAAAATACCAACAAAATACTTCAATGCGTAAAAACGTAATGCATTTGCCAGTAACGCTATAATACCATTAAATATTTTTAAACTCATCTGCAGCACTCTCCAAAATCTTTCTTCGTACATCTGCACGATTGATTTTACTTATATTTAGTACATCTCCATTCAGCATTTTTACCCACTCGTATGTAAATTCCTTTACATAATTTTTATTTACTAAATACGATTTATGTATTCTTAAAAAAACATTTTCTGGAATTCGTTTTTCAATCTCATTCAATTTTCCATAAAATGTTCTGATCTCTTTTTTCATTACAATATTAATGTTTCTTCCAGTACTTTGAAAATACAAAATATCTTTATACGAAATGCGATATGTACTATTTTGAGTTTGGAACTCAAATCCCACACTATTTTTTCCCGATATACGATAAATATTATCCAAAACATGATATATCTTCGCCGCTTCTATGGGCTTTACCAAAAAATCAAACGGGCGATTTTGAAAAAGCTGTAATGCATAATTTTCCTTTGAAGATATATATATCAAAAATATATTCTCTTCTTCAAGAACCTCTCTTATATATTTGCCCACCATAACTCCATCTTTCCCTGGCAATTCTATATCCAGAAAAAGAATGTTTATTTTCTCTCTTTTCAAATAATCCAACAAAGTATCTCCAGAATAAAAAACTTCTGTCACAAGTGAAACGCTCTTCTCTTTCGCATATTTCAGTATAATCTCTTCTAGCTCGGAACATGTGCTTTTTTCATCATCGCAAATTACAGTCTTCATTATTTTTCCCTCCTGAAAGTATAATACTCTCTCGGTATCATTCATGCAAGTCATCTCCTTTTTAACCTTCATTCAAAGCTGTCTTTAGATATTTATGGTATATTTTAAGCAAAATCATTGTCAAATAGATATTTAAAATCGAATAAAATTATTTTAAAACACTTACAATATGTATAGGAGGTGTCATGAATGAGGAAACTGATTTTTCAGCATTTATCAAAAATAGAATTACTGAATTACGTTGTCAAAAAGGAATCTCCGAATACACTTTGAGCTTAGCAATCGGTCGTTCGCAAGGATATATACAATCAATTAGTTCTGGCAGAATATTACCCTCTATGAATACTTTTTTAGTTATTTGTAAGTACTTCGATATTACTCCTACTGAATTTTTTGATCCATCTTTTCAGAACCCTACTTTGTTACATTCTATTATTTCAGATATTAGTAAATTTTCTGAAGAAGATTTATTATTACTTTCATCCGTTTTAAAGCGACTAACAAGGAATTAAATTCTATTATCCAATAGATGAACAAGAATTAACTTTATTTTAATCTTGCTCACCTATTTTTTCTGGTTTATATATATTTATAAGCAGCAATTTTTCAACACTATAGAGCAAGTTTCGCCTGCGTAACTCAAAACTCACTTCGTAACTTTTGCTTACTGGCAAACTTGATGGGGATTCCGCTCCCCATACCCTCGGCTTCAGCACATTTATTTAATGTGTTATCATGGCTCCTGTGAAAGACAGTCGCAGCGTGATCGGTTCCCATCACGAAAAAACAACATCTTAAAAATATTCATTTTGTTCTCTTTATGTTCTTTAAATCGGCTTATAGTATGAATACAAATTTTAGTAGAAAGGGATTTTATGGCTAGACCGAAAAAAGAAAAGGAACTGAGGCGCACCCATCCAGTGATGCTCCGCTTCACAGACGCAGAGTATGAACGTCTCCTATTCTATGCAGAAGCCGCACGGCTTCCTCTTGCAGAATATATCCGAAAACAAGTTACAGGAAAACCAGTAAAAGTAAAATATGAAATTGTGGCAGAGCTACCGGAATTGAAAAAGCTAATCGCAGAGTTTGGCAAAATCGGAAGTAACCTTAATCAGATCGCCCGCCATTTTAACAGTGGCGGTATCCATTCACAGGAAATGCGCAAAAGAATTAACCAGGGAATTTCTGACATTTATGAGATGAAGTACGAAGTTCTGAGAATGGCAGGAGACTTTCTATCCCACCCTCCGAGCGATAGTGCTGTTACGAAAGGAGATTTTTTTCATGGCAATCCTGAAGCATATCGCTAGTAAAAATGCGGATTACGGGGAGACCCAGCGCTATCTGATGTTTCAATATAACGAGGATACCATGAAACCGATTCTTGATGAAAATGGCAGACTAATCCCCAGGGAGGAATATTATCTGGACGGCATCAACTGTGATTCCTTTACCTTTGATATGGAATGTAAAGAACTAAATGCACAATACCGTAAGAACCAGACCTTTGATGAGATCAAATCTCATCACTATATTTTAAGTTTTGATCCGAAGGACACGGAGGAAAGCGGATTGACCGGAGAACGAGCGCAGCAGCTCGGTCTGGAGTATGCCCGGAAAAATTTTCCCGGCCATCAGGCTTTAGTCTGCACTCATACAGACGGACACAATCAGAGTGGCAACATTCATGTGCATATCGTTATCAATAGCCTGCGGAAACATGATGTGGAACGTCAGGATTTCATGGAACGGCCATGCGATTCCCGTGCTGGCTATAAACATCATCTTACGAATGATTATCTTTCCTATCTGAAACAGGATGTGATGGATTTGTGCCACAGAGAGCAACTGCACCAGGTTGACCTGCTCTCTCCTGCGGAAAGGAAAGTCACTGACCGAGAATATCACGCACAGCGCAGAGGGCAGAAAAAGCTGGATACATTAAATCGGGAAATGACTGCCGGCGGCATCACACCACGCAAAACGAAATTTGAAACCCAGAAAGATTTCCTCCGAAACGCCATTGAGGAAGCCGCCGCTTCCGCCCGCAGTCTGGAAGAATTTCAAAAGCAGCTTTTAGACAACTATCATATTTCACTCAAGATCAGCCGTAGGCGGTTCAGCTATCTCCATCCGGAGCGTGGGAAATACATTACGGGCAGAAACCTGGGAACACGGTATGAAAAAGAATATCTGCTGTCTGTATGGGAGAAAAATTCCAAATGCCACCAGAACCTGTCACCTGAGCCGGATACATCCGATAAACCATCTGCCTTTGCGAATCAGAACGACCTGCCTGCTTTCGTCTTTATCAAATCCGAACTCCGGCTTGTGATTGATCTGCAGAATTGTGCAAAAGCGCAGGCAAATTCTTCTTATGCCAGGAAAGTCCGGTTGTCTAATTTACAGCAGATGGCGAAAACAGTGGCCTATATTCAAGAGCATGGTTACGATACGGAAGATGATCTGAAAGCCGCTTTTGATGAGGCACAGGCACAGACCACCGAGATGCGAAAAACACTCCGTTCTACGGAAAAGAAACTTCGTGAGGTCAACGAACAAATTCATTATACAGGGCAATATCTGGCTAACAAATCAGTGTACCGGGAATTTCTTACCTGCAAGAATAAGAAGAAGTTCCGGCTGGAACACCAGACGGAGATCACTCTGTATGTAACTGCCCGGAAAATACTGAAAGAACATTCAGAAGATGGAAAACTGCCTTCCATGAAACTGTTGAAAGCAGAAAAAGAAAAGCTGGCTGCACGGAAAAGCAGCCAGTACGAAGCATACCGAAACCTCCGGGAATATGAAAAGGAACTGCATATTGTCCAGACAAACATCGACACATTTCTGGGGAAAGACCGCTCCCGGCAGACAGCGCAGGAACGAGAAAGTACACGCTCCTAAATCTCTGCCTTATATCAGAAGGCCCACTGAGATTTTTCTTTACTCCGTGGGCCTATCCTGTGTATCCTTTTTCAGTTGTTCGATTTTCTTGATATCTACATAGTGAGTCGCATATGCTTTCTCAATCTCTGGCTTTCCGCTCTTGCTGAAACGGAGCAGGATCACCGGCCTGTGTCCATGCTTTTTCTTTACGCCCCACCGCTTATAATAGCAAAAAGACGGCTTCAATCCTGTCTTTTGCGCATATCGCCGGATCTGCCCCATGATTACAGAAAGCTTCCGGAGATTGCAGGTGCATACCTGCTCCAAATACGGGATTTTCCCGAAACGCCATTCTTCATATTTCTGTTTTGGCAGTACGCCAATCTCCATCAGCACATCCACCGGTGCGGCATAGCCCCGCCGCTGGCATTGGTGGTAAACCGCAGCATGGGCTTTCCTGCTTAATTCACTATCTTTCAAGCTCACACTCTCCCATCCGGCCATTCTTTCAACTAGAGTTCATTGTAACACGAAATCCCATTTCTTCCCACAACAACTTCCTATTCCTTCTGATCCGGAATGGTATATGCTTCCACGGTGATTTTATTCCCATCCGGTTCTATCTCCACCCAATAATTCTGTATCCGACAGCCCCGGTGCCAGTCCTGAAGAGAATAGATTTCCAACGTTTTAAAATCCACCAGGCAGAGCGGAACTGCCTCTTTCTTTTCGTATTTCCATTTGCGGAACTCCAAAGATTCCAGCACTTTATTCAAGCATTTCTGACAGAGATGTCCCCGGATTGTCTCTGTTTTCATCTGATAATCCTACGGAAGTGTTACCTCTATGGAAGCCATTGTGCCTCGGAAATTACTTTCTGTGGAATAAATAATTTCTCCGGTATTTCCAAAACTTGTCGAAGTTCCATCTTCTCCATTCACTTCGTTTCCGTTTTCGTCATGGCATTTCAAGCGAAAGTCCAACACATACCAGTCATTAAGCGAAATCAATCCTATCGTATCAAATTTCCGGTAATAATCTATCAGACTGTAATCGCTGCTCCCGCAAAGATAACAGCTTCCCTGATCCTCAAGTGCGGATTGGACTCCCTCATAGCTGACATTCTCCATACCTCCGCTTCTGAGCCACTTTTCATACAGTTCATCCTTAAAATACACCCCCAAAAGCAACAGTACAAACCCACCGATCATCAGCCAGAACAGCCCCGCCCTGATCCGGTAATATTTCTTTTTCCCTTTCTCCTGCATCCTGTTTCCCCTCCCAAAATTTAGTGTACTTAAAACAAGTCCATTTATCACATCATATCACTACCTGTACTTAAAATGTACTTATCCTAACGAACTTATTTTGTACTTAAATGTACTAGACAGGAGGTATTATGGATAAAGATAAACATATCGGTTTACGCATTGACTCAGAAACGCACAAGAAGCTGAAAAGCCTTGCAGAGTTTGACGGACGCTCCATGAATGGTGAGATCCTATATCTGATCCGCCAGGCTATCGCACAGCACGAACATAAACATGGTGAATTAAAGTAAGCATTTCTGTATTACAATTTCCGTTATCATCTTCAAAAGTGGACTCATTCTAGTCCCATTGTATCATTCCATGCCGATAAGATAAAGGAAAATCGGACTCATTCTAGTCCACACAAGGAGTTTTATCGCATGGAACAAAAAATCAAGCAGACTGGTATTGACATTGGCGGGAATATCCGCCGCATCAGAAAAGAAAAAGGAATTGGACAGACTGAACTTGTCCGTATGCTCCAGCTCCAGGGCTTGAATATGACACGGGAAACGCTGGTAAAAATCGAAAGAGGAATCCAGCATATCACAGGGACACAACTCCGAGGCATCCGGGACTGCCTGGAGACAAGTTATGATGAGCTATTGAAATAGAGACTTCAATTTATGCATATGGTTCTCCCCATTTCATCATATTTTAAAAATAGTTCATTGCTATTTTTTGAAAAATCGACTATACTATGGATAAGAAAATAAGAAAGGAGTAGATGCACATGGCAACACAGAGTATTAAAAAGAACATTGTAATCCATGACAAAGACTCCGCCGCTGCTTTTGTGGAAGCACTGGAAAAAGCCGCAGCTATTGCGACAAAGCCTGCTTCCCGTAATTACAGCGTAAAGGAATTAAAAGGTACAAAAAATATCAAAGCTTTTTTCGGAGATAAATTATAATGGATTATATAGAGCTGAATCTTTTAGAAATGCTCGACACATACGGAGAGGATAAGCTACAGTCTATCCTCTCCCGTTTCATGTGTCCCCAAAATATAGATGTGGAAAATTTTATACAAACAAAGGCGATTGGCTTTGCCAGACAGCGGCTTGCAATGACCTATCTTGTTTTTTCTGATGAAGAATCACCTGATCTCGTTGGCTATTTTACACTGGCAAATAAATTTGTTTCTATCAACGGAAATGTACTAAGCAAAACTCTCCAGAAGCGTATAGGAAAGTTTTCACAATATGACAAAGAACTTGACCGTTTTCTGGTGTCTATGCCTTTGATTGCACAGCTCGGCAGAAATTTTAATCCTGCCTTATCTGCCTCGATACCCGGACAGGAATTATTATCTATTGCCTGCAGCAAAGTCCGGGAAGCTCAGTTTATTATCGGTGGGAAAGCTGTTTACATAGAATGTGCCAGCAATCCAAAATTATATGACTTTTATTCCGCTTCCCAATTTGTCCAGTTTGGTCAACGAGAGAGAGATACAGACGAAATTGCGGAAAGTCCGATATTGGTACAAATGCTAAAGTATTTCAGAGATTAAAAAAAGAGGAAGATGCCTGCCCTCCCGGCAAAACATCTTCCCTTTTCTATTTTCTTCTCCGCTCCATTTCTTCTTCCGTCGCCATCTGCGGCACAGGCTTCCCGCTCTTTCTGGCAATCTCCTCTTGCTTCAGATGGAGCCGATCCAGCACAGAAATCCGTCCTCCAATCTTCCGAGGCTTGTTCGGCAGATTATTCATACGCCCATCAATCATGTTGTAATTCTGCTCTTCCGTAATCTCGGCGCTGCGCAGATATTCCCCGTTTTCGTAGGCTTTCTGCCAGTTTTCCATCACCGGCTTTTTAGTTTTCTCCGGTTCCGGCTCTTTTGCTGGCGGGTGCAGGTACTCCCAAATCTGCTGTTTTACTGTCCCGTCAAAGCCGTGGAAAACATTGTCTGCCACCATATTCCCCGCACTGTCCAGCACCACATTGGCCGCCTGCGCCCCGTAAACGGTGTGTTCCATGAGGAAAAATTCCCGCCCGTCTATGATGATACTGTCATAGGCAAGCCAGCTTCCTTCTTTCCCCTCAATATGAAAATCTGTTGTATCATAGGAAATCAAGGCACTGGAGGAACCCAGGCGGTGAAAACCGGCAAGCACAACAAAGCCTTCTTTTTCCACATAATAGGCTGTGATCTCGCCACCGCTGTTTAAGACCAGCACATCACTGACGCTTAGGCTGTGGCAGGCAGATCTGCGGGGCGGATGCTCCCCCAGGCGCTTCCGGATCGTGTCCGGCGTATCCCCTTTCTTCATCCGTCCCAGGTAAACCTGTTCATAGTTCGCATACCGCACAGGGATATGCTGCTCCTGCAGCGTTTTATAAGAGCGGTAGCGGATCATCCGGTTTTCCGGGATATTCTTCAGTTGGTACAGGGCAAATTGGCTGATCTCCATCACGCTTCCTCCGCCGGTTCCTGCGCATAGGTTTCCAGATCCATCCCTGAGAACTCCTGATCCGTGAGCTGCTCCATTTTCTTCAGCGTACTGTTGACAAGTGCAAGCATCTCCCCATCTTCGCTGATAAATGGAAGCACCCGGCGGATTTCCTCCATGGTTCCGGTACGGGTATCCTTCTCAAACACAGCCATAACAAAATATTCCTCTTCCGCAAATCGTACTCTCATAACTCCGGTTCTCCTTTCCTGCGCCCCTGGGCTATCTTTTCAGTTTTCTCTCCCTCTTTTTGTACCTGCTGTTCCTGGGCTTTCTGTTTTGCCTGCCTCTCACGAAGCGCCGCAAGGACAGACTGGCGCACCCCGGCAGGCTTCGATGCTTCTGGTTTCTGTAGCATATTCCCCGGTCTGTCCTGTCCGCCCGGTTCTGCCGCCGGCTCTGTCTGCACCGGCTCTTTCCTCTGTTGCTCCTCTGCCAGCATTTTCTCCAGGTCTGCCATGGCTTTCTGCACCAGGGGGCTTTCCTGATAATGGGGAACCAGGTCAATCGCATCTTTCGAGATGCTCCCGGCCCGCATCAGTTCATAATCCCCGTCATACATACTCCCGTCCTCCAGCCGGAAGCCGATCCCTTTGATCCCGTTCATCCGCTCCGCCGGGATCTCTTTGTATTTCTGAAAGGCTTCCCTCAGTGTCAGGTTATCGTGATACTCTCCCATCACAGGGAACTCCATGCACTCTGCCACATAGAACGTAATTTTTGCTTCTTCCACCTCCGGCTCATACATAACTTCCGCCCTGCCCGTCTCCTGTGCCTGCTCAATTCTTGTTAACAATTTCTTTGCATTTTCTACATCCTCTGGAAGATCGTCATTCTCCCCCTCGGCAATCTCTGCCACCCATTTCCGTATGGACTCTGCTTCTCCGGAAACAAGATCAGCATAAATCATTTCCACATTTTCTTCCCTGTCCTCAACTGTATCCCGGTATTCATACAGATCAAATTCGTTTAGAAACTGATCAATATCATATGCCAGCTTCTTCAATTCTTTATCATCCAGATATTTCTCCGCATTTTTCATATATTCTTCCATAGTATAGGTTCGATTCTCAGATACTGGGGTAATATCCAGCGGAATCCCTACAATCGCCATTCCAGCTTTATGAAGGGCCGAGAAAAAATCATCTTCCCGGATATTTCCTGTGTAGAAAAGAACCACATCCAAATCAGAACCATTGTTGTATAATCCCGCTCTTGTGCGGCTGCCATAAACACGGGCAGCGTTTAGTTTTACTTCGTCCTCCAGTCCCATATCCTCAAGCTGTGCCTGTGCGTAACACAACACCGTTTCCTCTATTGCTGAACGGCTCATATCACCCAGCGCTTTTTCTTTTTCTGTTATACCGGAAGTTAGTGGCATTTCTATTTTCCCTTGTATTTCTCGCTGCCCTGCCTCTGTTACTGCCTCCATAAAGTCGTTCCAACAAACCACATGACACTGAGCTAACATAATCTTTTCTTCATTAAGGAGAGCTTCCACCGCCTCTTGAATAGAAATATCCGTGTTCTCATAAGATCCTCCGTCCAGTTCCCGGTATTTCCGATCATAAAACGTATAATCAAACCAGCCCTCTGCGGATGTCTGAATATAAAAGTAACCTTTCATCGATGGAAGTTCATACACGATATTGGTATCTTTATTATCAAGATAAAACTGCGCATGGTTATACGCATCTGCCACTTCATCATTTATCCATTTTCCATCCAATGAAGCCTTTTTCACATCCTCCACATTTTCAATCCCATTCTCACATTTGAGCAGCGTCATTCTGGAAGTAACAGGCTCCCGGCTTTCCATCCCCAACCGTTTGTCCAGGTGGTTTGGTAACAGGTGATATGCCTGGATTGCTTCATCCAGGTTTTCAAAATACTGATATTCCCGCTCTGCTTTGTCACCATAGGCGTCATTCACCACATAGAACTGCTTGATAAACGGCTCTGGCACTTTCTCATAGAGATATTCTGTGATCGCTTCCATAGCACCATCGTCAAATCCATGCTCCAGATTCTCCGCCACCAGCTTCCCGTCTGCATCCACAATAATCCCTGCCACCGTATCCCCATACCCGTCATGCTCCATCCGGAAGAAAGTCTCCCCGGCGATTTCCTTCACTTCTGCCGTGTGCCAGGTGCCAAAATGCCCCTCTACCAAAAGCCCTTTTGTCTCCGGGCCGATCTGTCCGGCCTGTTTTTCTTGCTCCTGTTCCCCCATTTCTTTCCGGGCAAGGCCGATAAAACCGTCCATGACTGCCGGATGGCTCGTCACCACATAATCGGCATTGAGATCCATCCCACGGCTGATATTCTCCGGGATTTTGAAGCGATCCGCCCATTCCTTAGTCTCTTTTGAAAACCGCCCGTCTGATCTGAGGTGCTGGACGGTACAGGCCAGCACAAAAGACACCCGTTCTGCCCCGTATGTTTCCACCACATCTGCCGCAGCTTCATGGGCCAGATGATACCCGTCAAAGTGGCTGTCAATCGCTTCTTCAATCGCTTTCTTACAGTCCAGGTTCAGCTTCCGTGAATCCAGGTAAGCGTCTGCGTTTCTATGTTCCATAGCGTAAGTAAGATCCGACAGATAGAGCGGCGGATATTCTTTTATCTGGCTTTCCAGCAGTTTCTTTCTCTGTGCATCAAATTCCGGAAGCTCTTGATACCCAAAGCTGTCCACATAGTAGGCGGTCAGCTCCTTATCTTTTTTCAGGACAACCACATCACTCACCGACAGGGAATGCCCGGTATAGTCTGCCGGATGGTCTGTATTGAATTTTGTATACAAGGCTTCCAGGGTATCCCCTTCCTGCAGTTCATCTCCGTAAACGAACTGATAATCGGCGCCGTCCACAGTGATGCCCTGTTCCTGCAGGTAAGCCATTCCCATAAAACGATAATCCGTCCCGTCCCTGTCCTCACGGAGCTGATAAATCCCATATCTGTCCTGTTCGCTCTGGAAAAGCGCTGTTTCCTGATGACGCTGGGCTTCTCTCTGGATTTCCTGCATACGTTCTACCATCTGATCAATAAACTCTCCGGAAACTCTGCGAATCGTATCCATAGAAGTGCGAAGCTCTTTCATATCCTTATCACTACTCCATCCGGCAATATAGGGAAAGGAATATTCTGACGTATCCAGACCGAAATACTGGCAGACCGTATAGGCCACGCTTTCCGCTTCTACTTCCCTTGTCAGCTTATCTTTTTTCTCGCCCATTTCCTCCATAACGTCCCTGTCATGGAGCTTTGCGTGGGTAACTTCATGGATACCGGTTTTCATGGTCTGGCTTTCACTCATGCCATTCTGAATCACGATTTCTTTATCTATACTGCTGTAAAATCCCTTTGCCCCGCTCTCAATCTCGTCAAAACGGATCGGCACCGGGGAAATATCCCGGATCGCCTGCATAAATATCTCATAGTTTTCCACACTTCCCATCAGCTCCGGCGTAGCCAGTTCCGGAAGCGGCTCCCCGTCAGTCTGGGATACATCAAATACCGTAGTGATCCGGAAGCGTGGGATTGTATATTCCACTTCCTCCATCTCCGGCGTCCCATCCGGCTTCAGCACCGGCTCCAACGTCGCCGGATCAATCTTCTCCACTTCTTCCTTTTCCCGGATCGGCGCAGGGGCAATGATCTGGATGCCTTTCTCCCCACGCTTCACCTGACGATGGAACTTTTTCTGCCATGCCTGATAACCAGCCACTAAAGTTGCATCCGGTTTCTGCAGATGGATCAGGAGCGTATTGTTAAAGCTATAACTGTGGAATTGGGACATGGTTTTCAAATATTCCATGTACATTTCTGATGTGAAAATCTCTTTGACGCCCTGCTCCAACCGCTGGGTAATCTCCTTCATTCTTTGGTTCCTGTCCTTTTCTGCCATACTGTCCTCCTTAAAGCTCCCGCCGCCTGCCACAGCAGGAACAGCCTGTTTTTCTTTTCTTTATAATTGCGGTTCTACCTTTCTCTCATGTTTTCCTATTTTCTGCTGTCCGGCAGCAATCCGCTCCTGGGCTTCTTTCAGCTTTCCAAGCACTGATGGCCTGCGGGGGGTGTCCGCCACAACCGCTTCCTCCGCCACTCTCCCGGCATCATTTATCATGCTTCCCGGCTGGTCTGCCGCCACTGTCCCGTCCTCTGTCCCAAGCGCTTCCGCTGGGCCTTTCTCGTCCATGTTCAAAAGGGAATTTAACTCTGCCAGACGCTCCGACTTCTCCGCCAGCTCCTGCTCTCTCTCAAAAGGCTTTGCCACTTCTTCCTTCGCTGTCTCCAACTGTTGCTGTAAGGTTTCCAATTTCTGCTGTGTCTCTGCCGCTTTCTTTTCAATGCCGGACAAGGCGTTGCTGATCCTCTGCAGGTTCCCCAGGGCGTCCTTTCCAATCTCCACTTTATAGCTGCACTGGCGTTTCAGCGTCACCATATATTTCTGGTTAAAGCTGTCAAACTCCGCACTCATCTGAAAACCGTAAAATTCCCCGATCTGCCCGGAAGTTTTCACCGCCTTTAGTCCGGCACAGGCAGCAATCAGCGCTGTGCCGGACTCTTTCCGGTCAGTGTATTCTTTCCCGCCAACCGTCATGGAAAACTCGTCTTTTTCTCTGCCTTTTTCCAGAAGCGGCTTCACCGCCTGGAAGTCTGCTTTCAGCCCCTCCAGCCGCTCTTTCGCCGCTGTGATCTGCAAGGGATAATTCTTCGCTATATCCGTCTCCAGACGGTATTTCTGGCTGGTATGGTTGGCTTTCATCAGCTTTAACTTGCTCACCTGGATGTCCAAATCCATCTTTTCCTTGATATAGGGATTTCCAGTGGCCAGGGCTTTGATCTCCGCATAGGACAGCGCCGCATCGTCCACATCCTCACAGGCACGGACAGGACTTTTGCTTGTCATGATCTGGCTGATGAATTTCTGCTTATTCTCCAAAATCTGCCACATATAGGCATCGAAGGTGTTTTCCGTCACATACCGGAAGATCTTTACTTTCTTATTCTGGTTTCCCTGCCGGAGAATACGCCCCTCCTGTTGTTCCAGATCTGCCGGTTTCCAGGGGCAGTCCAAATGATGGAGGGCAATGAGCCTGTCCTGGATATTTGTGCCTGCCCCCAGCTTTGGCGTAGATCCAAGGAGGATGCGCACTTTCCCGGAACGCACCTTTGCGAACAGTTCCGCTTTTTTTGCCTCTGTACCTGCTTCATGGATAAAAGCAATTTCCTCCCTGGGGATACCTTTTGCCACCAGCTTTTCCCGCACGTCATCATATACATTAAAAGTGCCGTTATTCTTCGGTGTGGAAAGGTCGCAGAAAATAAGCTGGGTAGAACGGTTCTGTGCGGTTTCCTGCCAGATGTCAAAGGCATTTTTTACACAGCGGTTTACCTTGCTGTCCGGGAAATCCGGGAGCATATCGTTGATGAGCCGCTGATCCAGGGCGCACTTTCGTCCGTCATTGGTGATCTTGAGCATGTTGTCCTCACGAGGCTCCACCAGGCCGGAGCGCACCATCTCCGCCCGGTCAGCAAAGGTACTGACCAGATCTTCCTGCTCTGGACTGGGCTTCAGCACCTCATTGATATACTCCGCTTCCGGCACCGGAAGGTGGAGCATATCCGCTGTCTGAATGTCCGCTGACTCTTTAAACAGGGAAATCAGCTCTGGAAGATTAAAAAAACGGGCAAACCGTGTTTTTGCACGGTAGCCCGTCCCTTCCGGCGATAATTCAATCGCCGTCACTGTCTCCCCAAAAGCGGCGGCCCAGGAATCGAAATGCCCTAGCCCCATCGCCTGGAGGGTGTCATATTGTAAGTAGCGCATAATGGTATAAAGCTCATAAGGTAGGAAACGCCACGCCATACTTCCTTTCGTCCGTGGTCTTGGCGTAACCCCCTCCAGAACCGTGCTTACACCTCTCGATGTACACGGCTCGCCATCTTTCATAGTTTAAGTGATTTTGTCTTTGCTTCTTCGTAGCATTTCGGGCAGAGAGCCAATGACTTCCGCCTTTTCAGTAACATCAGTTCATCAAATTCATTATCAGCGTTCAAATCTTTTAAGCGCTTTACATGGTGCATATACACTTTCACGGGGTTTGCTCCGCACATCTCGCATTGTCCGCTTTTTAAACGTCCTGCAAGACTATTCGGTTTTATCTGCCCTCTGTATTTCGGCATAATGTCTACAAATTCAGGTGCGATATTGTTATTACGCCTAAATCCTTCATTGTAAAACTCACACCGCTTTGTTCCACTCTTGGTTTTGTAATCTGCGCCAAAGTCGCCCTTTACGCTACGGTATTTCTTATACATCTTCATAACAGAAGAATTATATTTTGCCGCCAACGTCTTTAAACAGCTTCCACGCATGATAGAATGAAATTTCCCCAGATTGCATACATTGATTGCTAACCTGTAATAATTGTACAATCCTCTGATTTCAGAATTATATTTACTGATGATTGCCACATCGTCTAATGGCATAAGCGCCCCTCTGTGGAGTGGCTTCCAAATCTCTTTGCCGTTTTCGTCTTTTTTGATTTTAAACGCACCGTATTCGTGCAGTTTCGCAATCCATTTTTCTTTCGGCATATATAACTGCACTTTTCCATACCACACCCGTTGCAGACCTTTTTTCGTCCGCTTTGTGTCCTGACTTCTTGATATTCTTATGTCGTATCCAAGATACCGCACCTTTTCAGAGGAATGGGTAACGTGAGTTTTCTCCTCCGACATTGTGAGATTTAGCTTGTCTTTTAGAAATATCTTTACCTGTTCCTTGATATTTTCAGCATCCTGCTTTGAACCTGTTATTGAAATCAGGAAATCGTCAGCGTAACGGTTGTATTGAAGTCTTTTGTAATTCTCATCCATCTCGTCTAAATGTGGTGTGGACAACATCACTTTCCTTGCTTCTTTAAATGCTGCTAGGTTTGCTTCTGTGCGCTCTATTTCCAGATTTTTCTGCGCTTTCCGATAAGCCCAGCGTACCTTATCATGGTCTTTGTGGACTTTACGGCTTCTTGTATCGCCTTTGTCAAAACTCTTTTTCATCCTTGCCATGAACTCATCAAGTTCATTCAGATAGATGTTGGCAAGTATCGGACTGACACCGGAGCCTTGTGGACTGCCGGAGTACGTTTCATGGTATGTCCACTGTTCCATATATCCTGCCCTTAGAAACTTCCACATCAGCGATATGAACGCTTCATCTTTTATGCGCTTTCTCAAAAGCTGTATTGTGATATGGTGGTCGAAGCTGTCAAAACAAGCCTTAATGTCTCCTTCGATTATCCACTTTGCACCAGTGAACAGCGTTACGATTTCTTTTAACGCTGTGTGGCAACTTCTTTTCGGTCTGAAACCATGTGAATTATCAGAGAATGTCGGCTCATAGATTGCTTCAAGTATCATACGGACAACTTCCTGTAACAGTTTATCGTCCGTTGACGGAATCCCCAATGGGCGCTTTTTACTGCTGTTTTTCTTCGCAATATAAACACGCCTTGCAGGGTTCGGCTGGTATGAGTGGTCTCTCAGCTTCTGAATGAGCTTTTCAATGCGCTCCATGCTCATACCGTCAAGAGTGAATCCGTCTGCACCTGCCGTCATGCTCCCCTGAGAGGTCGCAATATTCTGGTATGCAAGCAGATAGAACTCTGGGTTGTACAGGTTACGGTATAATCTCTCGTACCTGTACTCTTTGTTTTTTGCTTTTTCACTTAAACTTTTCAATACATTTTCGGGACTTCTCATAATGCCTCACGCACCTTTCCTTATTATTTGTATTGAAGAAAGACTGTCTCCCTTCGCCATGTGGACGGCTTTCCCGTCCTCGGACTACTACGGAGACTCTGTTGCCATAGTAAATATTCAGAGTCACTTTTCTCATAGCACTCATAGCCGATTTTCGGCATTTTACCTTAGGCAATCCCCGTTTAGAACTGTAATAACATAAGCCTGTTATGATTTCGGATGTGACGTTCGTCGTTTTCCATTATCCTATGGCTGATTTACTCTGGGTATCTTGTGGATACGCATGGCCGACTCATATCCACCAGAGTACATGCGAGTATAACTTCCTTACGCATGGAGCAACATTTTGCCCAATCTCCGACTGTCATTCAGGCAGTTTAGCTTTCATCCTTATTCATAACTTTTCGCCACTACCACGCAAACACTTTGGAAGTTTCCGTGTTTCGTGCCCTCCGACATGCTACACTCCCCATCGGGTTTCCCCTTTTGGATAAGTCGGGTGACGATAGGGTGCGGATTATTCCGCTTTGATACCTTGCCCTATTACTTGCTCAAGGTAAGATTATTACAGCCCCTTACGGGCGCACCACCATACTGTTGGAAACAGGCGTCCCTGTGGCAAACGTCACCCCACGCCCGCCGGTGATCTCATCTAAATACTGGCACTTAGCGAACATATCTGAGCTTTTCTGTGCGTCCGTCTGTGCGATCCCCGCAATATTCCTCATTTTTGTATAAAGAAAAAGGTTCTTATAAAAATGGCTCTCATCCACAAACAGCCGGTCTACCCCAAGCTGCTCAAACGTTACCACATCATCTTTCCGGCTCTGGTCGTTGAGGCGCTCCAGTTTTGTCTCCAGGTTCTTCCTGGTCTTTTCCATCTGCTTTACCGTATAACGGCTCCCTTCCTGTTCCGCAGCTTCCTCTATAGCCATGGTGATCTCGTCGATCTGCTTTTCAATGGACATTGCCTGCCGCTCCCTGGACAGGGGAATCCTCTCAAACTGGCTGTGCCCGATAATGATAGCATCATAATCCCCGGTGGCGATCCGGGAACAGAACTTCTTCCGGTTGGCCGGCTCAAAATCTTTCTTTGTCGCCACCAGCACGTTGGCGTTTGGATAAAGCCGCAGGAAGTCGCTTCCCCATTGCTCGGTCAGGTGGTTCGGCACCACATACAGGTTCTTCTGCGACAGTCCCAGCCGTTTGCTCTCCATGCCGGCGGCGATCATCTGGAAGGTCTTACCTGCGCCCACGCAATGGGCAAGGAGCGTGTTATGCCCGTAAAGGATATGGGCAACGGCGTTCTTCTGGTGGGGCATCAGCGTAATCTCCGGCGTCATCCCGGCAAACTGGATATGGCTGCCGTCATACTCACGGGGCCGGATACTATTAAACAGCTCATTGTATTTCCTGCACAGCGTCTCCCGCCTGTCCATATCCCGGAAGATCCATTCCTTAAATTCCTCCCGGATCATCTCCTGTTTCTGCTGTGCCAGCATGGTTTCTTTCTTATTGAGGACTCGCTTTTCCGTGCCGTCCTCCTGCACTGTATCATAAATCTTTGTGTCCCGCAGGTTTAAGGCATCTTCCAACAAACGGTAAGCATTGGCCCCCTGGGTGCCATAAGTGGCCGTCACACGGGGATTGCGGTAGTCCGCATTTTTCCCGCTCACATTCCACTGGCCGTTGACCGGGGCATACTTCACCTCGATCTGCCGTCCAAGCAGATAATCCGGTGTGCCAAACAGTTCCCCCATAAACTGGGTGATATACGCCGGCTCGATCCAGGTAGCGCCAAGGCGCACCTCGATTTCTGACGCATCCAGGTCTTTTGGCTGCACCCGCTCAAGCGCCTGCACATTGATGGCATATTCCGGATGATTTTTCGCAAATGTTCCGGCTGTCTCCAGCTTCTCCCGCACATTTCCGGACAGGTATTCATCCGAGGTCTCCCAGCTTTCTGTCACCGGGTTTTTAAAGATCACCCCGGCCAGTTCCTCCGTCACTTCTTCCTCCGTTTTCCCGGAAAGCTGTGCCATAAAAGGCACGTCCACTTTGGCCCGTTCCCCGATAGACACCGCCAGGGCTTCGCTTGCCGTATCCACGGATGTTACCGCCTCCGGCTTCCGGATCGTCCGTTTGGTAAAGATGTCGGCTTTCCGTTTCAGGTTCCCTTCTTCGTCCAGGATCTCCAGGGAAGAGAGCAGGCAGTAGCTGCTGTCCTGGGAAAAGGCCCGCTTGTTGGCATTGCTGCTGATCAGCCCGTATCTCCCAGTAAACTTATCGTATGTCTGATTTAGCTTTTCCTGAAGGGCATGGACTTTTTCGTCACTTCCGTCCTCTAGCTGGCACTGGAGAAGCTCCTGCGTCAAGTCACGCAGCTCAATCATTCCCAGCACACGCTCCGTTGTCATAGCCGGCAGCTCCATCCGGTTCATCCGGGAATTTTCCCGGTAATACACAACACCGTCCACGTTGGCAAAACTGAAATTTTTAATGGACGGGTCTGCCGGGATGGACGTGTCAATCTCCCCTAAATCAGAATCCTCCAGTTCCATTTCCGTGATCGTGCCGTGGATATGACTGACCGCTTCCTTTAACTGCTCTCCAAGGTCTGCACCTGCTATGGGCTGGCAGACAAGCTGCGGCCCATAGGGGCCGGAAACGATCTTCTGCTCCCCCAGCACCATCTCTGGATGGTTCTGGAAATAGCGGTTGACCGTAATAAAGTTATAGGAGGTTTCTCCCTTGTCATTGGTATATTCTTCCCGCAGGATCTCATCCGTCTGTACCCACTCCGGCACTTCCTTCCCAAGTATCCGGGGAGCGTCCAGTTTCTGCAGGAACAAAATATCCGTGTTCATCCTTGTCCCGGCATTGGCCTGGAACGCATTGTTCGGCAAACGGATGGCTCCCAACAGGTCGCACCGCTGGGCGATATATTCCCTGGAACTTGCGTCTTTCTTGTCCATGGTTCCGCCGCTGCTCCCGTTGGATGTGACAAAAGCGATCACCCCGCCGGGGCGCACCTTATCAATGGTCTTTGCGATAAAATAATCATGGACAAAAAATTTCTGCCTGTCATAACGCCGGTCTATGAGCTTATAGCCTCCAAAGGGGATATTCCCTACCGCCACGTCAAAAAAGCCGTCCGGGAACTGGGTCTTTTCAAATCCATTGATGGTAATGTCTGCTTCCGGGTAAAGGAGCTTTGCGATCCTGCCGGAAATGCTGTCCAGCTCCACGCCGTACATCTTCAGGTTATCCATGCCCTCCAGCACAAGCCCCAGGAAGTTCCCGATCCCGCAGGACGGCTCCAACACATTTCCTTTCTCTAAACCCATATTTCCCAGGGCTTCATACATAGCTTTGATCACAACCGGCGGCGTATAAAAAGCGCTTAACGTGGATTCCCGTGCCGCCTTGTATTCCTCCGGGTCAAGCTCCGTATACAGTTCAATAAATTCGTCCGCCCAGGCTTCATTCCGTTCTTCAAAAGCTTCCTGCAGGCCGCCCCAGCCCACATAGCGGGATAGGACTTCCTGTTCTTCCGGTGTGGCGCTTGTCCGCCCTTCTTGCTCGATCTGATGAAGCAGCCGGATAGCGTCCATGTTGGCACGAAACTTATCTTTCGGACTCCCGGTTCCAAGGGCATCATCGGTGATACGGAAATTGACCGCCCTTTCCTGCCGTTCTGCAGCCGGGGCCGGCTCCTTTTTCTCCGGCTCCAGGGGGATATGGTAATACTGCCGGATGGTGTTGATGGTGTCCAGGGACATCACTTCTGTGGTAAGGTGCGAAAGCTCCCGCTTTACCACCGCCTGATTGTCCGTCTCCAGACGTTCCAGTACGTCAAGAATCAACTGCATCTGTTCCGGGGAAAACTCCGGATTTAAAACCGGCGCTATATCCTGCCCTTTTTCAGCAGCGGCATAAATCACATCCATCTGCTCCGGGGAAAACAGTTCAAAAGAGACGCCTGCCTGCTCCATAGTATCCTGAATGTTTTCTTCCATGGCGGCATAGGCTTCGTCCAGTTCTTCATCCGATAAAGTTGCCCCCGGCTGTCCCGGCTTTAAAATCTCTGCTCTCTCTGGCTCCTGTTTTTCTGGTTCTAATTCCGCTTCCTGCCCTGGTTCATCCATTTCCTGTGTCTCCAGAACAGGTATGTGTGTTTCCTCCTCATTCTCTGCTGCAGTTTCCGTTTCCGGAAGTGTCTCCGCATTTTCTTCTTTCTCTGCCACAGACTCCGGCGATTCCGGCTCCTCTATACCAGCCCCCATAAAATCAAAAAGGGTCAACTGCTGTCCTGTCCCCTCGATTTCGATTTCTTTCCTTTTCTCCGGAAAAATCGTATAGGTTCCCTCTATATAATCATGGATCACAGAGAGCGTCTCCGCCCGCTCCTCATACTCCGGGAAATCCAGGGGCAGGGCGGCAAGGGCAGCGGCCATCTGCGACACAAGCCTTTCCGCTGTCTCCGGTTCTTCCAGAAGCCCCGGCAGGCGTTTCCTGGCATCTTCATTCAGCAGATCCGCCTTAAATGGGCGTTCGATTTCCTCCGGCATACGGGAATAAAAACCAATGATCCTCCTGGCCAGAACCTCCCGCTCATAGACTGGCATACGGGAATAATCCCCGGCTTTCAGGTACATTCCCTGATCTATGAGCTGCTGGACACGCTTTGCCGCCTGGGGCCATTTCAGAAGTTCCGTAGCCGACGGATTTATATAACCGCCTCTGCAGAGTTTGATCCCTTTCCCGTCATAGTCTGCATGGGAATCATCCGCCCCGCTCAAGGCATGGCTGCATCCGCCGATCCCATACCGCTCTTTTAAGAAATCCGCCTTTTCCTTTGCGGTTTTCTCCTGGATAAAAAACGCATAAGTGGAAAGTCTCCCGTCAGAGTAAGGGCCTCCACCAGTAAGGAAAGAGTCAATCTCATCTTGTGTAATAAAGATTTCGTGTTCCTGCCACTGAAATCCTTCTCTTGCCTGATAGGGAACCGCTTCTTGAGCGAATTTCTGAAACTGTGCTGCTACTTTGTCTGGACGGTAATGATGAAACCGCATTAAGTCTTTGTCGGTTTCATAAGCATCTGCCAGTCCAGCCAGACGCTCATTCAGCTCTGCCAAATACTCTGGCTGTACGATCAGCTTTCCAATCCGTTCTGTCTTTTCCGGATAACCATATCCAAATTGATGTTCTGTTCCAAAAACAATCTCCGCTACACCTTCTGCCATATCACTGTGCATAAAGGCAAGTGCCTGTGCATGTTCTTTTACGGCATTTTCTCTTGCTGCATCCAGTACAGACTGCGGGGCATATTCCCCTTGCTTTAATAGTTGTTGAATCCTTCCAGACACATCCTCCCAAGACAAAAATGTTTTATCCAGAATCCGATCATGTACCGTATTCCCCACAGCAATCTGCATCCCCAGCTCGTTATACCAGACAGAATACTCTTTTCCGCCAATCACAAGCCCGATACCGCCCGTACCGTATTCCCGGCGCACAAAATCCGTATATTCCTCCGGCGTCTGCTCCATCATAAAATTATAAATGATCCGCAGATGGCTCCTGTCACGGTTGCCGCCTTTTCTTAAAACTTCATCAATCACATCTGCTGGGATCGCTGTCTCCCCGGCATACAAAGCAGCCTGCCGCTCCTCAATGGAGCGGATCTGCTGTTCTACCGTAGGCAGTTCGGGCAAAGAAAAAGCAGAGGCTGCTTCTTCCTCTGCTTCATTCAAATCCTGTTCTGTTGTTTCTTTGCTTAGCTGTATACCAATTCCGTCAGCACGGTTTCCTCCGCCATCTGTGTCAGGCTGTTCATGTGTGCTGTCCACGCCATCTGATCTGTCTCTTTGTCTGGAGCCGGATACTTCATAAGCAGCCCTTCCATCATGTTCTCCATCCGATTCTGCGCTGCCTGCTCGATCTCCTGCAGGTGGCTGTCCAGCTTCCCGCTCATCAGCAGGCTCTGGTACAGGTTCTTCTTGTATTCTTTCAGGTATGTCCTCCGCAGCATCCCGTATTTCCCGATGGCCTGCGGTTCCTCCTGAAGCGTCAGGTTCGGAAACAGGTAATCTCCCTTGCGGTGATAGGTCAGTTCCATTCGTTTTCCCTCCTTCATCATTTTCACTTTCACGAATTAACGTGTTAAATTCATCATAAGGTACTTCCTTCTTTTTTGCAACTGTTTTTTCTGGTTTTCCATGGGATTCTTCCGCCTGCTTTCTCCATTCTTCCACTTCCGCCTGCCGGATCGTCCGTCCAATATCACGGAGTATCGGTTCCACAAACTGGCTGGTGGCATTTCCCAGGAAAGCCAGGACAGACAGATCATTATAATCTGTAATGCTTGAGAAATCCGCTTCCTCCAGGTATTCCATAGGTTCTAACCCACAGCGCCGTGCCAGGGAATAAAAAGCGCTGTTTGCAAGAAGGGTACGGAACTCCACCCGGATGGTATCGTCATCCAGCCCTTCCAGGAATGTACCGGGGATGGCATACCCTATGCCGTCCATGGCTTCCTCCAGGCTGTCAGCCGCCATCTCCTCCGCAATCTGCCGCAGCGCTGCAGCCAGGTCAGAAGCCCCGTCTCCATCCAGCCCATAAGTATCTGCCAGATGGTTCAAAATCATTTCCTGCTGTTCTTCTTTCATCCGCCACAGGTACGGCGTCTTGCCGCCCCTTACCGGGTGGGTGTCTGATACGTCAAATACATACCGCAGGGCACGCCTCGGCCCGGTGTCGTCGATCAGGGCGATCCCCTTCGCTCCCCGGTTTACCCACCGGCGCATCTTCTCATTCCACACTTCCAGCTCCGCACAGGCCGTTGCGTCCGGACGCTGGGCGTGGATCAAAAGAGTATCTGAGAACGGATAGCGGTAGAGTCTGGAAGCCGTGTCCAGATACCCCATCCAGTCCCGTGGGGAACCGCTGACTTCTTTTGCCGTCTCCCGTGCCAGGAAACGGATGTCATTGATTTTTGCCATGTAGATCCTCCTGTAAATCATAAATTATCCCTGTATGGCGCTGGCTGGGGCGTCTGCTTCATACAGGTAAAAACTGTCTTGCCCCTCTTGTATAATCCCGCCCTCCCCGGTTCCCTGCCGGGGAGGATTTTCATTTTTTGTTTTTCTTTTTCGGGAACTCCAGGCGGAAACTGGCTTTTCCTTCTTCCGTATCCAGGCAGAGATACGCCGCAAAGGTTCTTCCCTTCTTCTGGGAATACAGATCCGGCACATACGTCCGCCCATCCTTTAAAAGCTCCGCCGCCATCTTTTTATCCATCCTTTTCTTCATCCCGGACAGATACCGGTTCTCTTTCCAGAGGGCAAAGGCACACTCACGGCTGCCACAGAAGAAGTTTCTCTTGCTTTCATAGACCGGGCTGCCGCACACCGGGCAGACGCCGATCTGCTCTCTGGGATAAAAACGGTTTTGCTCCTCCACGGACAATTCCCCGCACTCCAGAAGCATCCGGTCAATCAGTTCCTCAATGCCGTCCAGGAACTCCTGTCCGGGAAGCTCCCCTCTTTCAATCTGGAGCAGGCGGTTCTCCCACTCCGCAGTCATGGCGGCTGACCGCAGATACTCCGGAAGCACCGAGATCAGGTCTGCCCCGTCCTGGGTAGCCAGAAGCTGTTTCCCTTTTCTTACGGCATAACCAGAAGATACCAGTTTTTCAATAATGGACGCCCTGGTTGCCGGTGTGCCAAGCCCTTTTTTCTCTGTTTCCGCATCAAACTCCCGGTTCCCGGCAGTCTCCATGGCAGATAACAGGGTATCCTCGCTGTAGGGTTTCGGCGGTGTTGTAAAATGCTCGGATACGCTTACCGTAACCGGATGGAACTTCTGGCCTTCTACCACATCAGGAAGGAAAAATTCCTCCCCTTCTTTCCGGCTTTTTACGCCTAAATGCTTACGGAACTCTGCTTCTATTGCTTTCCATCCTATTTGCTGAATGACTTTGCCTTTTGCCGTAAATATTTCCCCGGCACAGGATACAGTGATCTCTGTTTCCTGATAAATGTATTTCTGCGCCCCGGCACAAAGCAGCCGGACACTGATGAGCTGAAGGATGTCCTGTTCCCCTTTGGACAGCTCCTGCAGCTCATATGCCTTTAGCTCTGCCGTGGGGATAATCGCATGGTGATCTGAGACTTTGCTGTTATCCATCATGCGCTCTACGTCCGGCTCCAGCGGATAGAGAGAAGAAAAGCCATATTTCTCACACGCCATTGCAACCGCCTGCCGTGCAGTCTGCCCCATATCCTCTGTCAAATACTGGCTGTCTGTCCGGGGATATGTCACCAGTTTTTTTTCATAAAGGCTCTGGGTAAAGTCCAGTGTCTCCTTTGCCGTATAGCCAAAATAACGGTTGCTCTCCCTCTGGAGCGTGGTCAGATCATACAGCTTCGGCGGAGAAACAGCCTTTTCCGTTGATACGCAGGATTCCACCACGGCTGTCCCGCCCTCACAGGCTTCCTGCAGCCGCCGGACTTCTCCGGTGTCAAACAGCTTCTCTTTTACCGCCTCCAGCCCGCCGCAGTCCAAATGGAGGTTATAGTATTTCTCTTTCTGGAAATGGGTGATCTGCTCTCCCCGTTCCACCAACATTGCCAGGGTAGGCGTCTGTACCCGTCCTACTACCAGGCGTTTAAAATATTTCGTGGTATAAGCCCTGGTAGCGTTCATCCCAATGAGCCAGTCCGCTTTCGCACGGCAGACCGACGCTTCGTAGAGGTTCCGGTATTCTGCGCCGTCTTTCAGGCAAGAAAACGCCTCCCGGATAGCAGAATCCTCCATGGAACTGATCCAGATCCGCTTGATGGGCAGACGGCTTCCGGACAGTTGATAAACCCGGCCAAAAATCAGCTCACCCTCCCGTCCGGCGTCACAGCCGTTGACCACATACTCCACATCCTTCCGGTTCAGCAGCTTCTTTAAGACTGCAAACTGCGTCTTTTTATCTTTCGCCACAGCCAGCCGCCATTCATCCGGCAGGATGGGAAGGTCAGTAAATTCCCACTTCTTATACTTTTCCCCATAGTCCTCCGGCGGCACATACTCCGCCAGATGCCCCAGGCACCAGCTCACCAGCCATCCGTTTCCTTCCAGATAGCCGTCCTGACGTTTCTTAGCCCCTAATACTTTCGCATAGGCCAGGGCCACGCTGGGTTTCTCCCCTAAAACCAAATACATCGGATACTCCTTTCCGGCTTTCGCCTGTATGAGAAAGGGCAGCCAATTCCCTGGCTGCCCCCTTCTGATACCTTTGCTTTCATCAACACTTATGCTTTATTATTTTCTTCCTCTGTGGAACCGTCCTCTTCCGGCTGATCTTCATTGACGTAAGTACCGCCGTCATAGAACTCCAAGTCCTCCCCGTCCTCCTGAGACTCCTCTTTCTTCGGCTTCACAACCTTAAAATAATAGCCGGTTCCAATCGCTCCCGCAGCCAGGACGCCAACCGCCAGGAGCGCCCCGGTATTCCTGCCGTCCTCCTCTTCCGGCTGTACCGGTTCTGATCCGGTTTCGCTCTCCGTCTCGCTTTCTGCCGGCGCTTCCGTCTCCGGGATCACCACCTGGGGCGCTTCTTCCGTCTTTGTCTCATCCAGAAACTCCGCCAGATCATTTTCATCCACCATGGAGAGCATATAGACATTTTCCGTATTGCTGGATCGGTCTAGCACTAAAAAGAACGTGTTTCCATTTTTTGTCTGTATCGTCAGGAATTCTTTCGTTCCATCCCCCGTCTTATCATCCAGCACTTCCCCGTTTCCCGGAATGGAAAAAGGCGTTTCCCCGCCCTGTGTTTCCTCCTGGGGCGTCCCTTCCGTCTGCCCCGCAGCCTCCTGCTCCGGGATCACTGTCCCTTCGTTTTCTGATACCGGTTCTGTGGCTGCCTCTGTCTGCTGTGGGTCTGGCACATAAGCAAAAGCTGTCGTAGCGGTGGAGGAAAAGATCCCTCCCGCCACCGCAAGCGCCATCACCCAGCGGTTAAATTTCTTCATGCTTCCTGTCCTCACTTTCCGGCGCTGTCTCCTGCGCCTTTTCTTCCATATCTTCTTCCGGCTCTGTGCCGTCTTTCCCGTCTGTTTCTTCTGGCCCCTCTGCCATGATGGGAATAGAAACTGTCCCTTCCTGAATCCCTTCCAGAAGCTCTAACATCTGGTGGCTGTCCAGCTTCATGGAGCGGATGGTTTTTATAATCTCCTCATTCTCAAGCTGTTCTGCCAGCAGTTTCAGTTCTTTTAAATGTTCCTGCCACTCGGCAATCTTCTTCTCCGTTTTCTGGATCTCATCCAAAACCCGGTGCAGCTTCCGGTTCATGCCTTACACCTTCCTTCTAAAAAAATTTATCCATGGATGCGTCCAAAGGCCAGGAAATGCTCCTGCCAGTAGGACGATGCTATGCTGGTATACTGGATAGGGTTCCCGCAGTGGATCATCATGTTATCGCCCACATAGATTCCCACATGGCTTGCACCCGGCGTATCGTAAGTCCCCTGGAAAAAGACCAGGTCTCCCGGCTTTGCTTCCGACGGGGAAACCTGGGAACAGTATCCCATCAATCCGTCTGTAGTCTGCCTGCCGATATTCCAGCCATTGCCGCAGTTATTGATCACCCAGCTCACGAAGCCTGAACAATCGAAACTGGTAGACGGGGAACTGCCGCCCCACACATAGGGATACCCCAGATACTTTTCCGCCTCATGGATCATGTTGGCAAATTTCTGGTCGGTCAGGGCTTCTGCCGGAATCTCATAGCCAAAATCACCACCCCCGCCTGGAAGGGTTTCTGTATCGAACAGATAATCCCTGTTTCCATATGTGCCGTTATACAAGTCATACCGGCCTTCCTCATTCTCATCCATCAGCTCCCGCAGCACGGCGTCCAGCCCATGGTTGGTGAGTGTCACATCCAGACGGTTCACTTCCTGTGTGGTTGTCACTTCCACTTCCTGGCTTCCATTATCGTCCGCAATATAAGCTTCCCAGGTCTGGTGCCCGTGGGCAGATGCAGCGGCATGGTCGCTGTAATATACATCAAACTGTACCCCGTACCGGGCGAAAGCACCCGTATCCTCCACCACATACTCTACGCCATTCATAATGACTTTTGTTCCTATTGGCACAAAAGGATTAGAAGCATCCACGGCAATGGTATGGTTGGCTGTGGGATAGACACCACTTGCCGTAGGGCCGCCGGCCCATTGCCCGCAGCAGATAGAACAACTGCAGTAACCGCTGGTTACGACCTGCCCCAAGGATTCCCCCACCCGCACCATTTTTGTTTCTGTCACGGTTTCCCGTGTGCTTTCCGTGGCAATGCTGTACTGGCGCTGAAAAATTTCCTCCACTTCATCCTTTACCTGTTCATAGGTAAATTCCCCATATTTTGCAGAAAAGTAAGAAATCAGGTGATACGGGTTGTGAGAGATTTCATCAATCTGATAGCGGTACTCGTCATATCCGGGATAGCGGCTTTCCATGCTGTTGATCTGTTCGTTCAGCGCCGCCTCCAGCGCAGAATACGCATCCTCCACTGCATAAATATCCTCGTCCGTACTCCCATAAGTGGTACTGGCAATGGTAGAAGCCGCTCCACCCTGGATGGAAGCGCCGCAGCTTGCCATCAGGGAAGCGATCATCACAAAGAACAGCATGGCTGCCGCCGCAATGCCCAGGATGCCTTTACTCCTTGCAAACACAGAAGAAGCCACGCTCCTTGCTTTAGAAGCAATGGTCTGCGTGGCTTTTACTGTCCCTGCCGCTGTCTTTTCTCCTTTTTTCGCTGCCCGGTACGCTTTCTGATACTGGCGTTTCTGCCAGAACTTCTGCAGGATTCCCTTTTTGGCCTGCTCTGCGCTCTTTACCGCCTGCGCTGTTATCTCACCGCCTTCCTGTGCTGTCTCATACAGAAGGCTTCTTGTCCCCCTTTCAAGGGAACCGGCTTCCTGAAGGCGGACGTTTCTCTTATGGAGGCCACGGCTTGTCCGGTGCATGGCATAACGGAGGGCGCTTTCTGTCATCAGCTCTGCCCGGTGGACTCCTTCCACGGCAGTGTTTTCCTGCTCTGCTTCATGGGTTTTTCCATGGACGTAAACAGCGGCGGAACCTGCCGCCGCTGAAACTGCCTTCTTTGAAATCCCCATACCGGCCCCACGCACCATGCCGTTTCCTTCATCCCCAAAGGATAAACGCTTCGCCTTCTTCTGTTCTTTCTGGATCTGCTCCCGTTTGGTTTTCCCTTTGATCTCCTCCCGGAAGTCCTCCATGGTGGCGGCATCCTCCGGTTTCCCTCGCCCTTTCCGGGCATACTCCTGCACCAGCTTTTTCTTCCGCAGGTGGGAAACCTCTGACACGGATTCCAACAACACTGACGTATCGGACGGATACCCCCGGATGTTTCCGGAGCGGAAGGACTGCTCCCGGATACTGTCATGGGCGGCAGATGCCAGATTGTCCTCCCCGGCAGGCTCCGTCTGTCCCGGTTCTGCCGTATTCCCTGTCACAGAACCGGGAAGGATTGCAGGATTAGTTCCGGCTAAATCGCCTGTCTCTACGTTCTCCCTGCCGGCGGCATGAGGAGAAATATCCACTGGCCGCCCTGCCTCCGTCTGATTCTTTAATTTCTGCCTTCGTTTCCTGCCCTCTGATGGTTGCTCCGGCTCTTTCTCCTGCCGGGAGAAGGAAACATCCTCTGCCTGTTTTAGCAGTATCCGTTCCTCCCGCTCCCGGTGGCTGACACGGACAGTCTCCCCATTGTACAGGTTTTCCTCCGTCAGTCCGTCCCGGTTCATCTTGCGGACAGTTTTATCCCTGGCTTTGTATTCCTGATCCTGCATATACAGTTACCACTCCCCATTCTTTTCAAACACTGTTAATAATTCTTTATCATGATCTCCAGGTAATCTCCCATAGTGCTGCAAGAAGCCATGTTGTTCTGCCTTACCATTGGCACAATAGAGAATTGTTGATACAATGTCCGGATAAAAGGACAATCATTGTATGTCAGCAAAAATTTTCCTTTTAAACTTACAAGAACCTCTTTTAGCCGCAAATGGTCTTTTTCACTGAAAGAATCCCTATAATACTTTTCTGCTTGAAAATATGGTGGATCAAGATAGAAAAAGGTATCTTTTTTGTCATAAAGGATAAGCAGTTTCTCAAAGTCCATCTGCTCAATCACAGTATTTTTCAATCTTTCCTGAAACTGTTCTAAATTTCTGACCGTATTAACCAATGATACCCTTGCTCCGCTGAAATCCTGCAGCTTTGCCCCGAAACTACATTTAATTAGCACAAAAAACCGGGCTGCTCTCTGTATATCCGTCAAGTCTGGATTTTGATAATTGTGCAAGGCGTCCTCAAAAAATTCACGGGAAACAAGGCACCACTTTAGTTCCTCCTGCAGTGCCTCGCCATGATATTTTATGCACCGGAAAAGATTTACCAGGTTATGGTTCCTGTCGTTATATACTTCCACTCTGTTGTCTCTTTCTCTTGCAAACAGCAACCACGCAGCTCCTCCAAACACTTCCACATATCTTGTGTAGTCTTCCGGAAACTCTGCTAAAATCTGTTTTCTTAGAAGTCTCTTTCCGCCTACCCATTTAATACAACTGTTCATTCCGTCCGCTTCCTCCCTTCCTGTTGCTCCAGGTCAGATACTTTGGTTGTCATCAACGAATACAGACGCAGGGACTTATCGAACTTGTCCTTAAAGGGGATAATGGTGCTTCCATAAAAGATCAGCCCCTCTCCCTCCCCGCTGTTCGTCACATAAGATAGCTGATGAGGTGATATGTTGAGCTGTTTCGCTAAGATCTGCCGGTCTCCCGCTGCCTGGTTAAGCATATAAATAAAATCCGAGTTTTCAAAAATGTTCTCAATTTCCCGGCTGGCAAGCAGGTCTTTAATGTTCTGTGTGATGCCTGTGGGAATGCCGCCCCACTTACGGAAACGCTTCCAGATCTCCACGGAATAAGCTGCTGTCTGCTCCTCTTTTAAAAGAAGATGGAACTCGTCTATATAGTACCGGGTAGACTTATGCGCCGCCCGGTTGACTGTCACACGGTTCCACACCTGATCCTGAACAATCAGCATCCCCAGCTTTTTCAACTGTTTCCCCAGGTCTTTGATATCAAAGCAGACGATCCGGTTGTTCAGCTCCACGTTGGTACGGTGGTTAAATACTTTTAAGGAACCGTTGACGTAGATTTCCAGAGCTGTAGCGATCCGCTGTGCCTGCACTTCTTTCTGCTGACGCAGACAATCATAGAGATCCCCCAGAATGGGCATATTTTCCGGCACCGGCGCTTCAAAATATTTCTGATACACCAATGGTAAACAGCGGTCAATCACCGACTTTTCCTCCGCTTCAATCCCGTTGCGGCTCCCCATGATCAGCTCACACAGGGACAGGATAAAATCACTCTTAAATCCCAGCGGGTTATCATCATCTGAGTAATCCAGGTTGATGTCCATGGGATTGATATAGTCATGGCTTGTGGGGGAGATATGGATTACCTGCCCACCCAGGGCATTGACCAGGGGATAATATTCCCCCTCCGGATCTCCGATAATAATATCGTCCTGGGTAACAAAAAAGGCGTTAGTAATCTCCCGCTTTGCCGAAAAGGATTTTCCAGAGCCAGGTGTTCCCAGGATCAGGCCGTTTGGATTTTTCAGCTTCTTCCGGTCAACCATAATCATGTTGTTGGAAAGGGCGTTCAAGCCATAGTAAAGGGATTCCCCTTCCATAAATAATTCCTGGGTTGTGAAAGGCACAAAAATAGCCGTAGATGTGGTGGTCAGCGCCCGTTTTATAGGGATCAGGTTCAATCCCAGTGGGAGACTGCTCATCAGCCCCGGCTCCTGCATATAATCCAGACGGCGCAGGGAACAGTTATATTTCTGCGCAATGCCCGCCGTCTGGAATACCGCATTGTCTAATTCCTGCTTCGTCTTTGCCGTATTCAGAAATACAATCGTCACCAGGAACATCCTCTCATTTCTGGACTGGAGATCTTCCAGGAGGCGCTTTGCTTCCCCGCCGTAAGTGTTCAAATCAGATGGGATGATGTCCATATCGTATCCGGAGCGAACTGCCTTTTTCTGCTCCTCGATCTTCATCCGGTTAATATCCGTCACCTTGCTTTTCACCAGTTTGATGGCTTTCATCTGGTCTAAAGACTGGATATGCAGGTTGACGATCAGGTTCCTGTCCATATCCAGAAATTCCGCCAGCATCCGGTCAGTCAGCTCCGGGGCCAGGATCTGCAGGTAGGACACTGCCCCGATGGTATTCCCCATCATAAAATCTTTCCCATTCTTAAACAGGAAACTTGTAGGGGCGATAAAGTCCTTTGTCCCCATGCCGGAACGCATTACCTGGTCGAAAGAAAACTGGAAAGGCACTTTCTCCTCCGGGTTAAATGTCTCGTACATGATCTGCAGACGCTCCCGGCCATCCAGGGGATAGGCGGATACCCCAAGCACCTTGAAGTTATTCAGGATGTCTGTCTCAATCCGCTCCAGCTTCGGCTTTGCCTCCCGGATATTCTCCGCTTCCACGCCAAAGGTAATGTACTTTGTCCGCACCAGGCCGTTATTTCCTTTGGCAAGCTGGTTTTTCAGCATCTGTGCGTATTCCATCCGCACATCATCAAAGGCGTCATGCCGGGGCTTAATCTGGATCACAGATTCAAATTCCTTCATGTTGCTGTGGTGGTTGATGAACGACAACTGGAAATGGATACTGCTGTCAAAGTAATTGAGGAAATCACACCAGTTTTCAAAAATAGCATTTTTGTCCTCATTCTGTGCCAACTGATAGTTAATGTCGTAAAAACGGATGGTTTTGGAATAATATTTATCCTGCACCCGGCAGATTCCATCCCTTGCCATTTCCCGGTAGGGAATGGACTTCTGGGCGGACAGACGCTTCTCCTCTGCCTTTTTATCTGCTTTCTTCTTTGCCCCGTTCACGGTACTACTCACAGCTTTCTGGCGGGCAGCATGTTCCGGATAGGGCTTTCCCGGTCTTTGGACACCCCGCTCAACGGATGCGCTTTTCTGTCGCTGCGCAGGCTTGCGTTTCTCTCTTTTTTCTGCTTTCTTCCGGGCCTTTTCCTCCCTTGCTGCCTGCTTTTTTGCTGCTTTCTTTGCTTTTTTCTCATAGCGGGACAGCCTGCGGTACTTCCTCTTTCTCCGCTTATCGACTACGATTTCTTCTCTTTTTCCCAAGATGATCCCCTCCTTTCCTGTCTTTCCGGACAGTCTCCGGCGGCTCCATTTCATAAAAGTTCTCCACCTCATACCTGCGGACAGCAGGCTTTAAGAATTTCACCGTCACGATATTCCACAGGATTTTCTCCAGGGGAAGCCCGTCTCTCTCATACATGGCAAACATAAATGCCGGAAGCATGAGAAGCACCATGCCGGTGGCGGCGTTGGTGGTTCCGATCCACTCCCGTGTGAGAAAATAAAAAGGCAGCCCGATGGCCGCCGCTGCTGACAGACAGATAAGCTGTCTTTTTGTCAGGTTCAAGACTACTTTGTTTTTTACTTTCGTCAGGTCTTTTGGTACACTGACAAACGCCATAAAATCACATGCCGGAGAAACTTATCCGCTGCAGTCTGCACATTTCTCCGGCTGCTCCTTTCCTCTGTTTTCCTGCAAATTTTCCATATCCAGGGAGCTTTCTACTTCATTTCCCCATACATCCCATCCAACGGACTGCCGCCTTGCAAACAGTTCAATCCGGGGAAGATCCCCCATCAGTTCTACAATACGCTTCCTGGCTTCTTCCGGTTTCTTGCTATGCTCCTGCAAAGGGCTGACAATAAGCTGGAATACTTTTTTTGATATTCTTTTGGGCTTTCCTCTTACTGCCAAAAGACAGATTTCCGCATTGGATCGAGTCCAGTATCCTAAACCAAAGAAATACCCTTTTCCTGATTTATTCTGCTTGATCCAGACAAAGGCAACTGTCTTGTAGCAAAATCCCCATGCTTTGATTACTTTAAACGCTTCTGGTAATTGAGGGAATGTCACCCACAAAAACAGCGCACAATCCTTATCGCAGATTTCCTGTACCGGCAGACTGCAGATTTCTTCTATCCCCATTGTAGAGTAATGATTCTCCGCAACTCCCTGCCCTTTTTTCATCTCATATCGCCATGGCGGATCGGCATAAATAATGTTGTATTTCTTCTGTTCCATCCCGTCGCCTCCTAATGCGCATTGAAGATCGAGCGGCTTAAACTTGCCGTTTTCATCAGGCTGAAACAGAGAATTACCGTATAAGCCGCTATTCCGAAAAGGGCTGAGTGCATGTTGTCGGAGATTTCAATGGTAGATACCAGCACCGCATAAATGCCGACACACACCATCATAAAAAATCCCTGGAATCCCAAGGCTAAAAGCCCACGGAAATAGTTGTTTCCCACCTGCCCCCATTCCCGGTTGGAAAGGGTGGCAAACGGGATCGGCGCAACCGAGGTGTAAAGGTAGATTTCAATCATACGGCCATACAAAATGACCGTGATCAGGACAGATAAAATCTTCATGCACAGGCTCACCAGCATACTTTCCAGGGCAAGCACTACCAGTTCCCCGATGTTCATAGATTCCATCGCCGTCTCCATAGCGTCCAGCATGGTTTCCACGTTGATCGCCGTATCGGAACTGATCACGCCTCCCGCCGCATTGACCACATACTGGCCCACGTCAAAGACAGCCATAGTGATCGTAAACGTATTGGATACCATCCAGACCGCTACCCACATCTTGAAGAAATACTTAAAAAACATCCAGGTGTCAATCTCGTGCATGTTATTCTTTTCCGTCAGCATGGTAATCAGCTCATAACACAGGACAAAAGTAATAATCATCCCCGCAATGGGAATGATCACCGAGTTAGAAAGGTTCTGTATCAGGCTGAAAATGCTGCCGTTCCACCCCTGGGGTGTCTGTCCAACCTGGGACGCAATCTCCCCGGTCTTATCATTGACATCGGTAAACATTGTCGTCAGGTTGGACGTCACCATCCCGGTCAGGAGATCCCTCATCCAGTTCTCGATTGCCTCAAAAATGCCATCGAACATACATGAGTCCCCTTTCTACGTCAGAATAGCCCTCCAAGCAAGGGGATCAACTGTGTTCCAATGAGGACAACCCCACCTCCGGCCATGAGCTGCTTAATTCCCTGTGACTTAGCCCCTGGATTGTCATTTCCGTATCCCTCCAGCAAGTTAATAACGCCCCATACTGCAAGGCCGGCTCCAATAGCCACCACAAGTGTCTGCAAAATAGAAATTGCCGAGCTAAAAAATGCCATATGCTACCTGGAAACCGGATTCCTTTCTGTCTTACCGGCAGAGACAAAAAAAGAGCCGCCATCTTTCCATAGCCGCTCAAATCTTCCGGGAATCCGGTTCCCTTATCCTTTCTCTTTTATTTTGCTGTTTCATTTATAATCTGTCTCTGCCTGCCGCTATCTTTTCCCGGCTCCGCCCGGATCGGCGGCCATAAGTGTATGATTTTTACCAGCGGCAGAACAGTCTTCCTTGACTTCACCAGGCGCATTTCCCAACATCCTCCAAAATAATCTTCTGGAGAATCCGGCCGGGAAAGCGCACGGACAATAGCCGCCAGAACATCAACCGCCTCTGTAAAAAAATCCATAAACTCCCCTTTCCAACTTTGCGACATTGTGTCGTAAAGTTCTGATGCTGCAAACTTTGCGTCATGGTGTCACAGAGTCCGTCGCTGCCTCCAATCGATCCATGACTTCTTTTAAAACGGAATATCTCACGCCAAATACATACCGGGCGAAATTCTCCAACTGTTCCTGGCCATATTCCCCCAGGGGCATCCGGCGCAGTTCATACCAGACCGCCCGCTTATAATAAGGGAGATCTGAAAGATACTGACAGCCGATTTTTGCCTGCATTTCTTTAAATAAATCACTCATTCACTTTCCTTTCCCTCTACTTCAAAGAGGTCAAATTCCTCTTTCATCCGCAGTTTCAACGTATGCTTCATATACGCCTCCACATCAAAGCTGTTCTTTTTGTCATAGTCCGACAACAACTTATATCTCTTGTGCCGGGTAATATCGAATTTGTCGCTGAAAAACGGGCGTACTCCACGAAGCTGCAGGATACACTTATTCCCGTCCATCACAGCAAGTTCATCCCGGCTCATCAGTTCTTTTCCGGTTTTCTGATAATTTAGGCCGTAAGACCGGCTCTGCCCACGGGTATCCGAGGTGTTATAAAGATCAATCGTCTCTTTCCCCAGCGTCTCTGAGATTTCTTTTAACGTGGTGCCCTCTTTGCCTCCCAGGAACAGCATGGTATCGCAGTTGCCGAGAATAGTTTCTGCGGCATCCTTATAAATGGTCTTTAACTGGCTCTGGGACTGCAGAATAATCGAAGCCGAGATTTCCCGGCTCCGGATGGTTGCAATCAGCTTATCAAATTTTGGAATCTGCCCGATATTCGCAAATTCATCCAGCAGGAGCCTTACATGATAAGGGAGCCGTCCTCCATGCACATCATCCGCCCTGTCGCAAAGCAGGTTGAAAAGCTGGGTATACATGATCGCCACGATAAAGTTAAAAGTATCATCCGTGTCAGAGATAATCACAAACATGGCTGTCCTCTGATCCCCCAGCATATCCAGTTCCATCTCGTCATAGCTTGTCAGCTCCCTAAGCTCCGCTATATCAAAGGGGGCAAGCCTGGCCCCGCAGGAAATAAGGATGGATTTTGCTGTCTTTCCCGCCGCCAGCTTATATTTCTTATACTGTCGCACAGCGAAATGCTCCGGCTTCTCCCGTTCCAATTCCTCAAACAGCTCGTCCACGGCATTTTTAAATTCTTCATCATCTTCCCTGGCTTCCGACGCATTGATCAGCTCTAAAAGCGTGGAGAAGTTCTGTTCTTCCTCCGGTGCTTCATAGTAGATATAGCCAATCAGTGCGCAATACAAAAGCCGCTCGGCTTTCACCCAGAAATCTTCAGAAGATTTCTCTCCTTCTCCTTTGGTATTCGCAATGATGGTGTTTACCAGTTTTAAAATATCCTTCTCACTGCGGATATACATAAAAGGATTGTAGTGCATACTTTTCTTGAAATTGATGGTATTCAGTACCTTGATCCTATACGGTTCATACACAATCTTCCCGTTTTTATCACGCTCCGGCTTCCCATCCTTCATCTTCGGGGAACCTCTCTGCAGCAGCTTCCCGCATTCCACCAGGATCGTGCCTTTCGGGTCAGTGACTACATAGGAAACATTTGGTGTCATCTGCATTAAATTTGGCTTCACATAAAATCTGGTCTTGCCGGAACCGGAGCCGCCGATCACGATCACGTTTTTATTCCTGGCATACTTTGGCAGCTTCGGACGGCTGTTCATGGTGAGCCGCTCTGTCTGCGTCAGGAGGATATTGTTCTCAAAGACCGGATCAATAAAAGGCGCTATATCCTTCTGGTTCCCCCACCGGGCGGAGCCATACTCCACGCCCTGCCGGTATTTCTTCGCATTTTTCCCTTTCAGATACACCGCCAGCTTCACAAGGCCAGCGCCTATGACGCCAATGCAGAGATCCTGGGGATGGAAGCTGGGAAAGACGTTTTGAAATGCCAGGGAAAAATTTAGAAAAAGTACCCCTAACTTTTCAATCAGGGAACCCCCGATACAGTACCGGTACAGCCATGCCACTTTATCTACGAGATAAAATACAATCCCATAAGGTAGGTTCCGGATCAGGAGCCGCTTCCAATCCACAGACGGCAGATTGCCCTTGACTGTTTCCGATAGCTTCTTCCTGCCTTTTCCCAGTAACAACGTTACGGTCTCTTTTACAGGCCCTTTATTTTTCCGTTTTACAGTTTTCTTCTTACTCAATGCTCCGGCCCACGCTCCTTCTGGCGGTTCTTCTCCCGCTCCCGGTGCTTTGCCTGCCGCTCTTTTGCCAGGGACAGCTTTTTCCGGACAGATATTTTCTTACTCTTTTTTAACTGCCAGCCTGTATATTCCTTAAACGCAGCCGTCATACACGCTTCATCTTTTGCCCCAAAAAACACATAGTATCTGGGCGGCTCCATGGAACAGTCTTTTTTCAGGCAGTAATCCACCTCATATTTCCGGGCATATTTCTCAAAGGATTTGATATTCTTATCCGTAATCTCAATATTGGAGAGTTCCTTCTTTTCCGCCTTAAGCTGTTCCATGCTGATTTTTCCACGGTAAGAAATACTTGTATCCGGATCTCCCTTTGCGGCAGATTTCTCTGCCCGCTGTTTTTCTCTCCTTTCAACTTCCTGCAGATATTTCATCAAAACATTTTTTAATATCCGGGCAGAAATTTTTCCTCCGCTGATACACAACGACACAACCTTTTCATTGACTTCATCCTGCATATCGGATCACCTTCTTTCCCTTACTTTTGTCGGCACTGCCGCAGATCCAGAAGAATCTTCTGCAGGCAGTAGCCGATACAGGGGGAGTGCTGTCCATAAGGGCAGACCTTACAATCTCCAAGCATCCCATTTTCTCTGCAGATGCTATCCTGCCTTTCCTCCGGCAAAAGGTAATAGCAGCGTTTCTTTCTGCATTTCTGTTTCCTGCTGTGCCAGAAGTAACAATAAGCACAGTCCTGGGGCTTATCCGGCGCATATTTCCCTCTATCCGTTTTCCCCGTCTGCATCCTGCCTGCCTTTCCATTCCAGTTCTTCCAGGAACCTGTCCTCTCTTGCCCCGACCACAATACAGCAGTACAGTCCAAATAAGAGCAGGAACACCAGTATCCCACCTGCAGCAATCAACCATTTCATTTCTATCCACCTCTTTTTCAACTCAAAAAGGGCGCTCATGGAAAGCCCACGGCTGTCCACAAACGCCCAATCCTATCGTATCAATCCTGTTTCTTTTTTCTTGCTTTCATCCAGACAACGGCGGCAATGACCCCCGCAAGACCCAGACCGCTGGAAATCATAAGCGCCGCAATCGGTGTGTGATCCCCGGTTTTCGGTGCATCTACCGTGGTTGTCGGTGTTTCCGGCGTCTCCGGCGTTTCTTCCGGCTCCGCCTCATCTTTCATCACAACTTTCTGAATCTCACCGGTATCTTTTACTTCAAACTCTACATCCTCCGCAATCAGATAACCTTCCGGTGCGGATTCTTCATGGAGTATGTACTTCCCAATGGGGAGCATCTCGATATAATGCGGTTCCTCCGTGGAAGTCCAGATCTCTACTACCTCGCCATTCTCGTCCAGGATGGTGAGCTTCGCTCCCGGCAGCTCCTTCCCGGCAATATCTGTCTTAGAAATCTCTACCTTTGTCACATCATCTTTCATCTCGATTTTCTGGACTTCGGCGGTGTCCTCAACGGTAAACTGGATGCTCTCCGCCGTCACATACCCCGGAGCCGGAAGCACTTCCGTCATGGTATAAGTCTGTCCGACCACCAGCTCCTTAATGATATGCGGCTCTTTGCCGGATACCCATTCATCCACAACTTCGCCATTTTCATCGGTTACAGTCAGCTTCGCTCCCTCCACTTCTTTTCCATCTGTCAGGGAAGTTTTGGTAAATTCAAAGACGGTCGGTTCATCCTCAAAGATAAATTCGTAAGAAACTGTCGCTTTATCAGAAGATTCCGCTGTAAAAGTAAACTCCTGCACCTCGTCTGTGGTGGCAAATCCTGGAGCCGGGGAAGTCTCTTTCACTACATAGGAAAATCCAATGGGCAGATCCGCCTCAAAAGTCAGTTTTCCATCCTCCCCGGTTGCTTTTTCCTCGATCACGGTTCCCGCTTCCAGAACCACATCCCCGTCTTTATTGGTAATATCCTCTTTTGCGGAAAGGGCAAACACAGCGCCCTCCAGTACCCGGTCAGTATCCTTTTCTTTCTTCAGGACAGATACTTCCGCCTTCTGGCGGTTATTCTGCCAGTCTCCATTCCAGGTAACTTCCGCTGTCTCCTGATCCACATAGGTCAGGTCAATTTCCCGGATTTCCCCGTCCAGCACATAGCCTTCCGCAGTCTCCTTTTCTTTCACATAGTATTTTCCAAGGGGAAGGCCAGACAGCTTCGCAATGCCTGTTTCATCTGTGGTAATCGTGGCAATCAGCTCATCCTTCTTATAATAATCCTCGCTCTCTCCGTCTGCCGCTTTGATGTCCTCCAGGGCATATACCTCAAAGGTTACATCTTTTAAAGCGCCGGTGATATATTCAAAGATATGGCTGATCCAGCCGCCAATGGTATCAACAAGTGTCACATCTTCCAGGAACTCGCCCTTCTTATTGATGATCAGCGTCCCTTCCGGAACATCGTCTTTCATTTCCACTTTCTGGATTTCCGCTGTATCCTCCACAGTAAAAGTGATTTCTTCCGCTTTCAGATACCCATAAGGGGCCAGCTCTTCCCGAAGCGTATAAGTCTCGCCTACTGTCAGCCGCTCAATCAGGTGTTCCTCTCCTTTCACGGAAGTCCAACTGTCTACGATATTCCCGTCTTGATCCAGGACGGTCAGTTTTGCGCCTTCCAGCTCCACGCCGGTTGTGAGATCCGTCTTTTTCACAGAAATCTTTGTCGGCTCATTTTCATATTCAGATGCCAGTTCCACCACGGGAATCTCCTGCCCCTGATACTCTGCAGTCACTTCTACCACTTTATCGGAAGAAATATACCCGTCCGGTGCAGCTTCTTCTTTGATATAATAGCTGCCAAACGGTAAGTCATTCACAAATACAGCTTTGCCGTTTTCATCAGACAATGCCTTGCCAATCAGCGTGTCCGCTTTCACAATCACTTCGCCGTGTGCCAGAATATCCTCTTTGGCATACAGCCCAAAGACTGCTCCTTCCACAGTCGCCTGCGTTTCCGCATCCTTTTTCACTACGGATACTTCCACTTTCTGGCGTTCATTCTGGAAAACAGCTTCCTGTCCGATTACAGGCGTCTCCTGGTCTTTATATGTAAAAGTCACTGTCTGCGCTTCCCCATTTAGTACAAAGCCCTCCGGGGCGGTAGCTTCCACAATCTTGTAGCTTCCAAGAGGGAGATCCGATAAGTATGCCTCCCCGTTTTCATCGGTAGTCACTGTTCCAACCAGCTCTCCGGCAGAGTATTCCAAGATACGGTTCCCCTCTGCGTCTTTCTGGAAGTCAGCGGTATAAATGTCCTCCGCAGCATACACCTCAAAGACTGCGCCTGCCAAGTTTTCTGTCTGATAGACAAAATCTTTGCTGAATCCATCCAGCACTTCGCCCTGTTTTACGATTTTCAGCTTTCCTTTTACCGGATGGTTTTCATAGACCGCCTCAATCACCACGTCCCCGGACACCGGGTCGATCTGGTAAGCGGTATCGGAATCCACGGAAATTTCAACATAGTTCTCATTCAGTGTATATCCGTAAGGCGCTGTGACTTCCTCAATCCGGTAATGCCCGATTTTTAAATTCTGGGGCAGGATCAGGTAGCCTTCCTCATCGGTGAAGAATGTCTTGTGAACCGTTGTTGTAGGATAGGTTGTCACCTGCTCAACGTATTCCTGCTTATCCAGATCATAGATCCGGAACTCTGTACCTTTGTGAAGCACCGGTTTTTTCGTCTCATCATCCTGCTTGATGATCTTCAGCTTTGCTTCAAATTCCTCGTCCAGAAGCACCCGCCATACCTGTGGCGTAGTTGGATTATGCTCTGTAATCCGCACGATAAAGTCGTCCACCGGCTTGTAATTATGGGGCGTAGTGGTCTCCCGGACAAGGTATGTACCATAAGGAAGGGCAATACTGCAGGCATATCCTTTCTCGTCCGTAAACATTTCTGTCGCCCCGTTCTCCCCGATCACCACCGGTTCTGCGGAATCGAAATCATAGCTGCCATCTTCCTTTACTGTAAGGTCAGAAAGCAGGTAGGCGGTAAATCCGGCCCCGGACAGGAGGTCAGCGTCCGTCTCCCCATTATTGGCTGCCTTGATGATCTCAAAAGGCTGCTTCTTTACCTGTTCCAGTGATACACACTCCCGCTCCACGGTTGCGGTCAGATCTCCTTCATAGCTGCACACAAGATCATGTTCACTCTCATCTGCCAGATACCCCACGGGAGGCGTGATCTCTTTGACAAAATACTCCCCAAGATACAGGTTTTCTACAGACGCTTCCCCGTTCTCGTCCGTGGTCAGCGTTGCCACCCGCTCGCCGGCTTTGTAGATCACCCCGGTTGCCCCATCCGGGTGTACAATATCTTTACGGGCATACAGGCCATACACTGCATTTTCCAGTGTGGCATCCCCTTGTGGAATTGCCTGGTTCGTCTCTGCGTCTTTTTTCTGCAGCTTGATTGTGGCATTCACACGTTCATTGGTAAACGTATGACGAAAGGTTACCTTTGCTTCGCTGTCATTGGTGTAAGAAAAGGTAAAGGAATATACCTCCTCCTGATTTCTCACATACCCCTCCGGGGCCTGGATCTCTTTCACATCATAAGAAAATCCAATGGGCAAATCTGCCGTAAAGACAGCTTTTCCGTCCTCTCCTGTCACCGCTTTCCCAATCAGCGTTCCCTTCGATACCACAACGCTTCCGTCCGCATTTTTAATATCGCTTCCCGCATACAATCCAAACACGCCGCCATCCAGAGGATTTAAGGTGTCCTTGTCCTTTTTTAATACAGAAACTTCCGCTTTCTGCCTGTCATTATGGAAGGTACTCTCGCTGAATACAGTTTCCACGTTCTGTCCGGCATAAGACAGTGTTACCGTCTTTTCCTCCCCGGCATTATAGAAATTCTCCGGGGCCTGCACTTCTTTAATGACATAGGCTCCAAGATGGAGGTTTTTCAGCACTGCGGCTCCGCCGGAATCTGTAGTCAGGTTCGCTTTTACCAGATCCCCTTTACTGTAGACTTTCGCTCCATAGGCTGTTACAATATCTGCTCCCGCATAGACGTTATACACAGCGCCCTTCTGCCTGCGGCTTTCATAACGGAAGGTTACACCATCATCTGTTATATCCGCTCCGGCCAGCACTTCCCCTTCTTTATAGATGGTCAGTTCCCCAAGCTGCTCCTGATCTGGAACTGTAACAGAAGTCGTCTGGTTTGCCACCAGGTTCACGTTATAAGAAGAAGTATTCAGGCGGTATCCGGTTGGAGCCGTGATCTCTTTTAAGTACACAGTATTCTGCGTCTTAATGATTTCTGCTACAGAAGAACCGTTTTTATCCGTTGCCGGCATCTGCGTGATCAGCTTTGTACAGTCTTTATCGCTGTAAATGCCAAACACAGCTCCAGCCAGCTTTGCGTCCGAGTGCTTAGAATCTACCTTAATCACTTCCACCTTTGCCAGCTCAATCCACTTCACCGAAAGGCTCACATACTTCTCATCTTCTACGCCTTCTCCAAACACCAGTGCAAGATCCTGTGTGTCACTTCCTGTCGTAATCTTATAGGCAGAATAGTCTTTGGTGATACTTCCCTGCATCTTTGCTGACCAGGAACCGGACACATCTTGCGTCTGTGTCAGCGGGGCTGTCAGGTAAAACCGTGTGCCGCCGGAGATGGTTACGTTTGCTCCCGCAGCACTGACCTTTCCAGTACTGACGTTATGGAGTTTTACCCCATCCGGCAGATCCAGAGTAATCGTCTGCTGGCTGGATGCCTTGAACGTAATTTCTTCTGTTCTCTGCTGTTCGCCGTCCACATAGGCACTTACATTAGCATTGGAAAAGGACATCTCCACATCCGGAATATCCGGCTGGCTCACAGCATAGTTATAAAGTTCCTTTGCCAACGCTTCCCCGGTACTGTTGGTTCCATAGAAGGCATCTTCGCTTCCATTGGCATAGGAGGCTGCCAGATGGGTAACAATAAACCTTTTGCCGGCAGAAAAATCGGTGTGGTAGTGGTTAAAGAAATAGGCCGATCCGGCCGCTTCCGTTCCGTAATAACACACCTTTGCCAGTTCCCGGTTTCCTTCCAGTTTTGTGATCTGGTATGTGCCGCTCCCCGGCCCCGGTTTTGACGGCTGGATACAGTAAGCTGTCGCCGTCACGTTCCCAAAAGACACGGTAAAGGGTGCTGTCACATAAGAGCCAAGCCCATAGTCTGCATAGTAATAATAGCTTCCCTGGGTAATGGTGACAGACTGTGACGCCCTGGCCGCCTGTGCCATGGGAGCCTGTGCCGTAAAGGTAACGCTCTCACCGTTTTCCAGTCCCTGAATATCAATGCCCTGATCCTCCGCCTGGAGAAGCACTTCCCCCAGCGTCAGTCCGCTTTCTTCATCTACTGTTTTCTGATCTTCTGTTTCCTCTAACGCCGCATCCAGAGCGTCCTCCGGCAACACTTCTGTTCCCTCCGGCAGTCCTGTCTCCGTTTCCTCCATGGTTTCTTCCACTGGCTCCGTCACTGCCTCCGTTGCTGTCTCTGTCTGCGGCTGTGGATCTGCGTCCCCGTCCTCACTATCCGGTTCTTCGCTCTCCCCGCCGGTTCCACTGCCGTCTGCATGGCTCTCCGCCTGTTTCTCCGCCACCGGCTCTTTTACAATAATGTTTCTGCAGATATGGTAAGACGGATGGCCGCTTAACGGCTCCACAAAATAGACCGCTTTGTAAGTATCTGCGTGGTTCCCGTCAAAATCCTGCCCGGCTTCATTTTTTGCTTCATGGAAAGTCACCCGGACTTTTTCATCATGGATTTCCAAGCCGGAAAAATCCGATTCCACATCAAAACTGCTTCCTGTTTCCACTTCATAATCTTCCGCTGTTACCACTTCTTCTGCATCCAGATACTCCCGCACCGTCTCCAGTGCCGGATACTGTGCTTCATATCCTGCCGGCTCCGGCTCTGCGGCATAAGTAACCACCGGCTGTACCACGGAAGTCAGGATCGTCAAAAGCGAAAGCAGACCGGAAAGTATCCTTTTTCCTTTCCCTTTCATCAACTAAACCTCTCTTTCTTTGTTCCTTGACAGTCTCACTGTGTCCAAAAAGTTCTCCTTACTTTTATCTGTCCATGGCTCCTGTCCTCCTTTCCCCAAGTTGCGCTGATAACAGCACATGAATACGGAGAAGCCCATCAAGGGCTTCCCCGCATGGTATCTGCTGTTATCCAGCCTGCATTTGGCAGGCTGAAAACTTATTTCTGAGCGTTTTGCCTGTTCTCATTCCAGACCCGTTCCTGCTCCGGTTCACGTTCCGCAGCGTTCTCTCCTGCAGGGTACGCAAAAAGGCATACTCAACCGCCGGGTATCCGTCTGGACAGGCAATGAAGTTTTCAAGGTTCAGTGAAAGGGAATATAAGAATGTGTCTTAGAATTTCACCCTCTCACCAATAAGAGGTTTCAGAGGGGAAAATATAGGGTGATAAAAAAATATTTCGTAATTTTTTCAGAAATGGTATAATTCAGAATCATAGAAAAGATTTTTAATCAAGGGAGATGGCTCCATGGGGAGAAGCAATAAAGTCTGCCCCCGATGCGGCAGAAAAATGAAACAGCAGTTTATCGGCTTGCAGCACTGCAGATGTGGTATGAGTTGGAAAAAAGACCGGGGATTTTTTGAGCGTACCCCGGATATGGTATTCTGCCTTCAGCGGAAAGTAAGCAAAGGAAAAATCAAACAGCGCCCTGTGATACGTTTTCCGGAAGATCACTAAATCCTTTATCATGGCAACAGCCACTTTGCGACACCGTGTCGTAAAGTGGCTGTGCTGTATTCTGGCAGGAACCTTTTAGAAGTATCCTCCCATGATCCCCATCGCTTTCAGTTTTTCGTTCAATTCCTTTAAAATCCGCTTTCTCCGGTTGGCAATGGTTTTCCGGCTGCACCCGCAAAGCTGCGCCGCTTCTTTTACCGTCACTTCCTCAAAAAACAGGAGATACAGAAGGTAGGCGTCTGCCTCCGTCAGATCTTCTATCACAGAGCGCAGTTTTTCCACACAAAGCTCCCGGATCACCATCTCTTCCGGGCTGTCTGCCCTCCCATCTGGTAGAACTCCTTTCTCCGACAGGGCTTCCAGGCTAAATACACCGTATTTTTGCTTTTTCTCATTCTGGTAGCGCTCTCGCCGCCGGGACTGATACCATTCCAGATAGACCTCCCTGGTGACTTCCACCACAGTCCCATCCCCGGCACGAAGAATATAACATTTCCGCTCCTTTGGGCGTTTCCCTCTCATACGGCGCACCTCCCGGAACGGACTTCTTTACCGGAAAAGATTTCTTCCTGCCCTTCCCGCATCCGCCGCAGCGCCGCCATAAGCGCCTGGGAAACCGCAGGCTGGGAAATCCCCAGTGACCTTGCAATCTCCCGCTGGGTTTCCCCATAGTAAAAATACAGGATCACAATATCCCTCTGCCGCTTTGTCAGAAGCCCCATCAGCTCCAAAATCTGCTCTTTTTCAATCAACTGCTCCAAAGGCGGCAATACCGGGGAAGACAGGAAAAACCATTCCTCGGAAACCGCATGGTAAGAAACGACCTTTCCTTTCCGGCTTGATTCCCGGTTTTTCATCAGACGATCCTCTCCCTCTAACATCAGGCGCACATACCACTCCCGTTCCTCAAAGAAAGCGGCATCCACAAAAATCTGCCGTCCGTGGCTCTCATAACAATAACTGCCGCAGCCATGTACGGAGAAAACCGTAGTATACTTCCCTACCCGGTAAAGCGCCCAGCCTTCCAAAAACACCAGAAGCTGCACATCCCCTCCATTTTCCATGCTTACCACCCGTTTCCCATGCTCCAGCAAATGCCGGGCCGTTGGAGCCTTTTCCTCTTTCTCCGGTTGTTTTACGATCCACTTTAAATCCTGTAATGTCACCATAACAGCCACCTTTCTGCCCGCAGGCTACGGGCGGCCAGATGGTAGCGCACAGGAATCCAGGTAAAAGGCAGCAAAAAAGGTTTCCGGCACACCCGTTTTTTTTAACGGGAGCCTGAAACTCCTTCTGCCGCCAGATTATCTCTGCGTCTATGTACTTACCGGTACTGCCGGATCGGATCTTTTTCTGGTTCCGTTCGGTTCCGCTTTTCTTCCAGGTTTTTTACCCTGTCCTGGTTTTCTTCCATCAGGATCGAATAATCTCCCATAGCATCATAAGGACAGCTTCTCCGGTAAATCAGGTTTTCTTCCCTGGTCAATGTTCCTTCCCTCCTTCCACAATTCCTGTGTCTGTGTTTCCAGTGTATCAGCCGTGCAGAAAAAATCCCTTAGCAGATATGGGGAAATTGCAGCCGGTTCCCCTCATATCTGTGGAACTTCTCATCCGTCCTTTCCCTCCATCCCGTCCATCAGGGCTTTCATAGTCTGGATCACAATCTTCTGTTCTTTTGGTTTCAGCCGCCGGATACGGGCAGCCGTTGTTTCCACCGGATCATTCTCTTTTTCCTTTGCCCTTCTCCCCAGCAGTTCATCAGCGCCCGTGTCCAGGACTTCCACTAGCTTTGCAAAAATCTCCACGGACATCGCCGCCTGCCCTCCCTCGATCCGGCTCACTGTGTTGACACTGATACCGGCTTTCTCCGCAAAAGTCTCCTGGGATAAATGGCTGTCTTTCCTCTTTTGCCGGATGCGTTCTCCCAACTGGATCAACCTCTGCGATCCCGCACGGTTCCCCAACACAGTCCCTCCTTCCATGATAGATTTTCACTTTGCGACACCGTGTCGCAAAGTGCCCCTGCCATAAAGACAGAAAAAAGCAGCCAGGTATATGGACTTAGCTGCTTTCGTAACTCTCTCATTCACTTGTTCTTCTGTAAAATTTCACACGGCTTTTGCCCTCATAAGCCTTGAGATCCCGGCGAAAACCATTTTCACCAGATAAAAGGCTGCCATCAAAAGACGCCAGGCCAGGACAAACCCACCGATCACACCGCCGATCAGCAGGTTGAATATAAACATCCCTACCGTACCGCCAATATCAAAGCCTTTCGGGATGATCCACAGGAACATCTTATGTACGCCAAATGGGATTCCCATAAATATCCACAATTTCAGGTAATCGCACTGCCCATTCTCCACACAGAGGGGATAGAACAGCGCCGCCAGGATTGCCGCCGCCCCTACCGGAGCAATCACTTTTTTGACAAACTCATACATCTCAGCCACCTCCGTACAGATCATGGTTCACTTCCGCCTGGTAGTAATGATTCATCGTCATAGACGAATTATAAAGTGTCGTCAAAAGATACGCCCGGATATTCGCCACTTTGGACGTATTCCGGTGCAGGCTGAACAGGACATACTCGATATGGGAATACGTCAGCTTTAAAAACCGGTTCTTAACCACGGACACCGGCTTGTCTGCCCCTCCGATACGCACCACAGTATCATCCGGCAGCATCAGGATTTCCACCATAAGTTCCACAAGCTCGTCTACATCCTCTTTCTCCCTTCTGTCCACAAAACACTCATAATCAATGTTGTCCTGTATTAACGTGCGATAGGTTTCCATCTTTTCCATCATATCTTCCCCAATAGGGCGCACTTCACCTGCATAGGAGGATAGATTAGATTGGATAGGATCAGTCTCACTATAATCAGTCTTAATAATATCAGTATTATTAGATTGTGATTTTGGAACTTCTTGAGTTGTGATTTTCACTATCCTTGAAGTATGATTTTCACCATTCTTGAATTGTGATTCTGGAAATTCTTGATTTGTGGTTTTCACAATTCCTGAATTGTGATTTTCACCATTCTTGAATTGTGATTCTGGAAATTCCTGAATTGTGGTTTTCATTATCCTTGAATTGTGATTTTCACTATTCTGCGTATTTTCAAGGTTTTCCGATGCTTTTTCCTCCTGCTCAAAGGAATGTTTTTCCTTCAACATAAAGTTTTTCACATAGATTACATTTGGTTTTCCCAAACCCAAACGTTTCTTTTCAATCAATCCAATCCCTTGATTACTGTCCAGTTCTTTCATCAGCTTCACAGCTTTCTGCGTTCCGCAATTCAGAAGCTCTGCTATTTCTTCCACGGTAAAAATAATATATACCCGATCTTCCTCGTCAAACCAGCGGTTCTTAATGCTAAGGCTCATACGGTCTAACATCAGACCGTACAAAACCTTTGCTTCACAGGAAAGGGATTTAAAACATTCTGCGGTAAACAGTACTTTCGGGACACGGTAAAAGCTGTACTGTTCCGCTTCCATTCCACGGAAATAATCAAACTGTATTTCCTGCATCTGTTTCCTCCTCCTTTTCCTGTTTCCATTGTTCCAGAAGCGAATAGATCACTTCCTCAATCTGCGTTTTCGTATATGCCGGCGGGAAGTAATCCCGGATCTTCTTTGAAGAGATCGTTACGCTCTGGCCGCCGTTCTCTTTCTTTACCAAAAGCGCATAGATACTTCCTTCTGACAGTGTTCCTTCCTCACTCATAGCTTTGAGCTGTCCTGCCTGTACCGGAGATGGATAAGCGCCAATGTTCCCCGCTGCTCCCAGCACCATCTCCTGTTCTTCCGGTTTCAGAAAAGATAAGCGCTCCCCGGCTATCATCGCAACCCTGCCTGTATCCACCAGCTCCAGAAACCCGTCAATCAGGCTTGCAAGCCGGATATATCTCTGCACTGTCCGTCCACTGTCCCCGGCTTTCTCTCCCACGGCATCTGCCGTATGTTTGTCTCCTTTGCTTCCCTGGTGTTTCAGCGCCTCATATTTCATCTTGTAGGCTCTGGCTTTCTCGCTGGGTAGAAGGTTCTCCCTTTGGATATTGGTATCCACCATAAGCACCGTGGCAGCGTCATCGTCCAGATTCCGGATAATCACCGGCATTTCTGCCTTTCCTGCCAGCTCGCAGGCCCGCCATCTCCGGTGTCCAGCCACCACTTCATATCCATCAGCGCAAGGACGCACAATCCCCGGCTGGATCACGCCGTGCTGAATGACACTTTCCACTGTCTCCTGCATTTTTTCATCATCCAGTACCTTAAACGGATGGTTTTTAAATGGCCGGAGCTGGCTCAATGGAACAGTGGTATAAGTTCCCTCCACATTGTTATCTTCTGCTCCAAACAGTTCGTCATAGGAAGTCAGCCTAATCTTCTCTGCGCTCTTACTTTTCATCCCCTAGCACCTCCCCGGTCAGATGGCGGTATCCCTCTGCCACAATCCCTTTTGGATCATGAAGATAGATACTTTTTCCTTCTGCTGTTGTCTCTGCCGCCCGTACAGACATAGGTATACAGTTCTCAAAGATATGAATGTTATTTCCGTATACCTCACGGATCTGCCCGGAAATATCCCGTGCAAAGTTTGTCCGGCGGTCAACTTTTGTCAACAGAATCCCCAGAATGGACAACCTGGGATTCAGCCGTCTATGTACCTTGCCGATAGTCTTGATAAGCTGCTGCAGACCCTTTACCGGAAGATAAGCCGCCTCCACCGGGATCAGTACGCTGTCCGCCGCTACCAGAGCATTGATGGTAATCATCCCCAAAGAGGGCATACAGTCGATCAGGATATAATCGTAATCTCCTTTTACCCCATCCAGATACAGGCGAAGCACCTGTTCCCGGCTCATGACGTTTACAAGGGAAGTCTCCAGTCCGGCAAGCTCAATATTAGCGGGAATAAAGTCAATCCCTTCCTCATGGTGGATAATCCCCTCTCCCGGTTCCACATCCTCGTCATTGATAACCTTCTCCATGATAGTGACTAAGGTTACATCCAGTTCATCCGGCTCCCGGATGCCTAAACTCACTGCCATACTGCCCTGGGCATCCGCTTCTACCAGAAGCACCTTTTTCCCGGCTCTTGCCAGACCAATACCTAAATTTACACACGTCGTTGTTTTTCCGACACCGCCCTTTTGGTTTGCGATTGCGATAATTCTGCACATATCTCTTACCTACCTTTCTTCCTCTTTCTTTTCTGTCTTTTCCACTTCCGCATAGGAGCGGAAATATCGGTTCGTCCCCTTATTAGAAAATATCTCCGATACGGAGAGAACCCGGATCTCCGGGTGGCTCTCCAGCAGACGTTTAAACCAGCGAATATCCTTCACGGTTCCCTGTAGCCTAATCTTCAGCATAAAACATCTCCTCCCAATCCACATAGAAGCAGTAATCCGGATAGCGGATTTTGATTGCTTCCCAAAAATATTTAGCGTCCCCTGTGCAGAATATATCGCTGACGGAATAAAGCCGTGTCTCTGTAATCTGTTCTTCCGTATCGTCATACTCATCCGTTGTAGGTGTTCCGTCTGTGTAAAGGTTAAACGCCAAACGGACAATCCGTTCACTGCCGCTGGTCTGCCAGCCTTCCTGCAGACACTCCGGCTTTATAAATCCCGTTTCAAAGTCATAGATCCGGTTTACGTTCCGTCTGGTATCTTCCGACAGTCCCAGGCAATAAATAAGCGTTTTGTGATACGAATCCTGATACGGGCATTTTGAAAGATAGGTATTGTAAAATTTTTCATGTTCCTTGTTTTTGAAAGTGATTTTTCTTTCCTGTTTTGCTCCTGTCGCTGTGTTCTTTGCCATTTGTTTTTCCTCCTGAATTTTACAATTTTGTATAAAAAATAGGGACACTCTGCTGCAAGTATCCCTATCTTCTATCAATGTATTGATAGCTCTATATTCACTTTCATAATCCAGGATTTTTTGTGTTCCCCGTACCGAGGTCTAAGGCAACCACAACGGTTACTTTGTTTACAAGTACCTTTTCCTTGTGATTTTCCTCTAATCTGTTGAAACTGAAAAAGTCAACAAAGTGCGTAAATTCAAGGATTTCTAGGTATGTTTCCTTTGTAGTCTTACCACAGTCTCCACATGAACCGTCTGACAAAACTGATCCACGCAGCAAACCTTTTCCACCCTGTACCCATTTGCCAGAAACATCTCCAGATCCCTGGCCAGACTGGTAGGCTTACAGGAAATATAGACCAATTTGTCCACCCCATACTGAATGATCTTGGGCAGAGCTTTGGGATGGATTCCATCTCTTGGAGGGTCCAGGACAATGAAGTCCGGTTTTTCTTCCACCTGGTCCAGAACCTTCAGCACGTCCCCTGCAATAAATCTGCAGTTTGTGATCCCGTTGAGAGCAGCATTTTCTTTTGCGGCTTCCACCGCTTCTTCCACGATTTCCACTCCGATAACTTCTTTTGCCACTTCTGCCAGTATCTGAGAGATGGTGCCGGTTCCGCTGTACAGGTCAAAGACTGTCATGTCTCTGGTGTCGCCAATATATTCCCTTGCTGTATTGTAAAGGACCTGGGCGGCATAAGAGTTGGGCTGGAAGAAAGAAAAAGGTGTAATCTTAAACTTCAATCCCAGGATTTCCTCGTAGAAATAGTCCTTTCCGTAAAGAAGTCTGGTTTCGTCGCTTCGCACCGTATCAGAAAGGGCATCATTGATTATATGAAGGATTCCCACGATCTTACCTTCCAGGGGCAGATCCAACAGTCTTCTGGTCAGCTCTGAAAAATCCGGATTTTCCTGGCTGGTAGTAACCAGATTTACCAGAATCTCTCCGGTAGTATTTCCCCGGCGGAGGAGAAGGTGCCTGAGAAAACCGGTATGCTGCATTTTATGATAGTAAGTAAAGCCCTGTTCCCGGCAGTATTCCAGAACACAGCCAAGGATTTTGGTCATATCTTCATGGACCAGCTTACAGTCCAGGGCATTCAGTACGTCATAGGTGCTGCCTTTTTTGTGCAGGCCCAGGGACAGGGGACCGTCCTTGTACTCATCTCCAAAAGAGAATTCCATCTTATTTCGGTAGGCAAATTCCTGGGGACTTCCTTTTATCCCCTGGAATATGTAGTCCGGACAGCCCTTCTCGTCTGTCTGCCCGCCTTTGATCAGGGCATCATCCAGAAGCTCCTTTACCTGGTCCGCCTTCATCTTTAACTGCTCTTCATAGGGCATGGTCTGGTACATACATCCGCCGCAGGCCGGAAAGATACTGCACATCGGATTTCTGGTCTCCAGAGGCGATTTTTCCAGCACTTCCAGCAGCCTTCCCTCTATTTTTTTCCCTTTTTTCTTATTGATCACAAACTGGACCTTCTGACCGGGAATCCCGTTTTTTACCGTAACCTTTCCTTCTTCCAGACAGACTCTTCCTTTGTTTGGAAAATCTACTTTCTCAATTATTCCCTGATAAATTTCGCCTTTCTTCAAACCCTCTTTTCCTTTCTTTTATTAATTCCTCTTATATCTGTACGAATAATACTTTCCTGATCTTGTGCAGCTGTCCGGCAAAATCCGGGCTCTGAATATTACAGAGCTCTGCCGGACTTGTCCCACAGAAAAAGAAGCCCCGGTCTCCCGAAGCTCCTTATTGTCTTTCTTACTTTTCTTCTTTATCTTCGTCCTCATCCTCGTCCTCGAAGTAATCATCGAAGTCCTCATCGAAATCTTCTTCAAAGTCTTCCAGATAATCCGGGGTAAAGAAGCGGTAAACTGCGTATGCGATACCTGCAACCGCTGCTACTGCACCGATAATTGCCAGGACCCATAATACCGTATTCTTGTTTCTTTCCTCTTCTCTTTTCTGTAAAGCTGTCATTAAATCCTCAATACGATTCATAGCCTGCACCATCCTCTCTTTTTACAGCCTTGCTGCAAATGTATTGCTATCTGCTGTATCTGCCCTACAGCTTCTGTCTTTTAGATATTATACCACTCTAAAAGGAATTTTACTATCCTTTCTTCGTTTTTTCCAAAAGGAATTTTTTCAATTCTCTGATTTTGCCTTAAACTTTCTTTAATTTTGCAAAAGAGGCAAACATCTTTTTAATTCCCACTTTATCGAAGTTTACCGTCACTTCATAGTCACGGCCTCCTTCTGCAATATCGGTGACCACCCCTGTTCCGAATTTTATGTGCTTCACCGTATCTCCCACTCCATAGTCCAGGCCTTCCGCATGTTTTACCTCGAATTTCTTCGGTATAAATGCCGGCTGCTTAAATGCCTGCTTCAGCTGCCGCATAGAGGTTGGAAGGGGGATGTCAATATTTTTCTTTTCCTGAACTTCTCTTCCCAGATCTACCAGTTCCCTTGGAATCTCACGGATAAAGCGGGAAGTCTTATTATACTGGGTCTCTCCCCGGATCATTCTCTGCTGGGCACAGGTAAGGGTCAGTTCCTTCATAGCCCTTGTGATCCCCACATAGCAGAGACGCCTTTCCTCTTCAAGCTCTGTAGGGTCATCTGCGGTTATAGTCATATAGCTGGGGAAAATGCCGTCTTCCATTCCAGCCAGAAATACATAGGGAAATTCCAGACCTTTGGCACTGTGCAGAGTCATCAGGAGAACCTGATTATTATCGCCTTCTACTGTGTCGATATCTGCGATCAGCGCAACCTCTTCCAGGAAACCGGAAAGGGTAGGATCCTCATTTTCCTCTTCATAAGATACGATCTTGGTGATCAACTCGTTAATGTTCTCAATACGGGCTTCTGATTCCTCTGTGCCTTCTGCTTTCAGTTCTTCCACATAACCTGTATCCTCAAGGATATCTTCCAGGAGCGCAGAAGGTGACAGATATTCCGCCTTGCTCCGCAGAGTCTGGATAAAGGTAACAAAGGGCTGGATCTTTGATGCGGCCCTTCCCACTCTGTCCATACATTCTGGTTCTCTTAAAGCATCGTAAAAGCTCATTCCTCTTTCAGAAGCATAGTCCTGTACCTTTCCCAGGGTAGTGGCTCCGATTCCTCTCTTAGGCACATTAATGATCCTCCGGACAGCCAGATCGTCCCTGGCGTTGTCTACGGTTTTTAAGTAGGCCAGCAGATCCTTGATTTCCTTTCTGGCGTAGAAGTTCACTCCTCCCACCAGCTTATAAGGAATATTTGCCATAAGGAATTTTTCCTCGAAAAGGCGGGACTGGGCATTGGTCCTGTAAAGAATGGCAAAATCTCTATACTCTCCATCGTGCTCCCGGACTTTTCTGCTGATCTCCCCTCCGATATACTCTGCCTCTTCATAGGCGTTCATGAATTGACGGAAATGGATCTTTTCTCCCTCTTCATTTTCTGTCCACAGAGTTTTGCTCTTTCTGCCCACATTGTTCTGTATTACCTGATTAGCGGCGTTGAGGATATTCTGAGTAGAACGATAATTCTGTTCCAGCTTAATGACCAGAGCCTGGGGGAATACTTTTTCATAGCCCAAAATATTGCCAATATTGGCCCCCCGGAATTTGTAGATAGACTGGTCATCATCTCCCACTACACAGAGATTCTTATACTTTTCCGCCAGAAGACTGACAAACTTAAACTGGGCGGTGTTTGTATCCTGATACTCGTCCACCATGATGTATTTAAAACGTTCCTGGTAATAATCCAGCACTTCCGGACAAGAGCGGAAAAGCTCCACAGTCTTAACGATCAGATCGTCAAAGTCCAGGGCGTTGTTTTTCTTCAGCTCTTTCTGATACTCCTTATAGGCCAGGGCGATTTTCTTTTTGGAAAAATCCCCCATCACATTGAGCTCATACTCTTCCGGTCCTATAAGCTCATCCTTTGCAGAGGAAATTGCCGCCAGAATAGTTCTTTCCTTAGTAATCTTTGTGTCAATCTCCAGCCGCTTGCAGATTTCCTTCATAACCGTTTTCTGGTCGTCTGTATCATAGATGGTAAAGTTATTATCAAAGCCCAGACGGTCTATATATCTTCTCAGGATCCGCACACAGCTTGAGTGAAAAGTGGAAACCCAGATGCTTTCTGCCCCGAATCCTACCAGCTTGTCCACTCTTTCCCGCATTTCCCCTGCTGCCTTATTGGTAAAGGTAATCGCCATGATATTCCAGGGATTGACTCCCTTCTCTTCGATCAGATAGGCAATCCTGTGGGTCAGCACCCTGGTTTTTCCTGAACCGGCTCCCGCCAGGATCAGCACAGGTCCTTCTGTATGAAAAACAGCTTCTCTCTGCTGTGTATTTAATGTATCATAGATACTCATTTCTGAAATCCTCCCTTTTATTTTCCCAAAAAGGAAACGTTTGTTCCTATAATATACCACAAAACAGCGGTCCAAGTGAATATTTATTTGCCCACTAGTCATTGTTCGGCTAGTATATCATATTTGTCTGATCTCATGCAAGTCTGGGGAAAGACCCTCTGGAAGAAAACACGAATTCTCCAGCCTGAAGCCTTTGGAAATCCCACCCACCTGTTTACTGCAGCTGTGCTGTTACAAAAAAATCCCCGCCCAAACAGCGAGGATTTTATTATCTGAATTTCATAGCTTCCGTTTGTATTCTGTCAGCCCGGAACTTTCTGGCTCTTTTTAATAATAAACAGAACTGCCAGCAGAAGAAGGATTCCCATAGGAAGCGGAATCCAGGGCACTTTCACAAATCCGGCTATAATATAAGTAATAAAGCTGATGACCGCAGCCAAAACAGCATAGGGAAGCTGTGTTGACACATGATTTACATGGTCACACTGAGCTCCTGCAGAAGCCATGATGGTGGTATCCGAAATGGGCGAACAATGGTCACCGCATACAGCCCCTGCCATACAGGCTGAGATAGAAATGATCATTAATGTAGGATCGGAATTTTCAAACACTTTTACTACAATAGGAATCAGAATACCAAAGGTTCCCCAGGAAGTCCCTGTGGCAAAAGCCAGGAAACATCCGATCAGAAAAACGATGGCCGGCAGGAAATTCATCAGACTTCCTGCTGCAGATTCCGTAGCTATCTCCACAAATTCTGCAGCTCCCAGACTATCTGTCATAGCTTTTAAGGTCCAGGCAAAGGTAAGGATCAGGATAGCCGGAACCATAGCCTTAAATCCTTCCGGTATGCACTCCATACAGGAGCGGAATACCAGTACTCTTCTCGCACTGTAAAAAATTACCGTAATAATCAGGGCGATCAGACTGCCGATAGACAAGGCTATAGATGCATCACTCTGAGAGAAGGATTCTACAAGACTGGTGCCGCTGAAAAATCCGCCGGTATAGATCATTCCCACAATACAGCAGATTACCAGAACGATTACAGGGAAGACCAGGTCGATAACCTTTCCCTTAGGATTGGGTTTCAATGCAGATGCGGCTTCATCCAAACGTTTCCCGGAAGTGTAGATATCTCCCTTCATAGCATTGGCCTCGTGGACAGCCATAGGTCCAAAATCTACTTTCATCAATACAATGGCAAACATCATCACAATGGTCAGCAAAGCATAATAGTTGTAAGGGATCGCCCGGATAAAAATGGCAAATCCATCTTCCCCTTCTACAAACCCGCTGACTGCTGCTGCCCAGGAAGACACTGGGGCGATAATACATACCGGAGCCGCCGTGGCATCAATAAGATAGGAAAGCTTTGCCTTGGATACATTGTGCTTATCCGTGATGGGCCGCATAACGCTTCCCACTGTAAGGCAGTTGAAATAATCATCTACAAAAATCAGGATTCCCAGAATGATTGTTGCAATCTGGGCTCCTACTCTGGTCTTAATATGGACTCCGGCCCATCTTCCGAATGCGGCAGAGCCTCCTGCGCTGTTCATCATGGAAACCATAGATCCCAGAATAACCAGGAAAATCAGGATTCCCACATTATAGGGATCTGAAAGAACACTGATAAATCCATCTTCCACCAAATGGACCACAGTTCCTTCAAATCCGAAATTGGAGTAAAACAGCGCTCCTACGAGAATTCCTACGAAAAGGGAGCTGTACACTTCCTTTGTGATAAGCGCCAGCACAATGGCCACTACAGGCGGCAGCAGAGACCAGATTGTGGCATATACCGCCGGCTCCTGCACTTGTTCCCCCTCAGCGGCAAATACCGTCACTGACCATAAAACTGTCAGGAACAGTGACAGGACCAGACCTGTTCCAAATAATCTCTTTCTGTTTTTCATAATCTTATCCTTTCTGATTGTATAGTATCCCGTCTGTTTATTCCGGGACTTTCTCCTCGGCGTACAATGGGTCTTTCCTTTGTACTTCAAGAGTAAACGAAAAGAAAACCATGAGCCTTTTCCGAAATGGATGCGCCCATGGTCTTATAAATTCTTTTCCTGTATCCTTTGTCCTGCCTAAACAAAATTCAGAGAAAGAAACGGATAGCGCTCCACTTTTCGTGACAGAATACGGTATATTATACAGTATTCCAGGAAGACCTCCCGGGCGGATAGTCTTCCTTCGGCAGCTTCCCCTTTCCTCTTCTGCGGCTGTCCCCGCCCTGTGCAGAAGGCTACTCTTGAAACCTGCGCCTCTATCGTCTCACTGGTTTTAACCAGATTTGATTTCCTTTTGTGTTATCATACCATTATTTATCTTGTATGCCAATACAAAAAGCGACAAATTTTACGATTTTCCCCCATCTCTTCCGGCATACCAGGAAATCCTTACGGAAAATCATTTACAAATAGTTTTCAAAACTATATAATAAGGAGCAGAGGTGATAAAATGACAATTGATACAAAAGACATATTAAACAGCATACTTTCCAGCATATCCAGAATTGATTATATTAAGCCGGAAGAGATTCCCGGTATTGATCTATATATGGACCAGGTAACTACCTTTATGGAGGAACATCTCCGTTCTTCCAAACGCCACAGAGAGGACAAGATCCTGACAAAAACCATGATCAACAACTATGCCAAAAACGACCTTCTTCCTCCTCCGGTAAAGAAAAAATATTCCAAAGAGCATATGCTGATGCTGATTTTCATCTATTATTTCAAAAATATACTGTCGATCAGTGATATCCAGAAGCTTCTGGGGCCTCTTGCTCAGAAATACTTTCCCGGGGAGGGCAGCATCGATCTTACAGCCCTTTATGAGGAAATTATGAAGCTGGAGGTGGAACAGATAGAACCCCTTGCTAAAGATGTGACCAGAAAATTTTCCCTGGCAAATGACTCTTTTCAAGATATTTCTGAGGAAGAAAAAGAATTTCTTCATAAATTTGCTTTTATCTGTATGTTAAGTTTTGATGTGTATGTAAAAAAACAGGTCATTGAAAATCTCATTGACCAGATGTCCGAAGAAGGAACTGATTAGAATCTTTTCTATTATTACAAAAGGACCGCCCTTAGGCCGCATATATCAGGAATCTTTCAAGCTCCTATACGGCACAAAGGGCAGTCCCTCTGTATTTTTTAAATTATATTCTTATGATTTTCCATAATTTTTTCTACAATCTCTCTGCCTTTCCTGCCGGCCTCTTCAATAACCTGGACATCCCCCTTAAAATGCCACATTCCAAGAGATGCTTTCAGAATGATTTCCGGGATTGTTCCCTCTATTAAAGGTTTCATTCCCTGATAGAGCACTAAAGACCTTTCCATGCTGGCAGATACGTAATTTCCATACCACCCCATTTTCTCTGTTTCCTCATCGCTCATCCAGGGGCAGTACTTGTCCCGTATGCATATATAGGTCTCTACCCCAGTCTCTATATGCACATCCAGAAGAATGTCCTCTCTCAGGATATCCTCATAGAAAGAGCGGTAAGGCGTCTGAGACAGTGCCGTATAATTCAGACAGATTAACGTAGCTGAATAGAGGACTGGCGTCTCATGTCTGTTTACATACATCTTCGTATAACCTGCCAGTCGGTGGAAAATACGTCTTACAATCTCTACCGCCATCTCTCTTTTGCTTTTAAAATGGTAAGCAGTAAGCCCTACACTGATATGTACCTTAGATGCAATCTGCCGAATGCTGGTTTTAGTATAACCCTGGGTCAGAAATAATTCCCTGGCTATCTGAAGAATTTCCTCTTTTTTGCTGTCGATTTTTTTTTCTGTACTCATTTATAATATTTCCTTAAGAGAATTACGGCTGAAATCCTTTGGCTATGGCATCATTTGGGCAGTTCATAGCACATCTTCCGCACTCCAGACATCCAAAATGATGTATAAAATATTTTCCCTCTTCGTTAGGGAATATTACATCCTCCATACAGACTTCTTCGCAAGTACCGCATCCAACACATTTTTCCTGATCGATTTCATAGGCCCATGGACGTTTGGAAGCTCCTCCGAAAGAAAATCTCAGTCTGCACACTTCATCATCTTCCGGCAGATGGAAGATTTCTCCGTCACCCCTGTCCAGCACAAAGATCCGGAACATATCTAAGTCCTTATGATAGAGAGCCTTTGTCCCCGGATTCAGCTCCCAATATCTTTTGTAGATTTCCTGGTTTTCCTCAGGGGGCAGCTCTCTGACATGAGCGCTGATCCGTACACTTGCAGAAAGACGCTTCACAGTTTCTCTCACAATAACGCCCACAATATACGGATTCTTTTGAAGTTCATAATACACAGGTTTTCCTTTTGCAAGACCAATGAAAAAATCCCCGCTGTCATCCAGCTGATGGACTTCCAGACCTCTGGCTGTAGGCGTCCTGACATCCAAAGATGTGGTCCCTATGATCATATAGCCCACTTCTTTTACAAACTGAAAGGCCGCATTTTTAATCTCTTCATTTGTATTTTTTTCTGTAAGCCCAAGACAGGGCTTTGGATTAAACATACTCATAACTGCCTCCTCCATCACGCTTCTTCATAACTGATATTTATCTCAATCTTATGGAATTTTGCCCGTATAATCGGATAGATGCACGCAATAGCCAGATAAACAAAAATTCCGATAATATGCCCTACCTGGATTTCCAGACATTCATAATATACAAAGGCCGCGCTGACCAGCACTCCAAGAATACATAAAAATGTATAAGCGTTGTCATTAATATGGAACTGAGAGCGCTTCCATATTTCCGGGATTTTTTTAGGCATTGTGATAATGGCAAGGCAGAGGATAACCTGCACACAGTTTGCAAGAGTATTCCCTATATTGGCAACATCGCCGATATTCATGCCGCTTAAAATGATAATAGAGCAAAGCACATAAATCGTCAAGATAATAAAATGAGGAGTTCCAAACCGCTCATTACGCTTTGCAAATACCGCTGGCCACCATCCGTCTTCTGCTGCTTGAGCAATAGGAGCCTGGAGCCAGCCAAGACAGGCATTTAATGAGGTAATCAAAGCAAACATTGCACCGCCTACCATGAAAAAATATATAAAGGTGTTGGAAGGATGTGATTTGCTACAGTAGACAGGTTCTGGCCTGCTACTTCTTCCACAGGAAATACACCTGCTGCTGCAGACATCACACCGGTAAAACCTCCGGTAAAAAACTGTTCTTCAGAAAAATACCCTGGCTCCAGATGGATAAAACCAAAGCCTGCAAAAACCAGGAGGGCTAAAATCAAAATGATCACCATAGCATACTGGACCTTTGCAGCTACCTGGATTCCCGTCAGATTTAGAACTACAAATACTGTGAGAATTGCAAAGGCAACCAGCTTTCCATTAATCTCAGGAAAAGCAGAAAGTACATAATCTGCAAAAGATATAGAATATGTAGCTGCTCCAAAGAAATAGCTGACGAATACTACAGAATAATTTTACCTTATTAAAAAAATAAAGCAAAAGCCCAAAATATCTTCATAATGCAAAGAAGGACCGGCCACTCCAGGCTCGGTCCTTCTTTGGTGAATCAACTTTATCCCTTATTCTTTTGAAATCCTGTCAAATACCATATCATAACCGTCGTTTCCATAATTCAGGCTTCTGTTCACGCGGCTGATGGTAGCTGTGGAAGCCCCTGTCTTCTCAGATATCTCCAGATAGGTCTTCTTCTCTTTTAACATCTTAGCTACTTCAAATCTCTGAGATAAAGATAAAATCTCATTTACTGTGCATACGTCCTCAAAAAACTGGTAGCATTCTTCTCTGCTCTTCAGGCTGAGTACTGCGTCAAACAGTGAGTCAACTGCTTCTGTATGAATCTTTTTGCTCATATCACATATCTCCTTATATCAATTTCGCACCCATGACAAGAGAATAACGTTCAAGTTTTTCACTGCTTTGCCGTACTGTTTCATTAACGCTTTAGCAGTTATATCTCCTATCACTTTCATATATATTAGCACAGTAAATTCTTAAAGTAAAGAACAGACTTCGACTTTCTCCACATTATTTATGAAAATTCTATAAAATTTTGTCTTTATTGACATATTTCTTAAATTCATCAACGTTTCTATTGACAATAAGCTCCTCTGGAAATCCCATTTCATCTAAAATCCTCTGGACATAGTCATGACATCCTACCAAAGTATCCGTGTGGGCATCACTGTTTACGATTACTGGAGCCTGGTATTCTCTGCAGTATTTCAGCATAATCCTGATGTTTTCTTCCCCACCCTGTCTGCCGCACCGGGGGTCCAGAGAATTATTATTTACTTCCAGCAGAACTCTATGTTCCTTAGCGCTCTGGACTAAGGCAAGATAGTCTACTTCATATCTGGCATCGTCAGGATGTCCGATTATGTGCAGATAGGGATTCTTCATAACTTCCAGATAAGCATTGGTATTCTCTTCCCTGGTTCCGGGCTTTATACAGGGCACATGCATGCTGGCAATAACGATATCCATTTTTTCCAGGGTCTTTTCTCCCATGTCCACATGGCCCTCATAATCCATAATATTCAGCTCAGTGCCCATATAAAGTTCTACTCCATACATTTCCCGGTCCACCATTTTCAGATTTTCAAAATAAAAAAGCTGACAGGTTCCAGGCATTTTCATAGAGTGTTCTGTAATCCCCAGAAGTTCCAGGCCTTTCTCAGAAGCTGCTTTTGCCATTTCCCGGATAGTGCTGTAGGCGTGGCCGCTGGCAATGGTATGGGTGTGTGCATCTAAAACATATTTCATATTATTCTCCTTCCTTTCCTAACATCAAACTACATATTTTCTCAAAGGCGGAATCATGATCATAATCTGTGCCGCCACACAGGACAAAACAAAGGTCAGAATCCAAAAGATCAGGATCCCTGCATACCCGATTCTTAAAGGAGTTATATGCAGAAATTTATAGAAGAAATTCAGAAATACCGGATGTATCAAATAGATACCAAAACATAGACCTCTGTGGACAGAAAACCAGGATCCAGAAACATTTGCTCTGGATACAGCCAGGAAGATCCCCATAGACATCAGGACGATCCAGGGTGAATCGTATGAGACCGGAAAAAGTTGTAAGCAAAAACCATTAACGATCAGTATTACTCCCATCACAGCGGCTACTGCTCCTCCGATTTTCCAGCTCCATTCCACACAATCCCTAAGATAATACCCTGCCACATAATAGAACAAATATATTCCGGCAAAAGGATAGGTAAATCCCAGATAGAATCCTGTTAGCTGTTCTGCAAAAGGCAGTATGCTGCTAAAGCAAAAGCCCAGCAGTAAACCATATTCTAAAAGCCGTTTTCCCCCATAGGCAATAACCACCTTTAAAAGAGGAGTAATGAGATAAAGACCAATCAATTCATATAAATACCACATATGGGCCCAAGTATTTCCCGACAGCGTCATGAGGAATCCTTTTCCTACCATGGTCAGGGAAAAGGTCCGTTCAGTCATGACCAGTTCCATAACAGCGAACACTGTTCCGAAAATAAGAAGAGCCAACAGGATTCTCCGCACATAATGCTTCAGCAATCTTTCAATGGTAATCTTCTTTTCCGGAGTCAAAAATAATGCTCCTGAGATCATAAGGAAAATAGGAACACCTGCTGTCATCAGATTTTTTACGGTTTCATACACGATTTTCTGCCCCTGATTCATCTCTACGGCTATGGTATCGGACACCCCTGAAACCACATGGAGCATTACTACCATGGCTATCGCCGTCCATCTGAGGATATCCAAATACCCCAGTTGTTTTTTTTTCTCGTCCATAATTGTCTCCTTCTTGTTCATCAGACATCCTTTTTCTTCTGATGAAGCATTTTTAATAGCCTTCCCTCCCCGGCTTTACAGCTATTTTAATACATTTTTCCCGCCGCCACAAGGAGCCAAATATAAAGTCCGTTATCTGGCAATTATCTGCCGGCACAGGCACAGCAGCCATTTGCCCGATGTATTGCGCAAAAAAACAGCAGAGCTGTTCCTCCTGAAAGGATACAGTTCTGCTGCTTCTTTTTACCTGTATCAGATAATCTCGTTAAACAGTTCTTTTACCGTAGGATAGATTTTTACAAATTTCTGATATCTCTCCTCGTATTTTGCAGCCAGTTCCGGTTCAGGCTCTACTGTATCAATAACCTTCACGATTTTTTCAGCTGCTTCTTCTACTGATGCAAACTCTCCGTTGGCTACTGCTGCCAGCATGGCTCCCCCTAAGGCCGGGCCTTCCTCAGATTCGATAACATCCACTTTAATGTTCAGGATATTGGCGATCATCTTTTTCCACAGAGGGCTTTTGGCTCCGCCGCCGCAGATCTTGGTCCGCTCAATCTGGATACCCAGAGATTTGGCAACCTCAAAAGAGTCCCTGATAGCGAAGGCTACGCCTTCCAGAACTGCCTGAGTCATATCTGCTCTGGTGCTGTCCATGGTCAGTCCGATAAAGGTTCCTCTGGCATTAGGATTATTGTGAGGAGACCGCTCTCCCATGAGATAAGGCAGGAAGAAGACGTTATTCTCTCCCAGCTTCTCAATCTTTGCCTGTTCTCCGCTGTAGTCCTTTGTGCCGATGATCTCGTCCATCCACCATTTATTGCAGGAAGCTGCACTCAGCATACAGCCCATCAGATGATAGTGACCGTCTGCGTGAGCAAAGGCATGAAGGGCATTATTGGGGTCTACGCCGAATTCTTTGCTGGAAATAAAGATGGTTCCGCTGGTTCCCAGGGAAATGTTGCACATTCCGTCACCAACTGTACCGGTTCCTACTGCAGCCGCAGCATTGTCTCCGGCTCCTGCCACAATCTTGCAGGTCTCCGGGATGCCCAGCTCTTTCGCCAGCTCAGGTTTTAATGTGCCTACTGTTTCATAGCTTTCGAAAAGCTTCGGCATCTGTTCCTCTGTAACTCCGCAGATATCCAGCATCTCTTTGGACCAGCAGCGGTTCTTCACATCCAGAAGAAGCATTCCAGATGCGTCGGACATATCACAGCTGTGGGTTCCGGATAATTTATAAGCCAGATAATCCTTTGGCAGCATGATTTTTTTAATCCGTTTAAAGTTCTCCGGTTCGTTTTCCTTTACCCAGAGGATTTTTGGCGCGGTAAAGCCGGCAAAAGCAATATTGGCTGTATACTGGGACAGTTTATCCTTGCCGATCACATTATTTAAATAATCTGTCTCTTTTCCTGTTCTTCCATCATTCCAGAGAATTGCAGGACGGATTACCTGGTCCTTTTCGTCCAGGATCACCAGGCCGTGCATCTGTCCGCCAAAGCTGATGCCGGCTACCTGACTCTTATCGCAGTCAGCAGTAAGCTCTTTGATTCCTTCCAGGCTCTGCTCCCACCAGTCTTCCGGATTCTGTTCAGACCATCCCGGATGAGGGAAAGAAAGGGGATATTCTCTGGAAACGATCTTCTGGATCTTTCCTTCTCCATCCATGAGCAGCAGCTTCACGGCGGAAGTTCCTAAATCTACTCCAATGTATAACATATTTTCTCTCCTTTACTGAATGGGGACTGCCGCAAGATACGACAGCCCCTGTGATTCATGTCCTTTTCAACTTTTATGCAAATGGATTTTCTGTTGGATACAGAACGCCCTTCGGCTGATTGTAGTTAATTTCTTCTACATCAACACCGAGATACTTGAATACCTCATACAGAGCTTTTCCATAGTGTCCAAAAGCAACAGCTCCGTGATGCGGGTAATTCTTTTCTACCAGAACATGACGGTAGAAACGTCCCATCTCAGGAATAGCAAAAATACCGATGCCGCCAAAGCTCTGTGTTGCCACAGGAAGAACTTCACCATGAGCAATGTAAGCCCGAAGCTTGCAGTCAGAAGTGCTCTGAAGACGGTAGAAGGTAACGTCACCTGGAATAATATCTCCTTCCAGAGTTCCCTGTGTAACTTCTTCCGGAAGATTTCTTGCCATGATCATCTGATATTTCATAGTGCAGGAAGTCAGTTTTCCGGAAGTTGTATTTCCGCAGTGGAATCCCATAAAGGTATCTTTCAGTGTATAGTCATATTTACCTTTGATCTCGCTGTCATAGATAGATGCAGGAACCGTATTGTTAATATCCAGAAGAGTAACGGCGTCCTGGCTGATCACAGTACCGATGTACTCGCTTACAGTACCCCAGATATCTACTTCACAAGATACAGGGATTCCTCTTCCTGTAAGACGGCCGTTTACATAGCAGGGAACAAATCCAAACTGAGTCTGGAATGCAGGCCAGCATTTTGTAGTCAGAGTCACATATTTTCTGGAACCTTTGTGAGCTTCCACCCAATCCAGCAGAGTAATCTCATACTGAGCCAGTTTTGGCAGGATTTCTGGCTTCATATTGCCTTCTCCCAGTTCCTTCTCCATGTCTTTGGCAACTTCCGGAATACGTGGATCTCCTTCATGATTCTTGAAGGCTTCAAAAAGATCAAGCTCAGAGTTTTCTTCAATCTCAATTCCCAGGTCATAAAGTCTCTTAATAGGAGCGTTGCAGGCCAGGAAGTCCTGAGGACGTGGTCCAAAGCTGATTACTTTCAGATTCTTTAATGCTACTATAGCTCTTGCGATAGGAATAAATTCTTCAATCATATCTGCTACTTCTGCAGCAGTTCCTACCGGATACTCAGGAATGTATGCTTTTAAGTTACGCAGCTTCAGGTTATAGCTGGCATTTAACATACCGCAGTAAGCATCGCCTCTTCCCTGTACAAGGTCTCCTTCTTCAGCTGCTGCCACTACCATACATGGTCCATGGAAATATTTTACTAACAGAGTCTCTGCTGTCTCTGGTCCGAAGTTTCCAAGATATACTACTAAAGCGTTGCATCCGGCTTCTCTCAGTTCTTTCAGAGCTTTCTGCATGTCCACTTCACTTTCTACAACTGTTGGACATTCGTAAATTTCTCCTTTGTAAGCAGCTACTACTGCTTTTCTTCTGTTCTCAGACAGTGTCATCGGGAAACAGTCACGGCTTACGGCCACGATACCCATTTTTACTTCTGGCATGTTCTGTAAATTCATTCTTCTTTACCTCCTGATTAAATTTGTATATTTTTCTGTCTATCCTACAGACAGATTTGCACCTTTTAATCCCACAAAAGCACCTTCGATACCGGCTTCTTCATGGGCAATGAGCCATTTGTTTCTTGCAAACAGCAGCTTGTCCTCCTTTGTATTGTTCTGAGCCGCTGGTGCATCTGTGTTAGTTCCCTTTGGAAGGATCACTGCTGCCCGGAATTTATTTCCGTTTACATTGCAGGGCGCATAGTGAAGCGTTGTGGCATACACTTCGATGACAGTTCCTGCCGGAATCAGGAAGGCTTCCATCTTTCCAGTGTCATATGTACCGTCTTCCTCAATATCCTGCTCTTTTCCCAGGATCAGGATCATATCTGTCTGGGCCACGTTCACCTCAGAATCTCTGTGGTACTCTACTGCATTTAAAAGTACATTATTTCCATTGCAGTAGCCCACCTGGACAGGCATTCCTCCATAAAGGCTGTAGCCAATCTTCTCCACGCAGGGACAGGCTTCCAGTTTCTCATCAGAGGCCACATATACCACATCATCTGGCTGAGGGGTCTCTTTCAGAGCTTCCAGCAGATCGGAAACATCGATTCCCTGAATTACTTTTCCGTAGGTCTGAAAGGCTTTATCTGTTACCTTCAAAATTTCCATCTGGGACTTACCTCCTTAATTAGTTTAGTCATTAAACTATATCTTTATGCTACCATCTCTATAGAAAAAAAGCAAGTTATTTTTTCGGAAAATCTCTTCTTTTTGCTGTTATTCAATCATGCAGCTGACCCCTGTACAAAAAGAAAGCAGACCTGTCATGCCAGAACATTTGATTCTCTGACTATAACAGGTCTGCGCTTTCAGGCAGCTCCAAAGCTCTCTTTAAATTATATCGTAATATCTTTTCCAAAATATTTATTGGAAAGCTCTGAAAGAGTTCCGTCTTCTTTCAGTTCTTCCAGATTTTCTTCCAATGTATCTGCCAGAGAGTTTCCCTTTCTGGTAAATGCCGCAATCTGGTTTTCTTCCTCTTCTGCCCCAATCTGGTCCTGCACAGAAGAAAGATCCAGATAGGGCTTTGTATGTCCGTAATGTATGGTATTCCACTGACTGATGCCCACGGAAGACAGTACACAGTCATAGACCTCCCCATCCAGAGATTTCAGCAGATTTTCTTCTGATGTGTCTACGATTTCCAGTTCCATATTCATTTTATCCGCCAAAAGCCCTGCCAGTTCTACCTCAAAGCCTTCCGGCTGATTATTTTCCGAAGAAAGATAGCACATTTCTTCAATGCCAAGATGCATCCCCACCCGCAGCACGTCATTTTCCAGGGTTTCCCTGTTTCCAGCTAGAAAGCATCCAGACAAAGACGGAAGAAGCAGCGTGAGCAGAAGTAAAAAAATTCCTCTATTAAATACTCTTTTCATACAGTTTTCTCCAATTATTTCAACCTGTCATGAAAACAATATCATGTAACCTCCCCTTTGTCAATGCGCCGAAGAATACCCGGCACTTGTAAAAGATTTTTTCAGATGGTATGATAAAGGAAATATTTCAGGGGAGAATGAAACTATGGAAAGCTGGAATGGAAAACCTTATCACTCTTTTGATTACATGCTGAAGGAACGCTTTTCCTGCAAGATATATAAGACAGCTCTCAACGGAGGCATGACCTGTCCCAACCGGGACGGCACCCTTGGAGAACGGGGCTGCATCTTCTGCAGTCAGGGAGGCTCGGGAGACTTTGCAGGAGACCGCCGGGACTCTATCACAGAACAGATCAACAAGCAGGCGGAAAAACTGGCTCAGAAAAGAAATGCATCTGCTTTTATTGCTTATTTTCAGGCCTACACCAATACCTACGCCCCTGTGGAATATCTGAGAAAAATCTATACAGAGGCCATAAATCATCCTCAGGTAGCGGCTGTTTCTATTGGCACCCGCCCGGACTGTCTGGGTCCAGATGTACTGGCTCTTCTGGAAGAGCTGAATCAGATAAAACCGGTATGGATAGAGCTGGGGCTTCAGACCATTCATGAAAGGACTGCAGCATATATCCGCAGAGGATATCCTCTCTCCTGTTTTGAAAAGGCTGTGAAAGCTCTTCGGCAGCGGGATCTGGATGTCATAGTCCATACCATTCTGGGACTTCCCGGTGAAAGCCGCCAGGATATATTGGAAACTATGGAATATCTGAACCGTCGGGATATCCAGGGGATAAAGCTCCAGCTTCTTCATGTACTGAAAGGGACTGATCTGGCACAGGACTATCTGGAAGGCAGATTTTCCGTCTATACCATGGAAGAATATCTGGACATCCTTATTGATTGTCTGGAACACCTTTCCCCTGATATCGTAATCCACCGTCTCACAGGAGACGGACCAAAAGATCTGCTTATGGCACCTCTGTGGAGCAGTAAAAAACGAACCGTCTTAAATACCCTGCATCATGAATGTAAAATCCGTCATGCTTATCAGGGAAGATTATATAAGGAGGACTAAACTATGGCAGAACCTCTCACACTGTATAAACTGATGATCCTTTATATGCTGGAAAAATCGGAATTTCCTCTGACAAATGCTCAGATTTCTGATTTCATACTGGATAAGGGCTATACCACTTACTTTCATCTCCAGCAGGCCCTCTCGGAGCTCACAGACTCAGAACTTATCAAATCCACAACCGTCCGGAACTCTTCTTATTTCCGTATTACGCCCCAGGGCAGGCAGACACTGTCTTACTTTGAAGACCAGATTTCCGACGGCATTAAATCAGACATTACTGATTTCTTTAAGGAAAATATTATTAAAATACGGGAGGAGCTTTCTGCTGTGGCTGATTATTATAAAGGCCAGAAGGAAGGCTATCAGGTCCGCTGCCGTCTCAGTCAGGACAAGCTCTCCCTGGTAGACCTGACCATTGCCGTACCTACTGAGGAAGCTGCCAAAGCTATATGTATCAACTGGAAAGAGAAAAGCCAGAGTATCTATGAAAACCTCATTGAGTTTCTTCTGTAAAAAAGCAGCCGGCTGTCCTTTTCTACCCATGACAGCCGGCTGCTTTTTTATTTCATTACTTTTTTCAGTTCATCCATAAAGGTATCGATATCCTTGAATTCCCGGTAAACAGAAGCAAATCTTACATAGGCCACTGCATCCAGTTCCTTCAGCTTTTCCATAACGATCTCGCCGATCACAGTGCTGGGGACCTCCCGTTCCTCTTTATTGAAAACTTCCGTTTCAATCTCATCAATAAGCTCTTCTATTCTCTTCACGGGAATAGGCCTCTTATAGCAGGCACGCATAACTCCATTCTGCAGCTTTCCCCTGTCAAACTCTTCTCTGCTCTGATCTTTCTTGATCACAGTCAGGGGAATGGTCTCAATTTTTTCATAGGTAGTAAAACGCCTGCCGCACTCGTCGCACTGACGCCGTCTCCGGATAGAATTATTGTCCGGTACAGGTCTGGAATCAATGACCCTGGTATTATCCTGATTACAAAACGGGCACTTCATACTGTTCCTCCTTATGCAAGAACCGCCTTTGCCAGTGTTTTCATATTTTCTTCGTCTGCATCCTTCATCACAGACTTAATCGTAACTACAGGCTCGCAGATCTCTATATCTTTCATACCTTCAAAGTATGCCTTCATCAATTTTCCTGCCATAGGCGCCCAGGAACCATTTTCCACGATTCCCACTTTTCTCTTCTTATAAGTTTTAATCTTCAGATGATACAGGAAATCCTCCATGCAGGGGAACAGGTTTCCATCATAAGTCACGCCCATAACAATCAGACGGCTGTAACGGAATGCGCTGGAAATGGCTTCTGCCATGTCATCTCTTGCCAGGTCAAATACCTTTACATTTTCAGCTCCGTTCTCTTTAAGGATTTCTGCCATTCTGGCTGCAGCTTTTCCGGTATTTCCGTGAATAGACGCATATGCCACTACCACGCCTTCTTCTTCCGGTTCGTAGCTGCTCCAGGTGAGATACTTGCCGATATAGTATCCCAGGTTTTCTTTCAGAACAGGTCCATGAAGAGGGCAGATTGTCTGGATATCCAGAGTAGCGGCTTTCTTCAGAAGGGCCTGAACCTGGCTGCCATATTTTCCTACAATATTGATAAAGTATCTTCTGGCCTCATCGTCCCAGTCTTCTTCCACATCAGAAGCACCAAACTTTCCAAAGCCGTCTGCAGAGAATAAAATCTTTTCTGTCTGCTCATATTCCACCATAACTTCCGGCCAGTGGACCATAGGAGCCATGAAGAACTGCAGGGTATGATTTCCAAGACTAAGGGTGTCTCCTTCCTTTACCACTACACTTCTGGGAGCGAAATCCAGAGTAAAGAACTGAGGAAGCATGGAAAATACTTTGGCATTTGAGACTACCTGCATATTTGGGTATTTCTCTGCCAGAAGCTGGATATTTGAAGCATGGTCCGGCTCCAGATGGGATACCACCAGATAATCTGGTTCTCTTCCGTCCAATACTTTCTCCAGGTTGTCCAGCCACTGCTGGGTCCTTCTTTTATCTACTGTATCCATAACCGCAATCTTCTCATCTAAGATCACGTAGGAATTATAGGTAACGCCATTTGGTACCTTGTACTGGCTCTCAAACAGATCAATATCTTTATCATCTACGCCAATATACACAACAGAATCTGAAATTTTCATATCATACATAAATCTGTTCCTCCTTGGGGCTGCAAATTCATCAATCTCGCTGCAGACCGCAGAATTACGGCCTTTTGCGGAAATAATTTCATACCGCCTCTATTATATATGGGTTGAAAGAAATTTTCCACTGGTTTTTATAGAAAATTTCTGTTCCAGAGGAAAATCTTGACGGAATCAGCCGGGAAGAATAAAATGTATCCTGAGACAGGAGGTATCAAAATGGAAGAAATCATAAAATATATTTTAGAACAGGTTCAGAATCTTCTGGCTATTGACAGTCCCACAGGTTACACTACAAATGTGACGGACTATCTTATGACAGAATATAAAAGGTTAGGCTATACTCCTCAGAAAACCGTAAAAGGCGGCGTTCTCACAGATCTTGGGGGAAAGGAAACAGACAATGCTGTGCTCCTGGAGGCCCATGTGGATACTCTTGGGGCTATGGTCTCTCAGATAAAATCCAACGGACATCTGGCGGTTTCTCCTCTGGGAGGAATGAACGCCAACAATGCCGAGGCTGAGAACTGCCGGATCATCACCCGGTTCAACGGCATCTACGAAGGCACCTGTCAGCTGACAGACGCTTCTATCCATGTAAATGGAAAATACGATGAGACTTCAAGAAGCTTTGATGTCATGGAAATCCTTCTGGACGAAAAAGTTTCTTCCAGGGAAGATGTTCTTGCCCTTGGCATCATGGAAGGGGATATCGTGGCTTTCGAACCCAGGAGCCGCATTACGAAAAGCGGTTATATCAAAAGCCGTTTCCTGGATGACAAACTCAGTGCTTCTATTCTGCTGGGTTATGCAAAGTATCTGAAAGAAAACCAGATTACCCCTGAAAGAAAAATCTATCAGCATCTGACCGTATATGAAGAAGTGGGACATGGAGGAGCCGCTTCTGTTCCTCAGGGTGTCACAGAACTTCTGGCTGTGGACATGGGCTGTGTGGGAGAAGGTTTAAACTGCCATGAACATCAGGTATCCATCTGTGCCAAAGACAGCGGAGGTCCTTACAGCTATGATCTGGTATCTCAGTTAATTGCCGTGGCCAAAAAAGAGAACCTGGATTTTGCTGTGGATGTATATCCTCACTACGGTTCCGATGCAGAGGCAGGACTGAAGGCAGGATATGACGTCCGTCACGGACTGATCGGTCCTGGAGTCTATGCATCCCATGGATACGAAAGAAGCCATGTGGAAGGCGTAAAAAATACCTTTCTTCTGTTAAAAGGATATTTAGGATAAGTATAATTTAATTTTTATTAAGAGAATTTCTAATTATTTTATAAAAGGGACATAATTTACTCATATTTTTTCCCTATAATAAATCTTGGATAGTTGATAAACCACTCACTATCTCCCCCCTCAAGTTGAAAAAGCCCGGTACATTATGTATCGGGTTTTTTTCTGTTGCTTTTCTTAGTTTCAGCAGATATAATGTTCTTATCTGCTTCTTTTGACCGGAACAGGCTGTCATAAGAAGAAACAGGGTGCATAGGTTTCAAGGAATGCGAGCAACACTATCATAAAAGAAAGAGGTATGACACTATGACAAGAAAAAAAGTAGTAGTGGCTTTAGGCCATAGAGCGCTGGGCACTACCCTGCCGGAACAGAAGACCGCTTTGAAGGCTTCCGCAAAAATCCTGGTTGATCTGGTAGAAGCCGGAGCTGATATTATCATTACCCACAGCAATGCTCCTCAGGTAGGCATGATCCATACTGCCATGAATGAATTTGGAAAGGTACACCCCGACTATACTGCGGTTCCCATGTCTGTATGTTCCGCTATGAGCCAGGGTTACATTGGTTATGATATCCAGAACACTCTTCGTGCAGAACTTCTCCGCAGAGGTATCTACAAGCCAGTAAGTACCATTCTCACTCAGGTAACTGTAGATCCATATGACGATGCCTTCCATGAACCGGTGAAGATCATCGGACGGACTCTGACAGAAGAAGAAGCTGAAGCTGAAGAGCACAAAGGAAATTATGTAGTGAAAACAGCAGAGGGATACAGAAGGATCGTAGCTGCTCCCCAGCCGGAAAAAATCGTGGAAATCGATGCCATCAAAGCCCTTTCTGATGCAGGACAGATTGTTATCGCCTGCGGCGGCGGCGGAATCCCTGTGCTGGAAAGAGATGAGGAGCTTATCGGCGCCAGCGCAGTTATTGAAAAAGACCTTGCCAGCGGCAGACTGGCCCAGGAACTAAACGCCGATGAACTGCTGATCCTTACCAGTGTAGAAAAAGTTTCTGTAAACTACCGTTCTGACTCTGAAGAATATCTTTCTCAGATTACTGTCCAGGAAGCAAAGACTTATATGGAAGAAGGTCATTTCGGAGATAACACTATGCTGCCAAAGATTCAGGCATCTGTTGAATTTGTAGAAGGCCATCCGGACAGACGAGCCGTGATCACTTCTATCGGAAAGGCTAAAGAAGGCTATCTGGGTAAGACCGGAACTATTATTACAGCATAAATTTTTCTGTAAAAAGCCAGGAGAGCAGGTATAAAAAATACCGAATCTCCTGGCTTTTCTATGGAATAGATATCATATCTGATATTTCATCTGTCATTGATTTTGTTCTTATTTTTCTGAAAAATCCCATTAATGGTCTTCTGGGGAATCTCAAAGACAAGGATAATTCCCAGGACCATGGCAATCGCAACTCCCAAAGTCTCCCTTCCGTAGTGGAGGCTCAGTTTATTATTTTCCAGAAGGCTGTAGTAAATTGTTCTGTAAATGCCGATTCCCGGCACCTCTGGAAAAATTCCTGCTATAAGAAATAAAGTAACCGGACATTTTCTCACCGTACTTCCGATTCTGGAAGCAAGCGTAATAAATACAGTAGCGACAAAATTTCCCACTATGGCCCCTGCACCCAGTCCATGGACAAAAATCCAGCAGATAAGCCATCCTGTCCCTCCGATAAATCCGCAGAGAGGATAGTGCTCTCTTGGAACGGAAAATAACACCGAAAAGGCTACAGTCCCGATTCCTGCCGCCAGGAACTGCAAAACTCCTTCTGCGATCATAAAAGTATCCCTCCCGTCAGATTATAGTAAAGAAAATACATGATTCCCACACCCATAGCCACTCCAAGAGCCACCATAAGGGCATCCAGGAACCGGACCCCGCCGCCGATATAGTCACCGTCAGCAAAATCCCGAATTGCATTTACCAGAGAGACTCCAGGAACAAGAGGCATAATAGAACCTACCAGAATACTCCCTGGCGTTTTTCCCAAGCCCAGGCGGTAAAAAAGCACGGCAAAAAAGGAGACACAGAATCCTCCTGCCAGATTCTTCACGATCTTAGAAGTTTTTTTCTCCCTTTTCTCAAAGATAAGGAGAAGGCCGTAAAGGATAAAGCCTGACAAAAAGGCCGCAGCCATATCTTCCAGCCCTCCTCCGAGAAGATAGCAGAAAGAACCGGAGCCGATCCCAGATGCTGCCGTCCGAACAATTCCCCGTTTTCCCGGCATGTGCTTGATAACCTCCAGCCGTTCTTTAGCTTCCTGCAGAGAATATTTTTTCTCTTCAATCTCTCTGGAAAGCTGGTTTACTGCCGCTATCCGATGAAGTTTTGCTCCGCTGATGGGAATATGTTTTACACTGGCATATATCTGCCCCTCCTGATTCTCCGCCGTAATAAAGATTCCTGTGCTCAGCACAAAGGTGCTGCATTTTTCAATGCCAAAAGCTCTGGATATTCTCTGTATGGTCTCCTCTACCCGGAAAATCTCTGCTCCGGCATCCAGAAGGATCCTGCCGGCTTCCATAGCCAGGTCCAGCACTTCTTTGTCATAGTTTTCCACAGTCCCGCCTCCTATCCTCTAATCTTTACTAAAAATCTGAAAAGGAAAAAGCGGAACCGCCTCTGCAGTCCCAAAAGACTTTTTGAAACGATTCCGCATATTCAGCTTACCTGAAAATTGTAAAAAACAAGATTACGATAATACCTAGTACAATCCTGTACCAGCCGAACACTTTAAAATTGTGCTTTTTAATATATCCCATAAGGAATTTAATAGCCAGAATAGATACCACAAAGGAAACCACCATACCTACCAGCAGGATCACAACTTCCCAGGAAGTAAAGTTCATGCCGAATTTTACTATTTTCAGAAGACTGGCGCCAAACATTACAGGAATGGCAAGGAAAAAGGTATATTCCGCTGCCACTGTCCTGGAGGCTCCTACCAGGATACCACCGATAATAGTAGCTCCTGACCGGGACGTTCCCGGAATCAGAGACAGGACCTGGAAGATGCCGATAAACAAAGCGGTCTTCCATGTGATTTCGCTGATAGAATTATATTTTGCCTGGCGTTTCTCATTGTAGTCTTCCACGATCAGGAACATAACACCATATACGATCAGCATTACGGAAACCACAAACCAGTTATTGAATTTTTCCTCAATAAAATCGTTAAATGGCAGGCCGATAATAATTGCAGGGAGACAGGATACCAGTATTTTAAACCACATGATCATCTTATCGATTTTTACAAACCGGCACAGGACTCCCGCCGCCTTTTCTACCTTGGTCACATTCTCATGTTTCGGTTTTTTATTCCGGAAAGGCCACAGATCTTTCCAGTATAGGACCACTACTGCCAAAATAGCGCCTAGCTGGATGACTACCATAAACATATCCCAGAATTCCTGAGACACATTCAGCTTTACAAATTCTTCCACCAGGATCAGATGGCCCGTGCTGCTTATGGGAAGCCATTCTGTAATACCTTCCACAATGCCCAGGAAAATGACCTTTAATATCTCAATAAAGCTCTCCATTTTTTACTCCTTAGATTTCGGCAATATCCACCAGTTTCAGTTTCTGAATATCTGTGTTTTCCAGACTGGTTACCAAAGCCTCCGCTGTATCCAGGGCGGTGAGGACATTTACTCCGGTCTCGATAGCGTTTCTCCGGATAATAAAGCCGTCCTTAGCCTTCTCCACGCCCTGAGAAGGAGTATCGATAACCAGATCAATCTTATGAGCCAGAATCAGGTCCATAAGGTTTGGTGAAGGCTGCTCGATCTTATTGGTACGGATGGCCTTCACGCCATTTTCATTAAGAACCTTAGCTGTGCTTCTTGTGGCATAGATTTTATATCCCAGATTCTGGAATCTCCGGGCAATGGGGATGATATCCTGTTTATCTTCATCCCTTACTGTAATGATCATATTCTTATGCTTTGGCAGGTTCACGCCGGCTCCCAGGAATGCCTTATACAGAGCCTCATTAAAGCTCTCGGAAATACCCAGGCACTCTCCTGTAGACTTCATCTCCGGTCCCAGGCTTACATCTGCTCCCCGGATTTTTTCAAAGGAGAATACCGGCATCTTAATTGCATAGTGTTTTGCTTCAGGCTGAAGTCCCGGAGTATAACCCAGATCCTTCAATTTATGACCCAGGATTACCTGTGTGGCAAGAGGAACAATGGGGATTCCCGTTACCTTACTGATATATGGTACAGTACGGCTGGAACGGGGATTTACCTCGATAACATACACGTCTTCTCCGCAGACAATGAACTGAATATTGATCATTCCCAATACGTGAAGGGATTTTGCCAGTTTCCAGGTATAGTCCTCAATTGTGCGTTTAGCGCTGTCGCTGATTGTACGGGCAGGATATACGGAGATACTGTCTCCGGAGTGGATACCGGCTCTCTCAATATGCTCCATGATTCCCGGAATCAGGATATCTTCTCCGTCACATACAGCGTCTACTTCTATTTCTTTTCCCTGGAGATATTTATCTACCAGAATAGGATGTTCCTGAGCAATCCGGTTAATAATACCAATATACTGGTCTACATCCTCGTCGTTAATTGCAATCTGCATGCCCTGTCCACCCAGAACATAGGAAGGGCGAACCAGCACCGGATAGCCCAGCTCGTTAGCTGCACGGATAGCTTCGTCTGCAGTATATACTGTATGTCCCTTGGGTCTTGGAATATGACACTCTTCCAAAATCCCATCAAAAAGCTCCCGGTCTTCTGCCGCATCTACATTTTCTGCAGAGGTTCCCAGAATCTTCACACCCATTTTAATAAGGGCTTCTGTAAGCTTGATGGCTGTCTGTCCGCCAAACTGAACCACGGCACCGTCTGGTTTCTCTATATCTACCACATTTTCCACATCTTCCGGTGTAAGGGGCTCGAAATACAGCTTATCTGCAATATCGAAGTCTGTACTTACCGTCTCCGGATTGTTGTTGATGATAATGGTCTCATATCCTTCTTTTTCAAAGGCCCAGGTACAATGTACGGAACAGAAGTCAAACTCAATTCCCTGTCCGATACGGATAGGTCCGGAGCCAAGAATCAGGACTTTCTTCTTATCTGTAGTTCCGTCTGCCTCATTTTCTCCTCCGTATACAGAGTAATAATACGGGGTAGTTGCAGCAAATTCTGCTGCACAGGTATCTACCATTTTATAAGAAGCGGTAATTCCCCATTCTTTTCTCAGTTTATGGATTTCCTCTGCCGTCCTGCCAGTAAGCTGTCCGATCACATTATCCGGGAACTCGATTCTTTTTGCCTCTCTCAGCAATTCTTCTGTCAGCTCCTGGTCTTTTAAAGCATTTTCCATTTCTACCAGGATAGCCAGCTTATCAATAAACCAGATATCAATTTTGGTGATATCATGAATAGCCTCGTAAGAAATGTTTCTTCTGATTGCTTCTGCAATCCTCCAGATACGCATGTCATCTACAATATGAAGTTCTTCCAGCAGTTCTTCCTCTGTGAGACCAGTAAAATCATAGGACATCAGAGAGTCCACATGCTGTTCCAGAGAACGGATGGCTTTCATCAGAGCGCCTTCAAAATTATTGCAGATACTCATAACCTCGCCAGTAGCTTTCATCTGGGTGGTAAGAGTTCTCTTGGCGCTGATAAATTTATCAAAAGGCAGTCTCGGGATCTTCACCACACAGTAGTCCAGCATAGGCTCAAAACTTGCATAGGTCTTTCCTGTGATGGCATTCTTAATCTCATCCAGGGTATATCCCAGAGCAATCTTTGCAGCTACTTTCGCAATTGGATATCCAGTAGCTTTGGAAGCCAGCGCAGAAGAACGGGATACACGTGGGTTTACTTCGATTACGCAATACTCAAAGCTTTCAGGGTTCAGGGCATACTGTACATTACAGCCTCCTGTGATCCCCAGCTCTGTAATGATATTCAGGGCAGAAGTTCTCAGCATCTGGTATTCTTTATCTCCCAGAGTCTGAGAAGGAGCTACGACGATACTGTCTCCTGTATGAACACCTACAGGGTCAATATTTTCCATGTTGCAGACTGTAATACAGTTTCCTGCACTGTCCCGCATTACTTCATATTCGATTTCTTTCCAGCCGGCAATACAGCGCTCCACCAGAACCTCTCCCACACGTGAAAGACGGAGACCGTTCTCCAGGATCTCAATAAGCTCTTCTTCATTATTGGCAATACCGCCGCCGCTGCCTCCCAGAGTATAAGCAGGACGAAGCACCACCGGATAACCAATCTTATTACTGAAAGCCACACCGTCTTCCACATTCCGTACTACCAGAGAAGCAGCAATGGGCTCTCCGATTTTTTCCATGGTGTCTTTAAATTCCTGACGGTCCTCTGCTTTCTTGATAGTCTCGGAAGTAGTTCCGATCAGGCGGACATTGTGCTCTTTTAAGAAGCCTCTCTCTTCCAGCTCCATAGCAAGATTCAGTCCTGCCTGTCCTCCAAGGGTAGGAAGCACGCTGTCCGGTTTTTCTTTCAGGATCAGCTGCTCTACAACTTCTACTGTAAGAGGCTCGATATAAACTTTATCTGCAATATCTTTATCTGTCATAATGGTGGCAGGGTTGGAGTTCAGCAGAACAACCTCGACTCCCTCTTCCTTGAGAGAACGGCATGCCTGGGTTCCTGCATAGTCAAACTCTGCTGCCTGTCCGATTACAATAGGGCCGGAACCGATCATCAATACTTTTTTAATATCCGGATTTCTTGGCATTACTCTGTCACCTCCATCATTTTAATGAAACGGTCAAATAAGTAGCCGGAGTCCTGAGGACCAGGGCAGGCTTCTGGATGAAACTGTACAGTAAAAATATTTTTTCCTACATATTTCAATCCTTCATTCGTCTTGTCATTTACATTTTCAAAAGCCGGAACTGCGATTTCCGGATTCAGAGTTTCTGTATCTACTACATAACCATGGTTCTGAGAGGAGATGTATACTCTTCCTGTTTCCAGGTCTTTTACCGGGTGGTTTCCGCCTCTGTGGCCGTATTTCATTTTCTTAGTATCTGCACCTGTGGCCAGAGCCATAAGCTGATGTCCAAGGCAGATAGCAAAAATCGGCACCTGAGAGTCATACAGTTTTTTGATTTCTTTAATGATCTCTGTACATTCCTTGGGATCTCCAGGTCCGTTGGAAAGCATAATGCCGTCCGGCTGGTCCTTCAGGATTTCCTCTGCCTTTGTAAAGGCCGGATAAATAGTAACCTGGCATCCTCTCTTATTTAAGGACTCTGCGATATTCTCCTTGGCGCCAAAGTCCATAAGAGCTACCTTGGGGCCCTTGCCTTTGAGAACGGATTTTTCCTCGCAGGTAACTTTCTCCACCACTTTTCCTGTGGTATATGCATGAAGTTTTGGAATTACTTCCTCCAGTTTAAAGTCCGGATCCGTAGTGATCATACCATTCATGGTCCCCTTCTCCCTGAGGATTTTCGTAAGGGCCCTGGTATCGATTCCTGCAATACCTGGTATGTCATATCGTTTCAAAAAGTTCTGAATTGTATCTTCACAGCGGAAGTTGCTTGGAATACGGGATAATTCTCTTACAATATATCCGTCGGGCCATGGTCTCAAAGATTCCTGGTCCTCATAGCAGATGCCATAATTGCCAATTAAAGGATATGTCATGCAGACTGCCTGTCCGGCATAAGAAGGGTCTGTAAGTACTTCCAGATAACCAGTCATAGATGTGTTAAAAACAATCTCACTGATGACTTCTTTTCTGGAGCCAATGCTGGTACCTGTAAAGACAGTTCCGTCTTCCAGTATCAAAAATGCTTTCATTCTCTCACCTGTCTCCCTTTCTGTTTTTATTTATGTTTTCATAATGCCAGGTAAAAAGGTCATGTATTTCAGACTTTCATGAAAATCCATGAATCCGGGGCCTCAAAAACGTCCCTGACACTGCTGCTTCCTAAAAAGCCCTAAAATTCCCCAAATTGTAAAAAGTGTATCATAATGCACTATTTTTTTCAACCTTTTTTGCAGAATCAATTTCGTAAAACTTTTTTCATTTTTTTCTTGACAATTTAGTACAAATCGTATAATATATATTTTGCGCTTACGAAAACGCAAAAATTCATAAAAATGCAGGAGTGGCGGAATTGGCAGACGCGCAGGCTTCAGGTGCCTGTGGTAGCAATATCGTGTGGGTTCAAGTCCCATCTCCTGCACGCTTTGAGAATCTCAGTTATCAGATACTGAGATTCTTTTTCGTTCCACAGAAAATTCCCCGGACTACCCTATAAAAAACCTCCGAGCTATCCTTAAAATCCCAGATATTCCTATAAGCTTTCACTTTTTTCAAACTTTCAAAAACCTTTGGTTAATTCTGAAAATAAATTTCAAATTTTCTGTTGACATTTATCTCTTTATCGTGTATTATATGTTTTGTGCTCAGGAGCACACAATAAAATATCAGAAATGCAGGAGTGGCGGAATTGGCAGACGCGCAGGCTTCAGGTGCCTGTGGTAGCAATATCGTGTGGGTTCAAGTCCCATCTCCTGCATCTTTTTTTTGCTACGATTTAGCTCAGCACAGAGAATATAAAAATAGCCTCAGGGAAGTTTACTTACCTGGGGCTATTTCTATATTCTCGTATTGAGCGTTTCGCTCAAGCTATCCGCTTCTTTTAATGCATCTCCAGCTGAGGCATCTCCTGTCCTCTCAGAAGGATCTTAGGTCCTCCTGTGTGCTGGATATATTCTTTTGTAATGATTACTTCTCCGATGCTGTCATCCTTGGGGATTTCATACATGATATCCAGCATATATTCCTCCAGTATTGCTCTCAGTGCTCTTGCGCCTGTGTGTTTCTCCATGGCTTTATCTGCAATGGCCTCTAATGCTCCCTGTTCAAACTCCAGCTTTACCTCATCCATAGCCAGAAGCTTCTGATACTGTTTCAGGATAGCATTTTTTGGCTCCTTAAGGATTTCTACCAGCATATCCCGGGTAAGTCCCTTTAATGCGAAGATAACAGGAAGACGGCCTAAAAATTCCGGGATCATTCCGAATTTTCTCAGATCATCTACCGTTACCTTCTCCAAAAGGCTGTCATCATGGTCATATTTATCCTTCAGATCCGCCTGAAATCCAATGGATGCAGTCTTATTCAGACGTTCTTTTATGATTTCTTCCAAATCCGGAAATGCGCCGCCGCAGATAAATAAAATATTTTTTGTATCTACTGTTGTAAGAGGAACCATAGCATTTTTACTGTTTGCGCCCACCGGTACCTCTATCTCGCTTCCTTCCAAAAGCTTCAGCATTCCCTGCTGAACGGCTTCGCCGCTGACATCTCTCTGGTTAGTATTTTTCTTCTTGGCAATCTTATCAATCTCATCAATAAAGATAATTCCGTGCTCTGCTTTCTCTACATCATTATCGGCGGCAGCCAGAAGCTTGCTGACTACGCTTTCGATATCGTCACCGATATAACCAGCCTCTGTAAGTGAGGTTGCATCTGTAATGGCAAGGGGCACGTCCAGAAGGCGGGCCAGGGTCTTCACCATGTAGGTCTTCCCGCTTCCTGTAGGCCCTATCATCAGCATATTTGACTTTTCAATCTCTATATCATCATTGCTTTCTGCGAAGACTCTCTTATAATGATTATAGACAGCTACAGACATTACCTTCTTAGCATGTTCCTGTCCGATCACATATTCATCCAGGCTTGCTTTTATCTTATGCGGCGCAGGAATGCTCTGAATATCAAACACCTTCGGTGCTACCTTCTCTTTGGGCTGTTCCTGTCTTTTTTTCACTTTCTGCCTGTTGGGAATCTGGTTCTGAAGGGAACTTAAATCGATCATGCTGATATTCGGCATGTTGGGAATATTTTTCATCAGCTCATCATAGTTAATGGTGCTGTTATTCATAGTGTCAAAACTGCGCTGCATGCAATCTGTACAGATGTGGATATTATTGGGCAGATCGATCATTTTTCCTGCCTTGCTCTCCGGACGTCTGCACATAAAACATATTTTTTCGTAAGTATCCTTTTTTCCTTTATCTTCTTTATCAGAAGAAGTGGTTTCTAAATACTCTTTATCATCTGACATAACTGTTCTCGCTCTCTTTCCATTATAAAAACTATCCTGAGATTTAAACTATTTGATTCCAGTATCTTATCATAAATCCCTGTATCTAACAAGTAAACTTTTTATAAATAGACACAGACGGCAGCCCGAAACCTGCGTCTGTTCCCGGCTGCCGTCTGTCTGCTTTCTTTAATTTTCCCCATTAAATATGATTACTGTCCGTTCTGGCTATCCTGAGCAGAACTCTGGGCATCACTTCTGGCTCCTAATGTTACCGTAACTGTCTGTTCCTGGTACTGTCCGCCTTCAGCCCGGGATATGACTATCTCTACCTGCTCTCCTGCCTGATAGTAGGACAGCTGATTGGTCAGATTATCATAAGTCTGTACCGTAGTTCCGTCAAACTTCTGGATGATATCACCCTGCTGGATTCCAGCCTCTGCCGCTGGTCCGCCTTCCTCAACACTGCTGACAAACACACCAACCGGCATATTATACATCTCCTCGGTATTGCTGGTCACATTGATACATGTGATTCCCAGATATGCTGCCTGGCTTTCATCTTCAACTTTCTGCCTTGTTTCTCTGTTCATCAGTTCATCCAGGATTGGCTCTGCACGGCTGATCGGAATGGCAAATCCCATACCTTCTACTGAGCTGGATGCGATTTTAGAAGAGTTGATACCCACTACTTCTCCATTCATATTCAGAAGAGCTCCACCGCTGTTTCCAGGGTTAATAGCCGCATCTGTCTGGATAAAGGTCCCATCTACATCATCAGAACTTACCTGTTTATTCAAAGCGCTTACATAACCGGAAGTAACCGACTGTCCATATCCTAAAGCATTTCCAATAGCCACTACCTGCTCACCTACTACCAGGTCATCTGAGCTTCCCAGATTAGCTATTGCGATTTCATTAAGGACATCTTCCGGAATGTCTGAAAGGTTTACAGAAACTACTGCCAGGTCGTTATCCACATCTGTACCCTTCACCTGTGCAGTTACTGCTGTGCCGCCTTCCAGGTCTGTGCTGCTTCCTGAATCAGAGCTGGTATTTTCCACATCACTTTGAGAGCTGGCTGCTGTTCCATCCTGGTTTGTAAAGCATACGCTCAGGCTGGTGGCGCCTTCTACCACATGATTATTCGTTGCAATCAATAACTCTGTATCATTCTGCCCTACGATGATGCCGGAACCACTGCTTTCAGTTTCCTGTTCCTGGGTTCCTCCGCCATAATTAAAGAAGTATCCGTAGTAATTTGGAATCTCCTGTACGCTGATACTGGTAATTGCTACAACAGAAGGCATAACATTGGCAGCCACCTGAGCAACACTTCCCTGGGAAGAAGAATCAGAAGATGCTGTACTGCTATTTGTCAGCTGAGCCTGGGCAATCTGTGTATTTTCTTCCGGCGTCAGCTGATCGCCTACATAATTTACTCCCTGGAAAACAACTCCTGCTACCAGTCCGAACACTGCTGCACAGGCTGCTGCGAATCCAAGCTTTCTGGCAGCTCCTGAAGTATTCTTTTTCTTTTTTGCTTTCTTTTCTGGCGGGACAGGGGTAGCAAACTGATAAGAAGAATAACTGTTTTTCTTTTCTCCTGCTGGTTCCCTGGCAGTGTTATCTGCTGTTTCCTCTGTACTTCTGTTTTCCGTTCTTGGCTCAGAAGCTTTCCTGTAAGTACGGGCATAATAAGGATTTTCCTCACTAGGCGCTTCCTGGGGTTCCTGCATATTCTGCTGTTGAGAATCTGTTTCACTTTCCTGAGAATTTCTCATAACAAAGGATTCTCCTTTTGTATAAGATTCTTCATTTTGATTTTCCACAGGTTTTTCCGTTCTGTTATCGGGCTCTGTACCTGTGCCATTTATATTTTTAAATTCGTCATTCATAATTTATGCTTCCTTTCCTCAGATTATCTCTTTTTCTTTTTACATGACTAAGTCTATCAGTCAATTGTGTTCAAATTGTGATAAAAAAAGTAAGAAAAAGTGAAATTTAATTCTTTTTTTCCCAGTAATCCGGGCTCATGGTAAACTTCATCACCAGTCGCCTGGGTAATTTTCGATAGTTTTTTCCCATTCTGTATCCCAGAAATTTAAAGGCACTGCTGAAGACCAGCTGAGGGAAGAGCCAGGGTCTGCCTTTCTTTATAAGATAGCGGCAGGTACTTTTTACCAGGCGGATTCCCTCCCCCTCCGAAGGAACATCCTTGAATATCTCCGGATGATCTGCCTGGGATACTGCAAGGTCAAAGTTCCGCTTAAACTGCTGTAGCCAGGTATAATTGTGTGAGTGGATCACCTGGGCATCTGCGGCATAGAACACAGCATATCCTGCCTTTATCAGATTTCCGGCCATGATCATATCCTCGTTAAAAATCGTGGGAAATGTAAAACCACCCATTTTTTCATAAGCCTCTTTACGATATGCAGCGCACACATTAGAACAGAAAAAAGTTTTAATTCCCAGTATGGGAATGTCTTTTCTGGTCTTTCTCCTGCTTTTCTCAGGATAATTAAAAGAACGGGTATATCGCTCAATAAGCCTGCAGTCCTTATCCGGAAGCTGTCTGCCATAGACCGCCCCCACCTCAGGGTCTCTGAAAGGTTTGAGAAGATTCTCTATGGTACATGTATCTGCCGGTACCGCATCTTGCGTAAAATATATCAGAAATTCACTGTCTGCCATTTCCGCCGCCTGGGCTCTGGTTCTACCATGATCAAATTCTTCTTTAGAAATATGGATGACTTCTGCCTGCTCCATTCCTCGGAGCACAGAATCTTTCCAGAATTTCTTCTCTGTATTCATAATAAGGATTTTATCCGGGGGGAGCGTCTGCTTCTTCAGACCTTCCATAAGTCTGAGAAATTTATCTCCCGGTTTATAGGTAGGGATAATTACTGTAACGCTCATATCTTTTCTCCTCTTTGTAGATTTCAGTAGCTTTTTGTATACGAAAGAAAAGGAAGGGCCTTCCAGCACCTCCCTTTTCTCTCCCAAAAACTTATTCCTTAATAGTATTCTTCTTCAATATCATAACTGCTGTCATCCTCTGTATTATAGCTGTAGCTTTCTGCAGAGGAATCCTCATAACTGCCGGTATCTTCTGAGCTGTCGCTGCTGTCTTCAGAGGATTCTCCATCATCCAAGAGATACTTTCTCTCATCTGCAACATAACTCTCCCCGAATCCGGTGCGGTCTACCACAAAATCACTGCGGATAGTTACTGTCTCAGAGGGCTGATAATCCTCATCGGAAAACAGAAATTCATGGAGATATTTTACATTTGTTTCCAAAGTAGTAGGAATAATGCAGTCCAGTCCTGTAACTGGCACTGTAAGGTCTCCTCCCATTACATAATCTACAGGAAATCCGGTATTTTCTCCCATACTATAAGTCAGGATACTGGTTCCCAGACGGATCAGCTGTGACTTGGAGAAATTTGTCTGTATAAGGGGAAATACCTGATCCACAATGTCATTCAGGGTAGTCAGACCGGCTGATTTCGCCTTTTCTGCCAGAAGGTCCAGTACCAGGCGCTGCCTTTCTGTCCTGCCCTGGTCTCCCGAAGCAGTCTGACGGATACGGCAGTAGGCTGTAACCTGAACTCCATTGAGATGATAGGTTCCCAAAATCTGTGACTGGTCCTCCGGTGCAGGATCCGGTTTTTCAATTGGGGTATAATCCATCCCTGTCTGTTGGGAAGTTTCTACACAGTGATTGTTCATATGTTCAATTTCTTCATAGGACATTGGAATATCCAATCCGCCCAGGCAGTCTACCACTGTAGCCATAGCGCTGAAATCCACAGCTACATAGTTCTCAATGTCCAGATCCATGTTAGTATTCATCATATTCACCGCCTGCATGGGGCCACCCCGGAGATAGGCAGAATTGCATTTATTATAAATACCATTACCGTATTCATCCTCATCTACCCGCATATAGGTGTCCCTGTACAGAGATACCAGGCGCACTTCCTTGGTATCATTATTGATGCTGGCTATGATGGCCGTATCACTGTTTCCATAGGCTCCCTCGTCCTCTGCACGCTTATCCACTCCAAACAGGGCAATGTTCGTATAGCCGCTGAGCACTTCGCTTCCCGCTACAGACTCATTAATCTGCACTTCCTGTTCATCTGCCGCCTGAGTAAAGTTCAGGCTGTCCATTCTTTTATTAATCTGAGTATATAAAAATAGAACTCCAACCAGCAGGATCAGTACAAGAATCTCAACTCCGAAAAGGATTTTTCTACCTATGTGTCTCTTCTTTTTTTTCATCTTAGACATCTTCGTTCCCCTTTATCACTAATACGCATTTTTATTTACAAATCCTTTAAAAAAGGTCAAAAATAAAATCTTTACATCCAGTCCCAGTGTCCAGTTTTCAATATAGTAAAGATCATATTCTATTCTTTTTCGGATAGAAGTATTTCCTCTGTATCCGTTTACCTGAGCCCAGCCAGTAATTCCCGGACGTACCTGATGTTTGATCATATATCTGGGAATCTCTTCTTTGAATTTTTCGACAAAAAAAGGCCTTTCCGGTCTGGGGCCTACCAGACTCATCTCCCCTTTTAATACATTAAAAAACTGAGGCAGCTCATCAATGCTGGTCTTCCTCATAAATTTACCGAATCCGGTTACCCTGGGGTCATTCTTTACTGTCCATCGGGTTTTTTCCTTCTCCGGTGCCTGAACTTCCATAGAACGAAACTTGTACATCATAAATGGCTGATTATGAAGTCCTACTCTCTCTTGCTTAAAAATCAGAGGTCCCGGAGACGTAAGCTTGATCATAATTGCAGAAAAAAGCATCACCGGTGAAAAAATCACAATAGCAACCAGAGCGCCTACAATGTCCATGACCCGTTTTAAAAACGCATAATAAGTATTTGTCAGCGGTACATGTCTTATATTGATCACCGGAAGTCCCAATATATCCTCTGTATATGGCTTAGTCGGTATAACTCTATTATAATCAGGAATAAACTTTGTATGCACTCCTGACTTTTCACACAAAGCTACGATTTCTTCCAGACGGCTGTATTCATTCAGTCCCAGAGTAATTGCAATCTCATCCAGGCGGCTCTGAGGCAGGATTACCGTCAGATTTGCAATCCTTCCCAGCACCTTTACTCCTTTATACTCTGTTCCCGCTTCAATATGGTCGTCCAGGATTCCTCGTATCTTATATCCCCACTGTGGATTTGCAATGATCCTGTCTATATATTCTTCTGCCGCATGGCTGTATCCAACGAGAAGGATATGCTTAAGATTATAGCCTTTCTTCCGCATACTCATCAGAAAGTACCGGATCAGATTTCTGAGTCCTGTCTCCATCAGGATATTCACACAGTAGAAAATTGCCAGGAGTTCTCTGGAAAAGTGCATCATCTTAATAAGATACAGCACTCCAAGGATCAGGGCGATCCCAACAGTATTGGCTTTGACAATATTCCACATTTCCAGTCTTCTGCCCTGGACCCTCTTAGGAGTATACAAGTTGAATATATAGTATAAGAGCAGATATACCGGCACGATAGGCAGTATAGCCACAGCATAAGTCCTGAAGGGAAGCCCTCCTACTTCCTGGTCCATAAACAAAAATTTAATCACCCAGGCAATAAAGTAGGCTGCTACAATAACAAAAGCATCCAGCACCACGTGGAGGCGGTTAAAATGCTTTTGATTTTCTTTTATCAAGGTATTATCACCCTCTACTTAATCATGTAACACATGTAATATTTTCTTAATAATATATCACACTTCTACTAAGAACGCAATAATTGATTAAATCCACACATTTGTTATTTATTTGTGGTGATCACGTAGGTCGGGACAACCTTCTGTACAGCTTCCTTAATCCGGGGGCTGTCCTCCCTGCTAAGCTTATCCAGAATTGCCAGCTGTTTCTTAAACTCTTCCTCATCAAATTCAATGGGCTTTCCGATATGAATGAGCTTGTTGTCTGTATCCTGGAGACCCTCTTCGCTCATAAGCAGTTCTTCATACAGCTTTTCTCCCGGACGGAGACCTGTAAATTCAATTTTAATATCTTCCCCTACCTTATAGCCGGAAAGTTTGATCAGATTTGTGGCCAGATCCAAAATTTTTACCGGTTTTCCCATATCCAGAACAAAGATTTCTCCTCCCTTGGCATAAGCACCTGCCTGCAGCACCAGGGAAACAGCTTCCGGAATGGTCATGAAATACCGGATGATATCCGGATGAGTAACCGTTACCGGCCCTCCTGCTGCTATCTGTTTTTTAAACAGAGGAATTACACTGCCGTTGCTTCCCAGCACATTTCCAAAGCGTACCGCCACAAAATTGGTTTTTGAATGTCTCGCAAACATCTGAACGATCATCTCACACATCCGCTTAGAAGCACCCATGATGTTTGTGGGGTTCACAGCCTTGTCTGTAGAAATCAACACAAATTTCTCTGCCCCGTATCTGTCTGCCGCCTCTGCTGTCTTAAAGGTTCCGAACACATTGTTTTTGATTGCTTCATTGGGGCTGTCTTCCATAAGGGGAACATGTTTATGGGCTGCCGCATGATAGACAATGTTTGGCCGGTATTTATCAAAAATGTTATTCATTCTGTGGGTGTTTCTCACAGAACCGATCAGCACCTCCAGATTTAGCTCAGGAAATTTTCTTTTTAATTCCTGCTGAATCTCATAGGCATTATTTTCATAGATGTCCAGGATGATCAGCTGTTTTGGATTATGAGCTGCAATCTGTCTGCACAGCTCGCTGCCGATAGAGCCGCCTCCTCCAGTTACCATTACGGTTTTATTCTGTACATATCCCATGATCTCATCCAGATTTACCTGAATGGGTTCCCTTCCAAGAAGATCCTCGATCTGGACTTCCCTCAGCTTAGATACGCTTACATCTCCATTGATGAATTGATAAATGCCTGGAATAATCCTTGTCTTACACCTGGTCTCTTTACAGATATCCAGTATCTCTTTCATCTTCACATTCCCGAGAGAAGGAATGGCCACAATAATCTCCTGAATATTATATTCCTCAACTTTATCGGGAATATCCTCTCTGGTACCTACGATAGGAACTCCTCTGAGATATTTTCCCTGTTTTGCCGGATTATCGTCAATGATACATTTTACTTTCAGGTTCAGATATCTGCTTTCCTCTGTTTCCTTTAAAATTGAACTTCCTGCAGCTCCTGCACCGATAAGCATAACATTGACTCTTTTCTTTCCGCCCCCGGTAATGTCCGTCATCTTTTCGCTAAGGATATTTAAAATAACATAAGAAAAACGCACACAGCTGGTACCCATGACCATAGCAAAATAGTAGATCAGGTAGGAGGATCTGGGCAGTGTCAGTTTCAGCAGACATGCGCAGGTTACCTGTATTGCAGATGCTGCTGCATTACCCAAGATAATATTGACCAGCTCACTGGAGCTGGCGTGTCGCCACACACTCCTGTACATTTTTGCGACAGCAAACACAATCAGGGTTATCATTGTATTTGGCACTGTATAACGCAGAACCTGCTCCATATCCGAAACCGGAATACTGTTGAAGCTGAACTCATACCGGATAAAAAGCCCCAGAAAAGAAGCAATCTGTATAGTAAGAATGTCCAAAAGCATAAGGAGAAAAACCTTGCTTGACATAATTTGACCCTTTTTCCATTTCATAGTAAATTCCTTCCTTTGTACTTACTTCATAAGAAATTTTCCCAGATTTCTGTATAGCTCCATCTGTATTTTCAGATACTGCAAAGGCGAATCCGCCCGGAATTTTTTTCTTCTGTTTTTTAAAGAAATCGTGACCCCGTTTTTCAGCCCCGCCACATACTCTCTCCCAAAGCCCTTTACGGTAAAAAAAGCAGTTTTAACAGCAAAGCCCAGAAGGAGCAGCGGAGAATTCCAGATGATCTGGAGAAGGGGCATATTTTTATAAATAAGATACACATTGTTTCTGGAAGAGTACCTGACCTTAAACAGATTATATCTGGATCCAGTGGTTCCGCTTCCTACATGAAGGACTTTTGCTTTGGGACAGAACCAGTTTTCATAGCCCAGGAGTTTTCCTCTGTATCCTATATCCATATCTTCCAGATAGGCAAAATGCTCTTCGTCAAACAGCCCAGTCTTATCTAAAAGTTCCCGGCGGTAGACAGCCGCCCCTGCACAGGATGCAAAAATTTTCTTTTCCCTCTCATAGGCTTTTTCCTGCTTACCTTTTCCATCTGCAAAAGCCCAGCCCAGGGCGCAGTAATAGTTTCCCGCATCATCAATCTTATCCTTATTCTTCATCTGGAGCAGTTTTCCCTGGCAGGAAAAAGCTCTGGGTTTTTCTTCGATTGCCCGGATCAGTTCCCCTACAAAGTCTTTATCTGCAATGGTGTCATTATTGAGGAGTATCACATAGGGACTGGAGGAATTTCTGATCCCCTCGTTCACTGCTCCACAAAATCCTGTATTTTCCTTCAAGGCTATCAGTCTCACCCAAGGATATGCTTTCTCCACATACTCCTGGCTTCCATCCTGGGAACCGTTGTCTATCAGCAGTACCTCAAAATCCCGGAAGCTCTGTACTTTCATAGCTTCCAGGCAGTCTTTTAAATATCTTTTCCCATTATAATTAGGGATTATCACCGAAACCTTACACATGTTCCTACCTTTCAGTCTTTTGGGCGCAGAGAGTAATTCCACTTGGCAAGAGAAAGATTTTTATTGTAATAAGGATCTCCCTCCTTTAAAAGTTTCTCCCATCTGCAGCGCATAAATTCTATTTCTGTCTGAAATCTGCGTATTTTCTCTTTATTGTCTTCTGCCCCCCGGCTTTTTGATTCGTAATGATATAATTCTACATAGGGGTCATATACTACCAGATATCCCAGTTCCCTTACCCGCAGACAAAGGTCTACATCATTAAAAGCCACACTCAGAGTTTCCTCAAATCCCTGAACTGCTTCAAACACCTGTCTTTTCATCATCATACAGGCTGCCGTCACTGCACTGAGGTCTTGTATGATGGAGGCTTTATGCATATAGCCAGACCTCTCTCTTGGCATATCCACAAACATATGGCCGGCAATTCCTCCAATGCCTATTACTGTTCCGGCATGCTGAATAGTGTTATTTCCATAATACAGCTTTGCACCTACAACTCCGGTGTCTTCTCTCTGGCAGAATCCCAGCATTTCCTCTATCCAGTCGGAAGTAATCACCTCTGTGTCATTATTAAGGAAAAGAAGATATTCCCCTTTTGCCTTCGAAGCCGCATAATTATTGATAGCAGAATAATTAAATTCTTTCTTCCATCTGAGAAGCCGTATTTTGGGATTCTCAGACAGCTGTCTGTAATAATCAAAAATTTCCTGAGAGGTACTGTTATTCTCCACAATGAGAATTTCGTAATTACTGTATATGCTCCTTCCTAATATAGAAGTTATACACTTTTCCAGATCCTCTCTGGCATCTTTATTGGGAATGATAATGGAGACAATGGGAGTGCCGATAACCGGATACTTCACTCTGTAAAATCCATAGTCCTTTGTCTGTGTCACAGTTCCTGTAAGGCCGCTTCTTTTTAAATTGTCTTCTATTGCCCTTTTTCCAGCCTCAAAAGCATATAGCTTACTCTCCGGATTATCCGCAGTGGAGGACTCATGAGTCCTCCAGTGATAAAGGATTTCCGGTATATGGCAGATTTTCTCTGCTTTCTCTGTACAGCGGAAAATAAAGTCGTAATCCTGAGCACCGTCGTAGTCTCGGCGGAATCCTCCTGTTTTCTCCAGAATACTCTTTTTTACGACAAAAAAATGACAAATATAATTATTGGATCTTAACAGATCAGGGCTGAAATCCGGCTTCAGGTGGGGCTGAAAATGCTCCAGTTCCTCTCCTCTTACCTTATCCTCATCTGTATAGATAACCTCTGTATCCGGCTCTCTCTCCAGAGCGCTGGCAACTTCATACAAAGCGTTGGGTGCCAGCAGGTCATCATGATCCAGCAGTCCTACATAGTCCCCTGTAGTCATTGCCAGAGCTTCATTGGTATTTTCTGCAATCCCCTTATTCTCCTCCAGTTTTTTCCACCGGATTCTTTCATCTTTCCTGGAATATTCCCTTAAAATATATTCCATTGAGGCATCCTTGGGACTGGCATTTACAATACAAAGTTCCCAATTTTCATAGGTCTGTTCCAATACTGAGTCCATCATCTGACGCAGAAACTTTTCCGGAGTCTGGTAAGCCGGTACAGCTATACTGATCTTAGGCGGATTTTTCCATTTTCTTTTTCTCTGTTTTTCCAGTTCTTCCGGGTCCGGTCTGTATTCCTCATACCAGGGACCATAGGGTATCTCCTCAGGCTCAAAACGTTCATGAAGCCTTATCCAGAATTCTTTAAAACCAAAATGTTTCAGATAACGAAACCCCTTCTGAATGGTATATGGCGAAAGCCTCCCTAAAATTCTCCCCCATTCTAATTTTCCAGTAGGCATTACCCTTCACCTGCCTTTCCTGTTCTCATTCATCTGCTTATTCTAACACATTTTCTGTTTAAAGAAAACCTTTATTGTGCTATAATGAGCGGGAACTGCCCTGACCGGGCCGCCTTTTCATATTTCATTTTATATAAAGGAGGAACTTTTGTGAAGAAAAATATATTGCTGAAGCCTCTTTGCTGTGTTCTGTCGGCTTTTATCCTTATGCTGAGCTTCTATTCTCCGGTGGAAGCAGCAGAATTTCCCGCAAGCTGGCCCCAAGCCCCTGAAATCGCCGAAGAAACCGGTGTTCTGATGGAAGCCTCTACAGGACAGGTTCTATTTGATAAGGGAATGGACGAAATCCGTTATCCTGCCAGTACCACCAAGATCATGACGACTCTGCTGATCCTTGAAAATATAGAAGACCTTAGCCAGACCGTAACCTTTACTGATGTGATCACTCCTGATCTGGAGCCCGGAAACTCTACGATAAACGCCCAGGTCGGAGAACAGCTTACCGTAGAGCAATGTCTCTACGCCATTATGCTGGCCTCTGCTAACGAGGTTTGCACCCAAATGGCCGTTTATGTGGCCGGATCTGTTGAAAATTTTGTAAGCATGATGAACCAGCGAGCTTCTCAGCTGGGCTGTCAGAATACCCACTTTGTAAATGCCAATGGCCTGCCTGACCCCAATCACTATACTACTGCCCATGACTTAGCCTTGATCCTGGCTGCAGCAATCCAAAACGAAGATTTCTGCCGTATCTCTGGCTCCGCCACTTACACGATTCCTACCACCAACATGACTTCATCTCCCAGGAATCTTGAAAATTCAAATGCCCTTATCAACGATAGCGAATATCATTACGACGGTGTCATAGCGGGCAAAACAGGTCATACAGAGGCAGCCAAAAATACTCTGGTCACCGCCGCCGCCCGTGACGGCATGACTCTTGTATGTGTAGTTCTCCGTTCCGATGGTGAAAACCGTTTTATAGATACGGTCAGTCTTTTCGACTATGGATTTGAAAATTTCCACCTTTCTCCAGTTTACTGGCTGAACAGCGAGGAACCTGCAGGATATGTGGTCCTGCCTAAAGGGGTGGAGAGCAATGTACTCACTGTCAAAGACAGCGACAGTGGAGATACAAGAACACGTACTTATTCCTATCAGGGGGTAGATCTGTACAGTGCTCAGATCAGCCTTCCGGTAAGTTTTGAGCAGGAAGCAGATATCCCGTCCTCCTCCTTCTATCAAATCCGTGGATGGGATTATGTTCTGCCTGGCATGGGTGTAATCTTAGCACTTAACAGTATTGTGGAGATAGTACTTATCATGGTAGCAATTAAGGAAAATCGCAAAAAGAAATCTGCCCGGCGCTGAAAAAAACAGGACCATTCTTTTTTTGATGGAATGGTCCTGTTTTGTATCTTATTCATTTCTTTTACGCAGAGAACAATCGCCTCTTTTTAAAGTCAGATTTTTATTGTAAAAAGGATCTCCTTTTTCCAGGATGTCCGGCCACTTTTCCTCAAATCTCTGTACTTCTCCTGCGAATCGTTTTTTCTGAGCTTCGGTTTCTTCCCTTCCTCTAGACTTTGATTCATAATGATAGAGCTCTGCATAGGGTGTAAAGACTACCAGCTTTTCGGCTTGTCTTACCTTCATACAGTAATCTACATCATTAAATGCCACCTGGAAACCTTCATCAAATCCTTCCAAATTTTGAAACAGTTTTCTCTTTGTCATCATGCAGGCAGCTGTCACTGCACTGTAATCCTGAACGCTGACTAATCTGGCAAAGTATCCGTATTCCTCTCTGGCAAACCCACAGAAAATGTGTCCGGCTACTCCTCCCAGGCCAATAACAACGCCTGCATGCTGAACAGTGTCATCAGGATAATACAATTTTGCTCCTACCGCGCCTACGTCTTCCCTCTGACAGATACCTAGCATTTCTTCTATCCATTTTTCAGATATGAGTTCCACATCGTTATTTAAAAATAATAGATATTCCCCTTTAGCATAAGTTACAGCAAAATTATTAATAGCTGCATAATTAAATTCTCTTTTCCAAGTAAGTACCTGTATATTTCCATACCGTTCTTTCACTTTTTCATAGTATGCAAAAGTCTCTTTTTTCTCGCTGTTGTTCTCTACTAGAATAATCTCATAATTGTCATATGTTGTTTTCTCATAAATAGATTTTAAGCACTTATCAAGATCCTCTATGTGGTCTTTGTTGGGAATAATAATGGAAACAACAGGGTGACCTGATATAGCATACCTTGTTCTATACCGTCCAAGCAAAGGCGTCATTTCTACCTCTGCCTGAATCCCCATTCTTTCGTAATGAGCCTCCAGCGCCTTCCTTCCCGCCTCAAAAGCATACATTTTACTTTCCGGATTTCCTGCTGTAGATGCAGGATGATTTCTCCAATGATAGAGTATTTTAGGAACGTGCTGGATATTTTTCGCCTGCTCACAGCAGCGAAGTATAAAATCATAATCCTGAGCCCCATCGTATTCTTTTCGGAGCATGCCAGCCTTATTCACTATTTCTCTCTTTACTGTAAAAATGTGACAAATATAATTATTAGAACGCAGCATATCCAGATTAAAATCCGGTTTGAAATGGGGTTCATAATAATGTCCTCCATCCATGGTAACTTTATCCTCATCTGTATACACCACATCAGTGCCGGGGTTTTCATTTATTGTGTTTACTATCTCAAACAGTGCATTGGGCGCCAGTGTATCATCATGATCTGAAAACATGATGAAATCTCCTGATGCCATCTCAATAGCACGGTTCGTATTTTCTGAAATCCCATCATTTTTTTCCAGTCTCTTGTATCGAATCCTGGACTCTTTCCCATATGATTTTTTTATAAATTCTTCTATCTTTTCATTATCGCTGCCGTCTGCCAGACACAGCTGGAAATTTCCATATGTCTGTCCTATAATAGATGCCAAAAGCTCATCTAAGTATGAGATAGGCGTATTGTACAACGGGATAACAATACTGATCAAAGGAGCATAGGAGAATCTTTTTCTCCTCTGCGCATCCAGTTCGGCTTCGCTGAGTTGGTTTTGAGCAAGCCACTTCTCATAAGAATAGGGGCGGTTCTTCTGAGCTTCTATTTTCTTTACAAGCTTTTTCATAAATCCCGCTATCCCATAGGTACGAATATACTGCAGTCCCTTATTATAATATCCCCTGACTTGTCCGCCTGCAATCTTAGACTTTTGCAGGCTTATGTTCCGGATTGTACGGCACTTTCCACCCTCAAATACTATTCTGATGCTTTTTTCCTGTTCAAAAGGGATTTCTGCTAAAAATCCAGTAAATTTTCCCACGTCCCATTCATGGAACTGTTCCTGCACATCCCGGCGGTTCACCTGCTCTATTTTGCATTCCAGTTTATTTCCTCTGCTGTCTGTAACGTAAATATTCAAAGGAGAATGATAAACGGCCCAGCCGCTGACTACACATATCTTTTTTTGAAAATCTATATCCAAATAGTCAATATAATATTGGGGCATATTTTTTTTTCGCTGAATATCCGCAGCTTTTCCTGAAAACCAACGGTATCTTTTCCCATCCTTGCAAATAAACACCAATATTTTTTTATATGCTCCTAGATTTTCCGGAAGTTCAATTTCAACTGTAGATAAATTTTTTTCTTTTGTTAAGACAAAATTATCCTGCCTTTTTTGATCCAGGTACACTTCCAGTCTGCATTCCTTTGGAAGATATCCCTGAATAAAATATTTATTTTTATCTGCCAGGCTAAATCTGTCTCTGACTACCTCTATCATTTCCCTTTCCATAAAATCTCCTTATCGTTTACTCATCAGCTGTCCGCAAAGAACAGTCTCCTTTTTTCAGTGTCAGATTTTTATTGTAATAAGGATCTCCTTTTTTCAGGATTTCCGGCCATTTCTTTTCAAATCTGTGTACTTCTCCAGCAAAGCGCTCCATCTGTGCCGCAGTCTCTTCTTTACCTCTGGACTTTGATTCATAATGATATAGTTGGGCATAAGGAGTAAATACTACCAATTTTTCTTCTTTCCGCACCTTCATGCAATAGTCTATATCATTGAAAGCCACCTGGAATTTTTCATCAAAGCCTTTGACCTTCTGAAACAATGCTTTTTTCGTCATCATACAAGCTGCAGTCACTGCACTGTAATCCTGAGCGCTAACCAATTTCGCACAATAACCATATTCTTCCCGCCCTGCGCCGCAGAAAATATGTCCTGCTACACCGCCAAGTCCAATGATCACTCCAGCATGCTGGACTGTGTCATCTGGGTAAAATAACTTTGCTCCTACGATACCTACATCCTCTCTTTGGCAATATCCCAGCATTTCCTCTATCCAGCCTTCAGTTATGATCTCCACGTCGTTGTTTAAAAATAAAAGATATTCACCTTGGGAATACGACACTGCATAGTTATTAATTGCGGCATAATTAAATTCTTTTTTCCAGGTAATAACCTTGATATTTTCTTTCAGATTATGCAGCATCTCATAATAGGCAAAAGTCTCCTTTTCCTCGCTGTTATTTTCTACAACAATGATTTCATAGTTATCATAAGTGGTTTTTTCCCAGATAGATTTTAGGCATTTGTCTAAGTCTTCCACATGATCTTTATTAGGAATGATGATAGAGACTTTAGGGCGCCCCGTTACAGTATAGATTGTCCTGTACCTGCCAAACAACGGGGTAAGTTCCACTTTAGCCTGTATTCCAAGTCTCTGATAATGTGCCTCCAAAGCTTTTCTTCCAGCCTCAAATGCATACATCTTACTCTCTGGCTTTCCTGCAGTAGAGTTAGGATGGGAACGCCAATGATACAAGATTTTAGGGATGTGGACAATTTTCTTTGCTTTTTCACAGCATCTTAAAATCAGGTCGAAATCCTGAGCACCGTCATATTTCGGGTCAAATCTTCCAGCAGCCGCTAAAAGTTCTCTTTTCACAACAAAAATATGACAGATATAATTACTGCTTCTTAAAAAGTCAATATTATAATCCGGTTTAAAGCTGGGATCAAAATAGTCCTTGCCATCCATTGTAACCTTATCTTCATCAGTATAAATAATATCCGCATCTTTGTTTTTATTGATAGCTTTTACTATTTCAAACAAGGCATCTTTTGTTACCACATCATCATGATCAGATAACATGATAAATTCCCCGCTGGCCATATCAATAGCAGCATTTGTATTTTCAGAGATTCCCTTATTTCTTTTCAATTTTTTATAGATAACTCTGGGCTCTTTTCCGTATTTCTTTGTAATATATTTCCCCACATTTTCTTCAGAGCTTCCGTCTGCAAGACAGATTTCCAAATTTTCGTATGACTGATCCAGCAAAGATTCCATGATCTCTCTCAAATATTTTAAAGGCGTATTATATAAAGGGATAACCACACTAATCTTAGGCCTGTAGGAAAACTGATGTTTTCTCTGGCGTTTAAGTACAGGTTTTGTTGCGCTGTGCTGTTTAAACCACAAATTATAATCCCCGTACTGAGGATTCATTTGTACTTCCAGATAATTATAGAAAGCTTTCCAGCCATATTTTTTAATGTATTCCCTGTTCTGCCCAAACTTCTCTCTTCCCAGGGCATTTAAAAGCCGCCCTTGTCTGGAACTGTCAAATTCTGCTTTTTTCAGATCCACCGGTATTCGCTTTTTCACATATTTATTATCTATACATATAAGAATACGACGCTCCTGATTTTTTTCCCGGTCTATAGTAATCAGAAAGCCCGACTCATAATCCCGATTTTCCAACTGAAATTTCTGGTTCACATCAGGACGCACCATTCTCCGAATTTCACAATCCAGTTTCTCATGGTTTTCTTTTTCCACCCAAATAGTTTCTCCTCTTTCCGGATCAAAGGCCCATCCTCTTATGCTCCCTTTCTTTTTCTGCACAAGAATTTCATCCAGATTATAAAAAATTGTATTTCCATACTCCTTTTTTATCTTCTGGACTTCCACTGAATAAATTTCCTCTTCCCCCTGGGAAAAAGCTGCAAAAAGCCCAATTTCTTTATATTGTTTTATAATTTCTTCCAGATTTGAAATGTATACAGCAAATCCTGAAACATCTGATACTGAAGGATCTCTCAAAGCCTTACCCACATCTTCTCTGCAGACTTTTTCCAGTCTGCAGGGTATCTCAGTATTCTTATCCCCACGCACCTGAATGGAATATGGTCTTCTGTCTTTAAAGACACACCAGCCTTCTATTTTATATTCTTTTTCTTTTCCCATCTCTATCTGTGCTTTATCAATGTTTTTCAGTAAATCACTCATTTTTTAATCCTTTTTAATCGTTTTATATAACTTCCATACTTTTGTATTTTCCATCTGTTGGATTTTCTGTGAAGCCTTTTCAAGTTGATACTGCAGCTTTCTCACATCATCTTTCAGTCTATCCCGTTCTCTTACCAGCTGAAAAGATTCTTCCACAAAATTTCCAACTACTTCCTGGCAGGGGTAGATTTCCATCTCTACAGAAACAGCCCCCCCTCCTTCCGGAAGCACTGCTGATACAAAATACGGATCCATTGTCTGAAATCCGTAAAATCCATTTCTTCCGGCAGTTCCGTTAGATTCACACCTTATTTCCTTTATAGTGCCGTCTTTCATCTCTAGGGCCATTTTTATCACTTTAACTGCACAGGCTTGTTCGCAGGGGTCCAGACGGATTCTTTTTACTCCATCCGGCATGGGAATCCTTTTTCTCAAAAGTCCCCCCTGACGATGTATGCTAAAAGAAAACTCTTCATGAAAATCTTCTCCCAGGTCAAAATAAATCCTGGATGTTTTACTGTTATGAAGTTTTCCCAAAAAATCGGTTCCCTGGATATCCAGTAAAGTACCTGGTGATATTTTTTCATACATATGCCGAATTGGAATATGGTCCCCCAAAATATATTTCTGGAAGTTTTCCTCCATGGTCTCATATGTCTTCTGTTCCTTTGTTCCAATACCATATAAAACAAAAAGGTCCAGCTTTTGAGCTTTTTCTCTGGCTGTGCTGGTATATAAATAATATTTGATCACTCTGTATATTTGATACTTGATGGGAATCGGAAAAGAAAAACTCCATTCATAGTCCAGCATGATCCATTTTTTTTCTGACCAGAGGATATTTCCGCATACAGGGTCCAGATTTGTATATTCCGGACAGAGCTGTCCTTCTGGAATTTCTACTTCGCCAAAAACCTTTGTAAATGCTTCTGTCTTAGAATATGGTATCTTCCCGGTGTGCTGTAAAGTATCCAAGTACTTTGTAATAGTTTCCATGAACATACTTTCTTGATTTTTCTGAAGCATCTCGTCCAAAACATTTTCTAAGGTCTTTCCCGTTACATATTCCAGTTCTATACCATTTTGTACTGGAATACACCGATTCAGTTCAACAGGTGAGTCTGCATACACCTTTTCTAGTCTCTTAGATGATTCTTCTATATTTTTCAGATGTTCTTGTCCCTCAGGACTCTCTGCCAGCTTATAGACTTTCCTCTTTCCATCTCTTTTCTCATATATTTCCGTGCGTATGGAAAAATCTTCTGCTCTTTCGTTGGAATATTTCACATAAATACAGGAGCTATCCGCCTGTTTCTTTTCTTTTTGCAATATGGTCAAATAAGAATTAGAGTACAGAGAGAATAATCCTTCCTGTATAATTGTATTATAAACATTTGTCTCATTAAAGAGTCGGATCCTCTCTCTGTCATAATTATAATTAATCTCTTTCAGATCTCCCTCTGCAGGCATCCATCTGTCAGAAAAAATAGACATAGGAAATTTATAATCTGGATAGGGATAATAGAATTCACTGTTTTCTATCCCAGCTTCCAGAAAAATCTGTTCCAATTCCCTTCTTGTAAAAGTGCGCACACCTTTTGTTCTGGGATATCCTTCCATTCCTTCAAAGTAAAGCCCTGTATGGTCTTCTGTACAGCCCGCCCAATATTTTAATCCCAGTTTATTTTCAATAGCAATAACTATCTTTCCATTATCACTTAAATGAGAGGAAATGATTTTCAGCATATCTACATAAGGATTATTGGTGCCGATATAACCTTCTGAATACTCAAAAACTCCTATAAGCGTAATATAGTCATAAGTTTCTTCCAGGCTTTTTTCTATATCTTGGAAATTTCCCACTAAAATTTCAATATTATCATAATCTTTGTGCCTGTATGCATTTACCAGGCTTCTCTTTTTGGAAAGATCTACACAGGTCACTTTTCCTGCCTTTTTTGCCAAAGCTCCAGTCACTGCTCCACATCCAGAACCGATCTCCAGTACCTTATGTTCTTTGTTAATAGGCAGCCAGCTAATAATATTTTCTCTTATATGAGAAAAGTGGTAAAGCAGCGGCCATTTTTCTCTGGAGTCTATAATTTTATTAAATTCTTTTCTGGAATAGTTCTTCGATACTTCCAATAATTCATCTTCTACCTGTCCGTCACTGTACAAGTCCACCCCAGGATAAAAGCGGTAGTCCAATGCTACCTTGCCAATCTTCTCCTTCATATTCTGTTCCCCTTACATTAATATTCTACTTCTACTTTAGAATTCATATCATAAAAGCCTACCGTATTTTTACTGGATATCACTGTTATATTGCAGATATCATAAAGTCTGTGGAACACGCAGAATTCACCATTTTGATATCCGGTACACCCCAATGACAGCAAATATTCCCCACCCTGGAGATTCATCTCCTGACTAAAGGAGACTACTAACTGATTGCCTTGATCCTGTGGGGGGATATCTGCTTTTTCATACATAGTATTTGTTCCTGTTATCTCTGTTCCCTGAATATTCTTAAATGTATATGCCAAAATTGGCTCTGTCACCTGGCTGAAAAATTTCACTTTCATTTTTATGGTAAAAGAAGAACTTTTTGTAATTGTATTGGTAGGCATCCCTCTGTCATCCAAAATAGTGAAATCTACAATTTTTGCTTCTCCTCCTCCATATTCCAGCTTCTCTGGATTCAAAGGATAGGTTTTTCTCCATTTCTCATTTTCTGATAATTCTTCTCTAAATTCTTCTTTCTCAGAAATTTCTTCCTCATGTTCTTCTGCCTGCCCTACAAGCAGCCGCTTATAGAGGTCTACCATTTCCTTAGGATTTCCCTCTGCCATCTTTTCCCCTTGGTTCAGCAGAACAACTCTATCACAGTATTTACTGATACTCCCCAGGTCATGGCTGACAAAAAGAATCGTCTTTCCCTGCTTTTTAAAGTCTTCAAATTTCCTATAGCATTTAGCCTGAAAAAAGACATCCCCAACCGACAGTGCCTCGTCCACGATCAGGATTTCCGGTTCTATGTTTATTGCCACAGCAAAAGCAAGACGCACAAACATACCGCTGGAATAAGTTTTCACGGGCTGGTATACAAAGTCTCCAATATCTGCAAATTTCAGGATATCATTCATTTTCCTGTCTATTTCTTCCCTGGAAAAGCCTATCATGGTTCCATTCAGATAAATATTTTCTATACCCGAATATTCCATGTTGAAGCCAGCCCCTAACTCTAACAGAGCTGAAATCCTTCCATTCACCTGCACTTCTCCTCCACTGGGATTCAATACTCCGGTGATAATCTTCAATATAGTAGATTTTCCGGAGCCATTTGTTCCGATAATCCCTACGGTTTCTCCTCTGCTCACAGTAAAAGAAACATCTCGAAGAGCATAATGCTCTTTATATCTTTTTTTTCTGGACAAACCAAGTGATTCTTTTAACCGGTCTATAGGTTTATCATATAATCGATATATTTTGTTTAAATGATTCACTGCTATTGCAACTTCTGACATATCTTATCTCCTTAAAGTACATCTGCAAAATGTGGTTTAAGTCTTTTAAAAATCACTGTGCCTAATATAAAAAGAATGATCGTCAGGCACCAGAAATAAATTCCCCATTTCCAATGGGCAGTAAGCCAGGTCCTTCCCAACATAGAATCTCTGTATCCAGATACAATATAATATATCGGATTAAATTTAAACAGTTTCATCAACATAGGGTACCCGTTCAGCATATTTAAATCCCACATAATAGGCGTCATCCAGATTCCCACCTGAAGAATGATACTGATAATCTGGGTTAAGTCTCTGAAAAAAATCACAACGGCACTGGTAATATAGTCCAGAGCCAGAGCAAAAACAAATGTACAGAATGAATAATATATCAGCTGTATCGTATGCACTGTGGGGATATACCCGTAAAAAGAGCACAGAAGCAGTGCAAATGCCACAAAAAAGCAATGTACAAACATTGCAGAGATCACTTTTACCATTGGCAGTATACTGATCTTAAATACTACCTTTTTCACCAGATAATTATACTCTAAAAGGGCATTTGTACCTCCATTTAATGCATCCTGAAAGAAAAACCATGGCACAATTCCCGATACCAGATACAGCACAAAGGGGTAGTCATCTGCATTTCCGGCCCTTAAACCTACACTAAATACAAACCAGTAAACTAAAATCGTAACAATTGGCTGAACGAAGGCCCAAACAATTCCCAGATAAGAACCGGCATACTTTGTTTTAAAGTCATTTTTTGCCAAGCTAAATATCAACTGCCTGTTATGGTAAAGTTCTACCGGAAGTTCAAACACCTTTTTTAGTTTTGTCATTTATTCTAACCCTGCCTTTTATTTTATTCCATAATAGTATTAGTTTAGTTTACACTATTTATCTACATAAATCAACTAACCCACTTCATATTTTCTTAACATATTGGTAATATCTCCAAAATCCTCTCAGCTAAAAATACCCCTGCACAGGCAAAGCCTGCCACAAAAATCAAGCTTTTCTTTCTAATTGCCAGAAATACAGCCACCGCAAGCCCTACAAATCCTGAGAAAGGTGATTCTGTAGCATAAAGAATTGCCGGAAAAGTCATAGCGGTAAGACATGCGTAAGGAATATAATATAAAAAAGAACGTATATAAATATTCGAAATTTTTCTCTGGATCAATGTCAAGGGCAGCATACGAATCAGATAAGTCACCCCTGCCATAACAAATATATATGCATATATCATGCCTGTTCCTCCTTGATTGGAAATAGTACTGCTCCGATTCCGGCAGCAGCCACAGTACAGATAATGATAGTAAATCCGGAGGAAATATTCCGAAGGACCGGAAGGTAGTAGAAAGCACTGCTAAATACCAATGATACTGCCACTACCAGAAGCACTTCTTTGCTCTCTTTCGCTACAGGAACCACTATCGCTATGAACATGCCATAAAGGGCTACTCCCAAGGCACTGATCATAGCGGCAGGAAGAATCGTGCTGGCAACAGCTCCTGTCAGAGTTCCTCCCACCCATCCGATTACAGGCAGAAGGATCAATCCATACATATACTTACTTCCCACAGTTCCCGGTTTGGAACTTGCCACTGCAAAAATCTCATCTGTATTTCCATAGGCGATCAGCATCCGTTGGAATGTCTTTACTGAACTGTCCAATTTCTGAGAAAGAGAAACTGACATCAGAGCATATCTGATATTGATTACCAGCTGGGTAAGGGCCATCTCCACTAAAGACGCTCCTGAAACTATAACTGTCAGGCCTGCAAACTGTCCTGCAGACGTAAGGTTCATCAGAGAAATCAATACTGCATGGAAAGGTGAAATCCCATCCTGCACCGCCAGCATTCCAAAAGAAAAGCTCACAGAAAAATATCCAAGAGCAATGGGAATGCCGTCACGCAGCCCAGCTCTTATCTTATTATGTACCATAACACGTCTTTTACCTCCAATTTTCCTTTGTAATCCTTATTACGAGAAAAGCTGCCATATTAAACGAGCTTTGCACTCTTTGTTTAATACAGCAGCCTGCATCTTATTCTCCTAATCCGCTCTCTATAGCAGCGACCAGAGTTTCTAAAGCAGTTTCCTCGTCTTCTCCCTGGCAGACCAGTTCAATTTCATCTCCACATTTTACACAGGCCCCCAAAACACTGAGGACGCTTTTAGCGTTTGCAGAGCCCCCCGCAAAACGGAAAGTGATCAGAGATTTAAACTTCATAGCTTCTTTGCAGAGTATTCCTGCCGGACGCAGATGCAGCCCGGTAGGGTTCTTTATCGTTACCTTCTGACTGACCATTGTCTCACTTCCTATCTTCTCTTATTCTTCTGACTGTCTCTCAGCAGATGGAGTCAGGTTGACTCTTACTGTGACCTCATCTACCAATTCATAGCCCTCAGGAAGTGTTACATTTACAGGAACCTCCTGCTCTCCCTCTTTGGTATACTTTGAGGTGTCTATGGACAGCTTTATATCATCTTCCTTTAGATTTTCCAAGTCTTCATCAGAACCTCTTACACGGACAGTCACGCTGTCATCCATGATAACTGCTGTCATATTTTCTGGCTGTTTGCTTCTATCAATTTTAGTAGATGGTATCACATATTCCTTACTGTCATAAGGCAGAATCGTCACTGAAACGATTACGGAACTGCTGATATCTCTGGCAAGCATAATGTCATCTGGAAGCAGGTCCTCAATATCCACAGTCTGCTCAAAATCCGCATTTTTACCAGAAACATCTACCTCAGAGGCAGGAATGGTTATTGTGTTACCGTTATCCTCCAGCTCTTTCAAAGCCTCCTCTGTCCCTGCCACACTCAGCGTATTTGGGACTGTAGTAATATCAGATACCTGATATCCATCTTCCGGAGTTCCTGATGATTCTACCTGAATGTTAATATCTGTCTTCACTCTCCACAGATCAACATCCACACTTACCGTATTATTTTCAGCTCCCTGGAGATTCAGATAAGACATCTGAGTATCTGTCAGTTCGTCACCGTTTTTGTCATATATATGCAGAGGAGCGGAAATACTGCCGCTTTGGTCCATACTCGAAACATCTACATCAGCTACCACCCGGTCCAGCTTGCTGATCAAATCTTCCGGTCCTGAAATTGTCACTTTTTCCGGATTTACTGTAAGCTTTCCAACTTCATATCCTGATTCAGGCCTGGTGTTTCCTACGGAAGCAGATATGGTCATAGCCTGGGTTGTAAGATCATCGGTTTCTATAGGAATATTTGCCGGCATAACAGTAATATTTTCATCAGAGACTCCTGGACAGATTACCCGCACAGGTACCATATAAGGAGTTGTATCCATTGATATGATCTGGGTCATGTCTGCTTCTGCAGTAATACTGTCTCTGTCAATTTCTCTGAGCACAGAGCTTTCGGCCTGAATCCTGACCGTTACTGTATCACTGCCTTCTACCAGAAGAGGTATCCGCAGGTCACTGGTAAGATAGGATTCATTCACTATTGTAACCGGCACCTCCCAGTAAGTTTCTGACCTTACAGGATCTTCGATGTTTACTACCAAAAGCCACAACAGAATAGCAACTGCCAGAGAAAGGATTTTCAGAGTAAATTTATTCATCAGATTTCTTTTCATTTTTCACCAAACCCTTCCACAGTCTGCGCTTTACTTTTTCCTGCTTTGTCTTATTCTGTTCTTCTTCCAGAATCTGTCTCAGCTCCTCCTTATTCAGTCCCACATGAATTTCTCCGTTTTTAGTTACAGAGACTCTTCCGGTTTCCTCGGAAACAATGATTGTCAGAGCATCGCTGACCTCACTGATACCCACACCTGCACGATGTCTGGTTCCCAAATTTTTGTTCAACTCCAGATTATCCGACAAAGGAAGATAACAGGTGGCCGATACGATCCTGTCTCCCCGTATGATCACTGCTCCATCATGGAGAGGGGTATTATGTTCAAAAATATTGATCAGCAACTGACTGCTCACAAGAGAGTCCAGTGCAATTCCTGTTCGAATATACTCATTGAGCACTGTTTCTTCTTCAATAACGATCAGCGCCCCTGTCTTTACAGCTCCCATTTCAAAGCTTGCTCTTACAATCTCGTTAGCTGTTCTGTCACTGAATCGTCCTTCTGTCTCTTTTTTGCTGGTATCAAAGGGGATAAGATTGCTGACAATTTTCTTATGTCCTAATTCTTCCAGGGCTTTACGCAGTTCTGGCTGAAAAATAACAAGAATCGCTGTAATTGCATAACCGCCGGCATTGTAAACCAACCATAAAATCGTATTCATTTCCAGCAGAGATGCTATCAATATGAATACTAACACAGTTAAAATACCCTTCAGCAGCGAATATGCCCTGGTATTTCGAATCCACAGCATAAACTGATAGACAAAAAAGGCAATCAGCAGGATTTCCACAATATCATTCCATTGTATATTGTTCGGCAACGTCCACTGCCCTAAATAGTCATGGATAGACTTTAAAAAGCCGCTCACATCACTTCTCCCCCTTTCCTGCCGGAGTTCTCAGAACTACAAGGCCAAAAACATCCAGCATTCTCAATCTCAGAATCTATACTCTATAAGTCTTTTAATGACTCCTCCAACTGTTTTTCGAAGTCAAAAGACTCTCCCTCAACTCTCTCCACAGGAGCGGTTTCCTCATCGTCACTCTTTTCTCCAGGCTCTGAAGAAATATTTTTAATACTCTTTTCTGCTCTGGTTATAAAGGACTTGGGAACAGCTTTTACATAATATACATATTCATCATCTTCAAACTGTGTAATCTCGCTTCTGGAATAATCCACACCCAGAGCTGCAAACTCAATAATGAGTCCCACTACTGCTGCCAAAACTCCTGACAGGATCACACCGCCTATATTAATATTGACATTTAAAAACATTCCGCCCAGAATCATGATCAAAATATATACCACTGCGCCTGCAGCAACACCTATCCTCCAGGAATAATCTGCTGATGTTCTGGAAATCAGGTATACCACCATCAGCACCACAACAAAGGCCAGAATATTCAGCCACATCTCCTGGTTGTTAATAAGGGCATCCAGAAGGATCTGAAATTTCTGGACGGATTCCGTTTCTTTGCCCTGAAGAACTGTACTTCTGTCACTGACTGTTTCCATAAAGTAGTATAAAATCACACCACAACAGGCAGGAACCGCACAGGAAGGGCCTCTCAACAGACCGCTCCCTACTGGAACTGCTGCCGGCATATGGAGTGTAAATGCCGCCGGTGTTAAGATCAGCGCTACATTGTCCTTAGATGTGAATCTCAGGAACAGGATCATAAGGAGCAGAAGGAGCAAAGCTGAAAAAGCCGCTACTTCAACACCTATACCATAACAGTGAGCAATTATCATAATGCACCCCAGAATAGTCATTCCGTTCAAAGGCAGCACAGCACATATCAGTGATAAAATCAAAGTTATAAAAATATTATCTAGAGCCTCTAAAAACCCAAGCGTGGAGTTTATACCCTGAAATACAACAAAAGCAAGAAGGAACTTCAGAAGAGGAAGAATCCAGGTTTCATGCTCCCCGTAAAAATTTTTTATTTTTTGTTTAGTCTCCAATAATGTTGTCACGGTCACCTTCTCCTTCCTGTAATCCTATCATTTCTTTTCTCTTCTCTGTCATATATCTTTTTTATCTGTCCCAGTCCTTTATAATATTCCTGTATTCCTTTCTGAGCTTTTGCATATTTTACTGTACAATAAATATACGTAAGCACACTGTAAACCACCAGCAGGATAATATACCCGCCTAGTGCACCCACTACCAGAAGCGTAAGGTTCATCCGATGTATATTGTTCATCAGATATTCACTTTTATATCCGGCCCATCCTAACAGGAGCAGTCCATAGGCCACGGTGGTAAGAAAAAAATTCTTGATCAAAGCCAGGCCTATGTAATCGCTTCTATAATAATTGCTGATAGCCAGATGCTGCTTTCCCTCACCTGATTCATATGCAGCCAGTTTATGCATTTTCTTTATTTTCTGGACGTCAAGCATAAAATTTCCTCTTTCCTTATATTCTGATACATACTCATACTTACTGCATTATAACATACCCCTGGGAAGTGAATCAAGAGTTTTAGGCCCCAGAGCCGATAGCAATTACCAGAAAATAGACTCTGTCTGCCCCTGCCTTTTTCAGTATTCTTGCAGCCTCGTCCACAGTGGCTCCAGTAGTATAAATATCGTCTACAAGCAATACATTCCCACCCTCCAGTCTGCCTTTGGAAATAAAGGCATTATTCAGATTCGCCTTCCGTTCTGCCGGTCCCAGATCCTTTTGAGGACGGGTATTTACTTTTCGTTTTAATAATTTTTTATTCACAGGCAGAGCCAGTCTTTTTCCCAAAGCTTCTGCTATGAGTTCTGCCTGGTTATACCCTCTCTTTTCCAAGCGTTTTCTGTGAAGGGGTACAGGTACTATAATATCTATTTTCCAACGGCTTATCTGCTCTTTTGCCCAAAGAGCTCCCAGCTCTCCGTAAAATGTTCCATATTCCTGTCGTTTTTCATATTTTAATTTGTATAGGGATTCCTGAAGAAGTGTACTATAGGGAAAAATTCCTATTCCCTGTTCAAAGAAATGTCTTCGGCTGCTACAGTCCCTGCAGTATTCCTGTCCGGGATCACTCAGTGGTCTGGAACACTTATAGCACCTTGGTCCTGTTACAGGTTGCAATTTTTCCCTGCAGCTGTCACAGATTTTCTGTCCCCGGAAGCCGATTATGTTATGACACACTGGGCAGTGCCGGGGATACAGAATATCCAGAAATGTATTCATTATTATTTTTTTATTTTTCACTGAATCTCCCTGATTCTTACGTCCAAAGCTGTATATCGATTTTGTTCCATCTGATTGCTTTCCATATCAAAAAAGGTTCTTTCATCTCCCACAAGAGTCACGCATTTTCTGGCTCTCGTAACAGCGGTGTAAAGGAGATTTCGGTTCATCAGCATCTTAGGACCCTGAAGAAGGGGAATCACTACTGCAGGATACTCACTTCCCTGGGCTTTATGTATGGTAATGGCATAGGCCAGCTCCAGTTCTTCCAGCTGCTTAAAAGAGTATTCCACGAATCTTTTCTCTTCAAATTCAACGGTTACTGTTTCTGCAAACAGGTTAATCTCCCGGATGATTCCAGTATCTCCGTTAAAAACTCCTACACCCTTTTCAACAGGTATACCGTAATTTCCCCTGATTTCCCACTCCAGCTGATAATTATTCTTTATCTGCATTACCTTATCACCTTCCCGAAAGAGCCCCTGTCCATGCTCTTTTTCCTTTTTCTCCGCCTCCGGAGGGTTCAAATACTGCTGCAGTATCACATTTAAGCGCTCCACTCCCAGCAGACCCTTTTTCATAGGGGTAAGGACCTGAATCTCATATGGAGAGGCTTCTACATACTTAGGAAGTTTCTTCTGGATCAGAGTTATGACAATACTGATGATCACATTTGCATCATAGCGTTTCAGAAAGAAAAAATCCCTGCTCTTATTGTCAAGTATCACCGGTATTCCCTGGTTGATCTTATGAGCGTTCACCACAATATCGCTCTGGGACGCCTGCCGGAAGATTTTCACCAGTTCTACCACTGGAAACTGCCCTGAAGAGATAATATCTTTCAGTACGCTTCCTGGTCCTACACTTGGGAGCTGGTTTACGTCTCCCACCAGGATCAGGCGGGTTCCGGAAACAATTGCAGAAAGAAGGGCATGCATCAGAAATATATCTACCATAGACATTTCATCAATGATGATCACATCTGCCTCCAGAGGATTCTGGGCATTTCTCTCAAATCGGATGCTCTCCTGAGCCTGTTCAGGACCGCCGCTCAGTTCAAGAAGCCGATGTATGGTCTTCGCCTCATACCCGGTGGCCTCCGTCATCCTCTTAGCGGCCCTGCCTGTAGGCGCCGCCAGACATATATCCAGTTCTTCCATTTCAAAGTATCGGATAATGGCATTGATCGTAGTAGTCTTACCAGTCCCCGGACCTCCTGTGACAACCAAAAGTCCATTTTTCACTGCTTCCCGTACTGCCTCCTGCTGTTTTTCATCCAGCTCTATTCTGGCAGCTCTCTGTATCCTCTGAATCTTTTCATCCAGGATGTCCTCCTGCACAGTATCCTGAAGGTTTAATGTATGGAGCATCTGGGCTACATGAAGCTCTATCTGATAATAGGAAGAAGCATACACTGCCAGTTCTGCCGGCTTTCCTTCTCTGCATATCTCCCGGATCACTATCTTTCTGTCAATGGAAAGATCCGTCAGATGTTTCTCCATATATTCTTGTTCTACTCCCAGCAGCTCTTTGGCCCGGCCAAGCAGTACTTCTTTTGGCAGATAAACATGGCCTTCTCCTGATGCCTGAAGTAATATGTATAGAATACCGCTTCTGATGCGGTAATCTGAATCTGTATGGATTCCAATCCTGGCGGCAATCTCATCTGCGATCTTAAAACCTACCCCGGGAATGTCCTCTGCCATTTTATAGGGATTCTCTTTCAGTATTCCGTACATCTCCTGCCCATACTGCCGGTATATTTTCATTCCCAGGTTCTGAGTAATCCCATATTGCTGAAGGAACATCATGGCCCTTCTCAGATCCGCTTTTTCTTCCACCTGTTCTGCAATCTCTCTTGCCTTTCTTTCACTGATCCCTTTCACTTCCGCCAGTCTTTCCGGTTCTTCCTCAATGATCCGCAGCGTATCATCTCCAAACTTTCTTACGATTCTGGCTGCAAGGGCCGCTCCTATCCCCTTAATAGCGCCTGATCCCAGATAGCGTTCCATTGCCAGAGAATCCTGTGGTATCACAGACTCATAGGAGCTTACAGAAAACTGCTTTCCGTAGGAAGGATGTCTTGTATAAACGCCTTTTGCCCGTATGGTCTCACCTTCATTAAGAAAGCGGAAAGTTCCCACACAGGTTATTTCCTCTCCCTCTGAAACCAGACAGGCCACTGTATATCCATTATCCCGATTCTGAAATATGATATGGTCTACATATCCTTCTATTGTTTCTTCCACACTTCTTCCCTTCCATACCGTGTTTTAAGATTATTTTCCTTCCAGCTTACTCATAAGCTCCATATACTGACCAGTACCGATAGCCACTGCAAGGGCCGGCTCCTCTGCGACTACAGTATTAATCCCTGTTTCTTCCTCGATCAGCTGCTCCAGTCCTCCCAGAAGGGCCCCGCCACCGGTAAGGACAATTCCTCTCTCCGCCACATCAGCAGCAAGTTCCGGCGGAGTTTTTTCAAGAATACTGTGTATAGTCTCCATAATCTGAGTTGCAGCGTCTTTTAAAGCCTCTCTGATTTCTTCGGAAGTTATCGTAATACTTTTGGGAAGGCCGGTAATGGTGTCTCTTCCCTTTACCTCCATGGTCTTTGGCTCTGGCTGGGAATATACAGTACCAATCTGGATTTTAATATCCTCTGCAGTACGTTCACCGATCATCAGATTATGTTTCTTTCTCACATAGCGCATAATGGCCTCGTCAAAGTTATCCCCTGCCACCTTGATAGAAGTGGAAACTACAGTTCCTCCAAGGGAGATAACTGCCACATCTGTAGTTCCTCCTCCGATGTCTACAATCATATTCCCAAAAGGCTTGGTGATGTCAATGCCAGCGCCTATGGCTGCTGCAATAGGCTCTTCAATAATAGATACTTCTCTGGCACCTGCCTGATAAGTGGCTTCTTCCACCGCCTTTTTTTCTACCTCTGTAATTCCGCTGGGGGCGCAGATGCTGATCCGGGGCTTCCGAAATGCCCTTTTTCCTATGGCTTTGGATATGAAATACTTCAGCATCTTTTCCGTAACCTCATAGTCAGAGATCACTCCCTGGCGCAGCGGACGCACTGCCACAATATTTCCCGGCGTCCTGCCTATCATCTGACGTGCCTCTTCCCCTACAGCTCTGATCTTATTGCTGTCTTTATCATATGCAACTACGGAAGGCTCTTTCAGCACAATCCCCTTTCCTTTGGCGTATACCAGGATACTGGCTGTGCCTAAATCGATTCCAATATCTGAAGCTGCCATTTACACTGCCCCTTTCTAATTTTCTGTTATTCAACATTCAACATTTATTATATCCAACTTGTCCCTCGTTGAAAAGGGCCAATCATCTCAAATATTTTGACACATAACGACCCGTATAGGAAAGAGGATTTTTCGCAATCTCCTCAGGAGTTCCGCTGGCAATAACTGTGCCTCCCTGATCTCCCCCCTCCGGGCCTATATCAATAATATAATCCGCTGTCTTGATCACATCCAGATTGTGTTCAATTACCACTACTGTATTTCCTCCCTCTGACAGTCTTCGGAGGATTTCTATAAGCTTGTGCACATCTGCAAAGTGCAGACCTGTAGTAGGCTCGTCCAGAATATAAATTGTCTTGCCCGTTCCTCTTTTACTCAGTTCTGTAGCCAGTTTGATACGCTGAGCCTCGCCGCCTGAAAGCTCTGTAGAAGGCTGTCCCAGTCTGATGTAAGAAAGGCCCACATCATACAAAGTCTGGATCTTCCTCTTAATAGAAGGGATATGGTCAAAGAATTCCAGAGCCTCTTCTACTGTCATATTCAGAACATCATAGATACTTTTCCCTTTGTATTTTACCTCAAGGGTTTCCCTGTTATACCTTTTTCCATGGCACACCTCACAGGGGACATATACATCAGGAAGGAAATGCATCTCAATTTTCAGGATTCCGTCACCGCTGCAGGCCTCGCACCTGCCGCCCTTTACATTAAAGCTGAATCTGCCTTTTTTATAGCCTCTGGCTTTTGCATCAGAAGTAGCGGCAAACAAGTCCCTGATCTGGTCAAAAACTCCTGTATAAGTTGCCGGATTAGAACGAGGGGTACGCCCGATAGGGGACTGGTCAATATTGATCACCTTGTCAAGCTGCTCTACGCCTTCAATACATTTATGTTTGCCGGGAATGGTCCTGGCATGGTTCAGCTTTCTAGCAAGGCTTTTATATAATATCTCATTGACCAGAGAACTTTTCCCAGAACCGGATACGCCGGTGACACAGGTCATCACTCCCAAAGGAATCTTTACATCTATATTTTTCAGATTGTTTTCCGCCGCTTTTCTTATGGTCAGATATCCTGTTGGTTTTCTCCGTTCCTTTGGAACGGGAATCTTCTTCTTGCCGCTCAGATACTGGCCGGTGATGGAGTTAGGATTTTCCATGATCTCTTCTGCCGTACCGATAGCCACCAGTTCCCCTCCATGTTCTCCCGCGCCGGGCCCGATATCTACGATACAATCTGCCTCTCTCATGGTATCCTCATCATGTTCCACCACAATCAGAGAATTGCCCAGATCCCGCAAATGCTTTAAGGTCGCCAGAAGCTTGTCATTATCCCTCTGGTGAAGGCCAATACTGGGCTCATCCAGAATATAAGCTACCCCTACCAGCCCGGATCCAATCTGGGTGGCCAGGCGGATTCTCTGTGCTTCTCCTCCTGACAAAGTACCTGTGGCTCTGGACAAAGTCAGATATTCCAGCCCAACATTGACCAGAAATCCTACTCGGGCCCGAATTTCCTTCAGCACCTGCTCTCCGATCATTTCCTGGGTAGGCGTCAGTTTCAGTTCATCCATGAATCTCTGGAGACTGCTGATAGAAAGAGAAGTTACCTCATGGATATTTTTATCTCCCACAGTTACCGCCAAGGCCTCAGGCTTCAAACGTTGTCCCTTGCAGGAAGGACAGGGTGTAATCCTCATAAAAGTTTCATACTCCTGTTTTATAGAATCTGACCCGGTTTCCTTATAGCGTCTTTCGACATTTTTAATAAGGCCTTCAAAAGCCACGTCATAAACCCCTTCTCCACGCTGGCCTTTGTAATGTACCTTTACTTTTTTCCCATCAGTTCCATGTATAAGAATATCCTGGACTTTCTGGGGATATTGTTCAAAGGGAGTGTTCAGGTCAAATCCGTATTCTTCTGCTAAAGCATCCAGGATTGCCCTGCTAAAACTCCCTTTATCTGTACAGGACTGCCAACCCAGGACTGTAATTGCTCCTTCCTGTATACTTAGAGTTTTATCTGGTATCATCAGATCTACATCAAATTCCATCTTATACCCCAGGCCATAGCAGGAAGGGCAGGCCCCGAAAGGATTGTTAAAGGAAAAGCTCCGAGGCTCGATTTCATCAATACTGATTCCACAATCCGGGCAGGCAAAGCTCTGGCTGAAATTCAGGATATTCCCATCCATAGTATCCACCATCAGACGGCCCTCTGCCAGATTCAGCACCGTTTCAATAGAATCTGTGAGACGTTTCTCTATTCCTTCTTTTACAATAAGGCGGTCCACCACGATCTCGATGTTATGTTTTTTGTTCTTATCCAGCTGGATCTCTTCGCTGAGCTCATAGAGGTTTCCGTCAATCTGAACCCTCACATATCCGCTTTTTCTGGCCTGTTCCAGGAGTTTGGCATGAGTTCCTTTCCTTCCTCTTACCACAGGAGCCAGAAGCTGGAGTCTGGTCCTCTCAGGAAGCTTCATAAGCTGGTCCACCATCTGATCCACTGTCTGTTTTTTTATCTCACGTCCGCATTTCGGACAGTGGGGAATACCGATCCTGGCATAAAGAAGACGGAAATAATCATAGATTTCCGTCACTGTCCCTACCGTAGAACGGGGATTTCGATTCGTTGATTTCTGGTCAATCGATATTGCCGGAGAAAGTCCCTCGATACTTTCCACATCCGGTTTTTCCATCTGCCCTAAAAACTGCCGGGCATAGGAAGAAAGAGATTCCATATATCTTCTCTGTCCTTCTGCATAGATCGTGTCAAAAGCCAGTGAACTTTTTCCTGAACCGCTGAGCCCCGTCAGTACCACCAGCTCATTTCTGGGAATATCCACATCCAGATTTTTTAAATTATTTTCATTAGCACCTCTAATTTTTATAAACTGTCTGGGCTGCATTTTCACTGCCATATTCATTCCTCACTATCTTTTCTATATTATCTTCTTTTCCCGCCCCATTACACTGTAAAGCAGGGAGCCAGACGAATATTCCTGTTCTTTTACATAAGTGCAATTAGCAAGTCCGTATTTTGGTTATTTATTGTTTGCTGTACCAGTATATCATATACGTCTGGTTAATTCAAACATTTGTTCTGTTATTTGTTTAAAAAGTAAATATTCAGCCATATGTCTTAGAAATGCTGCAAAAAATGGAGCTGCCCTAGAGCAGCTCCAAAA